>PHCU01000105.1 GCA_002842345.1 Betaproteobacteria bacterium HGW-Betaproteobacteria-12 | reverse complement strand
CGGCAGCACCTTCTCCAGGGCCACCTGGGCCAGGTTGCAGCGCTGCTTGAAGCTGCCGTCCTCGTCCAGCACGTAGGCGATGCCGCCCGACATGCCGGCCGCGAAGTTGCGGCCGGTCTCGCCGAGCACGACGACGGTGCCGCCAGTCATGTATTCGCAGCCATGGTCACCGACGCCTTCGACGACCGCCGTGCCGCCGGAGTTGCGGACGCAGAAGCGCTCGCCGCCGACGCCGGCGAAGAAGGATTCACCCTCGGTCGCGCCGTACATCACGGTGTTGCCGCAGATGATGTTGTGCTGGGTGTCGCCGCGGAAATCCGGACTCGGCTTGATGATGATGCGACCGCCCGACAAGCCCTTGCCGACGTAGTCGTTGCCTTCGCCGATCAGTTCCAGCGTCACGCCCTTGGCCAGGAAGGCACCGAAGGCCTGGCCGGCGGTGCCGGTCAGCTTGACGTGGATGGTGTCGTCCGGCAGACCAGCATGACCGTAGCGACGGGCGACTTCGCCCGACAACATGGTGCCGCAGGTGCGGTTGACGTTGATGATCTTGGTCTCGATCTGGACCTTGGCCCCCTTCTCCAGCGCCGGCTTGGCCTGCTCGATCAGCTTGTGGTCGAGCGCCTTCTCCAGACCGTGGTCCTGGATTTCGGTGTGGCGGCGCGGCACGTCGGCCGGCACGGTGGGCTGGTAGAAGATCTTCGAGAAGTCCAGACCCTTGGCCTTCCAGTGCTCGATGCCCGCACGCGTGTCGAGCAGGTCGGCGCGGCCGACCAGTTCGTCGAACTTGCGGATGCCCAGCTGAGCCATGATCTCGCGCACTTCCTCGGCAACGAAGAAGAAGTAGTTCACGACGTGCTCGGGCTGGCCGGTGAAGCGCTTGCGCAGTTCCGGATCCTGGGTGGCGACGCCAACCGGACAGGTGTTGAGGTGGCACTTACGCATCATGATGCAGCCGCCGACCACCAGCGGGGCGGTGGCGAAGCCGAATTCATCGGCGCCGAGCAGGGCACCGACGACGACGTCGCGGCCGGTCTTCATCTGGCCGTCGACCTGAACGCGGATGCGCGAGCGCAGGCGGTTCAGCACCAGCGTCTGCTGGGTTTCGGACAGGCCGAGTTCCCACGGCGTGCCGGCGTGCTTGATCGACGATTGCGGCGAAGCGCCGGTACCGCCATCGAAGCCGGCGATCACGACGTGGTCGGCCTTGGCCTTGGCGACGCCGGCGGCAACGGTGCCGACGCCGACTTCGGAAACCAGCTTGACCGAGATCGAGGCGCGGTCGTTGGCATTCTTCAGGTCATGAATCAGCTGCGCCAGATCCTCGATCGAGTAGATGTCGTGGTGCGGCGGCGGCGAAATCAGGCCGACGCCCGGCACCGAGTGACGCAGGAAACCGATGTACTCGGAGACCTTGTGTCCCGGCAGCTGACCGCCTTCGCCCGGCTTGGCGCCCTGGGCCATCTTGATCTGGATCTGGTCGGCATTGACCAGATATTCGGTGGTGACACCGAAGCGGCCCGAAGCCACCTGCTTGATCGCCGAGCGCAGCGAATCGCCGTCCTTGAACACGTAGTCGCGCTCGATGCGTGACGCGCCGATGATTTCCGACAGCGTCTGGCCGGCCTTCAGCGGCTGGAAGCGCTTGGCATCCTCACCACCTTCGCCGGTGTTCGACTTGCCGCCGATGCGGTTCATGGCGATGGCCAGCGTGGTGTGCGCTTCCGTCGAGATCGAGCCGAGCGACATGGCGCCGGTGGCGAAGCGCTTGACGATTTCCTTGGCCGATTCGACTTCGTCGAGCGGCACCGGGGCGCCTTGCGGCTTGAATTCGAACAGACCGCGCAGCGTCAGGTGGCGCTTCGACTGATCGTTGATCAGCGCGGCGTATTCCTTGTAGGTCTCGTACTTGCCGGAGCGGGTCGAGTGTTGCAGCTTGGCGATCGAGTCGGGCGTCCACATATGCTCTTCGCCGCGGGTGCGGTAGGCATATTCGCCGCCGGCGTCGAGCATGCCGGCCAGCACCGGATCGGCCGAGAAGGCTTCCTGGTGCAGGCGGATCGCTTCCTCGGCGACTTCGAAGACACCGATACCCTCGATGTTCGACGGCGTGCCGGTGAAGTACTTCTCGACGAAGGCCTTCTGCAGGCCGATGGCTTCGAAGATCTGGGCACCGGTATAGGACATGTAGGTCGAGATGCCCATCTTGGACATGACCTTGTTGAGGCCCTTGCCGATCGCTTTGATGAAGTTCTTGACGTACTTGTCGGCCTTCTCGGCATCGCCCTTGGCCAGTGCCTCGATGGATTCCAGCGCCAGGTACGGATGCACGGCTTCCGCACCGTAACCGCCGAGCAGCGCGAAGTGATGCACTTCACGCGCCGAGCCGGTCTCGACCACGAGGCCGGTGCTGGTGCGCAGGCCCTGCTTGACCAGGTGCTGGTGGATCGCCGAGGTGGCGAGCAGCGCCGGGATGGCCAGATGTTCGGCATCGACCTTGCGATCGGAGACGATCAGGATATTGGCACCGGAACGCACGGCATCTTCGGCATCGGCCGCCAGCGAGGCGAGGCGGGCTTCGATGCCGTCCTTACCCCAGGCCACCGGATAGCAGATATCCAGTTCGAAGGAGCGGAACTTGCCCGAGGTGTATTTCTCGATGTTGCGCAGCTTCTCGATCTCGGCGCAGGTCAGCACCGGCTGGGAGACTTCCAGGCGGATCGGCGGGTTGATGTCGTTGGTGTTGAGCAGGTTCGGCTTCGGCCCGATGAAGGACACCAGCGACATGACCAGTTCCTCGCGGATCGGGTCGATCGGCGGATTGGTCACCTGCGCGAACAACTGCTTGAAGTAGGCATACAGCGTCTTGCTCTTGGCCGACAGCACCGGCAGGGCCGAGTCGGTACCCATCGAGCCGGTCGCTTCCTCGCCGTTCTGCACCATCGGCTCGAGGATGACCTTGATGTCTTCCTGGGTGTAGCCGAAGGCCTGCTGGCGATCGAGCAGGGACGCCGTGGAGGCGACGCACTGTTCGTCGGCGGAGGGCACTTCGTCGAGCTTGATGCGGATCTTCTCGATCCACTCGCGGTAGGGCTTGGCGTTGGCCAGGGAGTTCTTCAGTTCCTGGTCGTCGATGATGCGGCCCTGTTCCATGTCGATCAGGAACATCTTGCCCGGCTGCAGACGCCACTTCTTGACGATCTTCTTCTCCGGGATCGGCAGCACGCCGGATTCCGAAGCCATGACCACGAGGTCGTCGTCGGTAACCAGATAGCGGGCCGGACGCAGGCCGTTGCGGTCCAGCGTCGCGCCGATCTGACGGCCGTCGGTGAAGGCCACGGCGGCCGGGCCGTCCCACGGCTCCATCATGGCGGCGTGGAATTCGTAGAAGGCGCGGCGGTTCTCGTCCATCGTCGAATGCTTTTCCCAGGCTTCCGGGATCATCAGCATCACGGCCTGGGCCAGCGAGTAGCCGCCACCCATGACCAGCAGTTCGAGCGCGTTGTCAAAAGACGCCGAGTCGGACTGGCCGGGATAATGCAGCGGCCACACCTTCTTCAGGTCGTCGCCGAGGATCGGCGAGGAAATCGCCTGCTCGCGCGCCTTGAACCAGTTAACGTTGCCGCGCACGGTGTTGATTTCGCCGTTGTGGGCGATGTAGCGGAACGGGTGCGCCAGATCCCAGGTCGGGAAGGTGTTGGTCGAAAACCGCTGGTGCACCAGCGCCAGGGCGGAAACGGTGCGCTTGTCCTGCAGGTCGAGGTAGTACACACCGACCTGATCGGCCAGCAGCAGGCCCTTGTAGTTGACGGTACGGGCCGAGAAGGACGGCACATAGAATTCCTGGCCGTGCTTGAGCTTCAGCGACTTGATGGCGTTGGCGGCACGGCGGCGGATGATGTACAGCTTGCGCTCCAGCGCATCGGTGACGAACACGTCCGGACCGCGACCGACGAAAACCTGGCGGATGATCGGTTCCTTGGCCTTGACCGTCGGCGACATCGGCATGTCGCAGTTAACCGGCACGTCGCGCCAGCCGAGCAGAACCTGGCCTTCGGCCTTGATCGAACGCTCGATCTCTTCGACACAGGCGTGGCGAGAAGCGGCTTCCTGCGGCAGGAAGACCATGCCGACACCGTATTCGCCAGCCGGCGGCAAAGCGATGCCCTGCTTGGCCATTTCCTCGCGATAAAACTGGTCCGGGATCTGGATCAGTATGCCGGCACCATCGCCCTGCAGCGGATCAGCACCGACGGCACCGCGGTGATCCAGGTTTTTCAGGATCAACAAACCCTGCTCGACGATGCCATGATTCTTCTGGCCCTTGACATGGGCGACAAAGCCCACGCCGCAAGCGTCGTGCTCGTTGGCGGGGTCGTACAAACCCTGCCGCTCAGGTACAGCCCGTTCCATCACACGCGTTCCTTCAAATGACTTGGCCTGACTGGACTGGCCAATGATGAATAAAGCCGAGCAGCATAATTGCTGCATCGGCCTGTACGAAAATTAGAGGCAACCGCTGAATATACTGGTAAACCCCTGTCAATTCAAGATGCTGCGACGCACCAACTATGCCCACCGGCGCCAGCAAATTCCCTTCTCAGGTGCATCTGGCCTCGATTGCCGCGCCAATCAATTGATCGCTGGCCGCTTCGGAAACGACCGCCCGACCGATACTTTGCAGCAATACCAGACGTAGTTTGCCGTCGACAACCTTCTTGTCGTGGCTCATCAACTCTAGGTAGCATGCGACACCCAGCCGCGGTCCGGTCACCGGCAAACCGACCCGTGCGAAGATTCCCTCGACCCGTTGCAATGCCTTGTCATCCAGCCAACCGAGGCGCAACGACAGTTCCGCCGCAATTAACGTGCCGGCCGCCACTGCCTCGCCGTGCAACCACTCGCCATAGCCTAACCCGGTCTCGATAGCGTGGCCGAAAGTATGACCAAGGTTAAGCAGAGCCCGCTCACCACTCTCCCGCTCATCGGCAGCCACCACCTCGGCCTTGTTGGCACAGGAACGCGCAACGGCATAGGCCAGCGCCGTCTTGTCCCGGCCCATCAAGCGATCAACATTGGCCTCCAGCCAGCTGAAAAACTCCGGATCGCGGATCAAGCCATACTTGATGACTTCGGCCATCCCGGCTTTCAACTCACGATCGGGGAGGGTATCAAGGGTGGATAGATCGGCCACCACCAGACGTGGCTGATAAAACGCGCCGATCATGTTTTTGCCGAGGGGGTGGTTAATGGCAGTTTTTCCACCCACAGAAGAATCCACCTGCGACAACAAGGTAGTCGGCATCTGGATAAAAGGCATACCGCGCTGATAGCAGGCGGCGGCGAAGCCCCCCATGTCACCGATCACGCCTCCACCCAGGGCAATCAGTGTGGTCCCGCGTTCACTATGAGATCCGAGCAGCGCATCGAAGATCTGGTTCAGCGTCTCCCAGGTCTTGTATTGCTCGCCATCCGGCAGGATAACGGGTAACGCCGCAACCCCTGCCTGCTCAAGAGCCCCTTGCAAAGCAGCGAGATAAAGGGGCGCCACAGTGGTATTGGTCACCACGACGACCTTCTTTTGCTTCAGGTGGGGCGTTATCAGGCCAGCATCAGAGAGAATCCCACAACCAATGTGAATCGGGTACGAGCGCTCACCAAGCGCCACGTTCAAGGTCTGGATCATACTGGTTCCATCTGGCTGAATTCTCGCAAGAGAAGATGAACAATTCCGCTGGCCACGAGATGCGACCCTTCGACGACGAAATGGGCTATCTCCCGATAAAGCGGGTCGCGTTCGGCATGTAGCGCCTCCAGGCGCGCCAAGGGATCTGCCACCTGCAGCAAGGGACGATTGCGGTCATGTCTTGTGCGCTCATACAACATGGCAGGCGGCACATTGAGGTAAACAACCCAGCCGGTGTCGTGGAGACGGCGGCGATTCTCCGGATCGATGACAACTCCACCACCGGTAGCCATAACGAGACCGCGCAGCTCGGTGAGTTCAGCGATCGTCTGCGCCTCTCGACGGCGAAAGCCGCCCTCCCCCTCGATTTCAAAAATCGTTGGAATGGCCACACCGGTCCGCGCCACGATTTCGTGATCAGAATCGACAAACTGGCGCCCAAGCCGGCGGGCCAACTGCCGCCCAACCGTCGTCTTGCCGGCCCCCATCAGACCGACGAGGTAGATGTTTCGCTGATTTTCCACGGCACGATTCTATCCGAGTCCGCACTACGCACAAAAAAAGGGCCGGCGGTGCCGGCCCTTCGATTCAAGTAACTTGCGTTCAATTCAGGCGGAGTTTTTCCGAGAGGATGCGCGGCGTAATGAAGACCAGCAGTTCGCGTCGCTCGCCAAGATCGGTCTTGTACTTGAACATCCAGCCGAAAAAAGGAATATCGCCAAGCAGCGGAACCTTTTCCGTATTCGCCTGATTCCGCGTAATGAAGACACCGCCAACGACCACCGTACCACCATTCTCGACAACCACATTGGTTTCGACGATCGAGCTGATAATCGGAGGGTTGCCCAAAATGGCCCTAGTGAAGTCCGGCTCCTCCTTCTTGACGATCAAGGCCATTTGCACCGTACCTTCCGGCGTAATCTGCGGCGTCACCTCAAGTGACAATTTGGCCGACTTGAAGCTAACCGTCTGGGTCGTCGTCCCGCCACTGCTCTGCGTCGTCACATACGGCACCTCAGTACCATCTTCGATCTTCGCCTTGACGTTGTTCGCAGTGACCACGCGGGGACTGGAGATGACCTTGCCAACACCGTCGGACTCCAAGGCTGCGAGTTCCAAATTCAGAATGCGCGTAGCCGACGAATTGAACAGCGACAACACAAAGGTCCCACCTGTAGAAGTGAAGGAAGGCAGATTGACTCCCAACATTGGTGTCTGGGTAAGCACTGCTGGCGTTGTGGTTGTCACCCCTGTGCTCGACGTGGTACTAGTAGGTGGCGCCAGTCTTCCTCCCGATGCGAAAACACCAGAACCACCGATTTGGTTAGCTCTCGAATTGATCAGGTTGAGCTTCACACCAAGATCTCGATTAAAGGTATCGTTCGCTTCGACAACGCGAGCCTCGATCATTACTTGGCGCGCGCCGATATCGATGGCTTTGATGAAGGCCCGAATCTCTTCCAGTTTACTTGGGATATCGGTTACGAACAGTAGGTTCGATTGTGTATCGGAGATCGTGCTACCCCGCTTGCTCAACATGCGCAGAGCCGTATTGCCTCCCCCGCCGCCACCGAGGGGCGAAAGGCCCGCCAGCAGTTTCGCCACATTGTCGGCACGATGGTAGTTCAGAGAGAACTGCTCCGACTGCAGCGGTTCGAGTTCATTGATCTGCTGCTTGGCTTCAAACTCAAGCTTCTCCCGGGTTGCGATTTCATCACGCGGGGCAATCATGATAATGTTGCCCTTTTTCCGCATATCCAGACCCTTTTGCTGGAAAATGATATCGATCACCTGATCCGCCGGAACATCCTTGAGCACCAGCGTGGTCGTTCCGGTAACGGTTTCGCTGATCACCGCATTTAGACCCAACTCTTCCGCCATCAGGCGCAACAAAGCCCTGACATCGCCATTCTGATAGTTGATGCTGACGCGCGGCCCCTGATAACCGACCTTAGTCCCCTGAACCAGCTTGTTAGGATCCTCCACGATGCGCTTGACCTCGACCACAAACTGATTGTCGCTCTGGTAGGCATTATGTTCCCAGAGTCCCTTCGGGCTGATGGTCATGCGCACATTGTCACCCATCGTTCTCGTTTCGACGCTAGTAACCGGAGTTGCAAAATCGGTAACATCAAGCCGGCGACGCAAGTGATCCGGTGCTGTCGTTTTGACGAAATCGACTATCAAATTAGGGCCTTGCTGCCGAATGTCGATACCGGTTCCAGCATCGCTAAGATCAACGATGACCCGCCCCTCGCCATCCTTTCCTCGCCGGAACATCACGTCGCGCAATGCATGGCGGCTGCCTACCGCGCTTTCTTCAGCAAATCTTGTTACGCGTTGTGTTGGCGACTCCCCAACCCGGGAAATTGGCGTCAGCATCACATAGAGTGACTTGCCGTCCAGGCGCGTCGTATAGTTCATGTTGCGTACGAGGTTCAGGACCAAGCGGGTCCGATCACCCACTTGAACTACATTCAGGCTTCGTAGATCGCCTTCATTGACTACTTGGCTATTCTTGCCGAGGGCATTGGCGGTAGATGGAAAATCCAAGGCCACTCGAGCCGGACTGGCAACGCTGAAGCCAGCGGGCGGCGTAGTAAGCGCCTCCTTAAGATCTATGCGGACAGCAATATCACTTCCCTGCTGCGCAACATTGATCGCCTCAATGGCATTCGCTGCCTCCTGCGCCCGTAGCGGGGTTATCAGAGCAAGGCAGGCCGAAGCTGCAAGCAGTGCGTTTCTAATCAATGTCATTTCTTGCTTCCCTCCTTGCTCTGCAGGTACAGCGAACTGGTGCGCTCGCTCCAGTCACCAGCAGAATCTTGTATCAATTCACGCAGTTCGACTTCCTTGTCGGTGATCCGTGTGACCATGCCAAAATCAAGACCAATGTAATCGCCAACTTTGATCTGTTTGACCTTGTCATCAACCTGGATAACTGCGAGCGGGCGATTGTTGACGTTCAGGTAACCGATCATCTTGAGCGACTCCACCGGGTACTTTTCCAGAAGGCTGTTGCGCAGTTCGCGCGCCTCGAAATCAGGCTGGAAAGCTCCGCCCTTGCCAGCCGCTTGCTTGTACTTGGACTCTGGTTCAATTTTTGCAGCCTTGAAGGGATCGAGCGTACCTTCGACGTCGTAAGGCACCGGCTCGTACGGGGTCACCTGCGGCAACGGCGGGACATTACCCTTTAGGTTGGCGGAATTGTCCGCCATCCACTGCCTCAACTCCGCTTGATCCCCCCCGGAGCAAGCTCCCAGAATGCCGCAAAGAGCGACGAGCAATATACGCTTCACTTCTTCGCTCCTTTCGCCGGCTTCTTCTGGCGCGCGATTTCCTCTTCGTCCAGATAGCGGAAGGTCTTCGTCGTTGCATCGAGCGACAACTGGACGCCATCCTTGAGGGGTGCGATAGCAATGTTGTTCAGCGTGACAATTCGGGGCAACTTGGCAATATCCGCCGCGAAAGCCCCGAAGTCATGATAAGCACCGTTGATCTTGACTGCCACCGGCAATTCCGCATAGAAATCTTTGACCTGCTCCTGCCCTGGCCTGAACAGTTCAAACTGCAGACCGCGACCAAGACCGGCCTGATTGACTTCTATGAGCAACGCGTCGATTTCCGACTTGTTCGGCAACTGCTTGAGCAAGGCGCCAAAAGATCGGTCAATCTCGGCCAACTGCTCCCGATAGAGATCAAGATTGACCGCCTGCTTTTTCTTTTCGAGGAACTGCTGCTTCAGTGACGCTTCTTCCCGCTCTCTGGTTTCCAAGTCTTGGAGTTGATCCGCCCAAAGAAACCACCACCCTGCCACGAGAATAACGATAAAAATACTGGCAAGCGCAGCAATTTTCGGTGCTGCCGGCCACGCTCCGGGGTCGTTCGGATTCAGGGAACGGAAGTCGTCCAGCAACGCCTGAAAATCGAACTTCGGCAAGGAGATATCCTTTGTTTTCATTTTTTCTCCTTCCCAGCATCAGCAGCAACCCGGGTCAGGACGAAATTCATGCCGAATTCGTTGATTCGACGGCCGTTCAGCACGACTGCCTTGGTTTCGATCAATCTGGGTTGCTCGAGCCAAGGAGAGGCTTCGAGATTTCTCATCAGCGCCGATACGCGAGCATTTGACTGCGCATACCCGGTGATATTGACGTTCAAACCATTCTGCTTGAGCGACTTGAGATAGATACCCTCAGGCACCTGCTTGACCAACTCGTTCAACAAATAGACCGTTTCACCGCGGTCCCGCTGCAGATTTTCGATCACCTGCTTGCGCGCCAGCAAGGCCTGGGTTTGCTCTTTCAGTCGCTTGATTTCGTCAAGCTCCTTATCGAGAGCGGCAATTTCTTTCTTCAGGTAATCATTACGTCCGATCTGATCGTCAATTGCATTGCCGATGAAGGTATAGACGGCGAAAACAACGAGCGCGCCAAAAGCCAAAACCAAGCCGGAAAGAACAAAAAACTGCTCCCGTCGCGCTTTTTTCGCCGCTTCGCGATGCGGCAGGAGGTTGATGCGAATCATGATGGATCAAACCTCCGCAGAGCCAACCCACAGGCCACCATCAGCGAAGAAGAGTCAGCCAACAGGCTTCTCGCCTTTACTCGATCAGAGAGCACCATGTTGGCAAAGGGATTGGCAATCAACGTGTTGACCTGGGTTCGCGTCGCCACGACTTCGTCGATGCCCGGGATGACTGCGCAACCACCGGCAAGAACTATATGGTCCACCTGATTGAATTGGGTCGAAGTGAAGAAAAACTGTAGGGCCCGCGAAACCTCGAGCGCCAGATTTTCCATGAAAGGATTGAGGAGCTCGGCCTCGTAGCCTTCTGGCAGATTTCCGGCACGCTTGGCAGCCTCGGCATCCTCGTAGCTCATGCCATAGTGACGTGAAATGTCCTGGGTCAACTGGCCTCCGCCAAATGCCTGTTCGCGTGCATACACCTGCTGGCCATTGCGCAGTACTGTCAGATTCATCACATTAGCTCCGGCATCGATCAGGGCGACCACCTGATTCTTTCCAGAATCCTGTAACTGACGTTCAATAAGTTCATAGGCGGAAAGCGTTGCCAGCGACTCGACATCGACGACGACCACCTTGAGCCCGGCAGCATCAGCCACGGCAACCCGATCCTCGACGCGCTCTTTCTTGGAAGCGGCGATCAGCACTTCCAACTCGTCAGGTAACGACGGCGCCGGTCCGATGACCTGAAAATCGAGATTCACCTCGTCTATGGCGAATGGAATGTACTGATTAGCCTCAGCCTCGACCTGCGCTTCGAGCTCATCGTCACGCAACCCTGCCGGAACGATGATTTTCTTGGTGATGACCGCCGAACCGGGCAAGGCCATTGCGACATTTCGCGTTGACGTGCCCAGTCGTTTCCAGGCTCGCCTGACGCAATCGACAACACCTTCCAGATTGGCAATATTGCCATCGGAGACCGCATCCTTGGGCAACACCTCAATGGTGTAGCGCTCGACGCGATAGCCGTCCTTCCCATTGGCGGCCAACTCGACCATTTTTACTGCGGAGGAACTAATGTCCAGTCCGAGCAAAGGGCGCGCCTTGGGATTAAACAACGCGGAGATATCGAAGCCCACCAGACCCCCAAAAAGTCCTTACGGAATGCGAAGTTAGCAAAACAACCAATAATTCACTTCAGATGCTAGCAACAACCATAGGGCATGTAAAGCACTTTCACGGCCGTCTGCGGCCTCGGCGTATAATTCGCGCCACTCCACTTCGAGCGGGCCATTTTCATCTTGCCTACCCTGCCCCTGGCGCTGCGCCTCATCCTGTTTCCGATCATGCTGGCACTCGGTCTGGTTGCGATGGGCATTGCCATCGCACTGATCATTGTCGTCCTAGCCTACCCGAAACTACCCTCACTGGAAGTGCTGACCGACTACCGGCCGAAGATTCCGTTACGAATATACACTGCTGACGGCCACCTGATAGGCGAATTCGGCGAGGAACGGCGAGCGGTCATTGCCATCGGAGATGTTCCCCCGCTGATGAAGAAGGCCATCCTGGCAGCTGAGGACGACCGCTTTTACGAACACGGCGGCGTCGACTATCTCGGCATCTTGCGCGCCGCTGGTGCCAACCTTATCGGCGGCGGCAAACGCCAGGGTGCCTCGACAATCACCCAGCAGGTTGCCCGGAACTTCTTCCTGACCGGCGAGAAAACCTATACGCGCAAGCTGTACGAGGCCCTGCTTTCCTTCAAGATCGAGAGCAACCTGTCCAAGGATCAGATTTTCGAGCTCTATATCAACCAGATCTTCCTCGGCCAGCGCGCCTATGGCTTTGCTGCAGCCGCACAGATCTACTTTGGCAAGCCGCTGAAGGACATCACCATTGCCGAAGCCGCCATGCTGGCCGGCCTGCCCAAAGCACCATCTGCCTACAATCCGGTGGTCAATCCGAAACGCGCCCGCCTTCGCCAGCACTACGTACTGCGCCGCATGCAGGAACTCGGCCATATTACTGCCGCCCAACATGAGGCGGCAGTAAAGGAGCCGCTGGTGATCAAGCGCGAATTGGCCGAGTTCGCCGTGCACGCCGAGTTCGCTGCAGAAATGGCGCGGCAGATTGCTGCCGAGCAGTTCCCGGAAGACGTTTATTCACGCGGCATGACGGTCTATACCACACTGCTCAAGGCGGAGCAGGAAGCGGCTTACAACGCGCTGCGCAAGGGCGTGATGGACTACGACCGCCGCCATGGCTACCGGGGCGCCGAAGCCTACCTGGACACCAAGGAATTCAACGCCGACCATGACGAGGAGCTTGACGAGGCCTTGCTGGATGTCGCCGATGCCGGTGATCTCGTTCCGGCCCTGGTGCTGACAGCCGATGCAAAGCAACTCAAGGCCTACCGCAAGGGCGGCGAAACCGTCACCCTGAGCGGCGACGCGCTGAAGTTCGCGGCCCGCATGCTGGACGACAAGGCGCCACCCAACAAGCGACTGCGGCGCGGGGCCATCATTCGCCTGTTGAAGGATGAAAAGGGCAATTGGCAGATCAGCCAATTGCCGGAAGTCGAATCCGCCTTCGTCGGCTTGTCGCCGCAGGATGGCGCCATTCGCGCTCTGGTCGGCGGCTTCGACTTCAACCGCAACAAGTTCAACCACGTCACCCAGGCCTGGCGTCAGCCCGGCTCCAGCTTCAAGCCTTTCATTTACTCCGCCTCGCTGGAAAAGGGTTATGGACCGGGTAGCGTCATCGAGGATGAGCCAATCGTCATCCCGGCCAGCCAGACCGGCTCGCAAGCCTGGGAGCCGCGCAATTACGACGGCAAATACGAAGGCCCGATGAAAATGCGCACGGCGCTGGCCAAGTCGAGAAACATGGTTTCGATTCGCCTGCTGCAATCGATCGACCCCCACTACGCACAGGATTACGCCAGCCGTTTCGGCTTCGATGCGGAGCGCCATCCGCCTTATCTGACCATGGCCCTCGGCGCCGGCTCGGTCACACCGTGGCAGATGGTCTCGGCCTACGCAGTTTTTGCCAACGGCGGCTTCAAGATCAATCCCTACATCGTCCGCGAAATCCGCGACGAGAAGGACCGGGTCGTCGCCCGCTCGGCTGAAGTCCGTGCCGGCGATGAAGCCCTGCGCGTTATCGATCCGCGCAATGCCTTCCTGATGGACATGATGCTGCGCGACGTAACCATCTACGGCACCGCCGCCCGCGCCTCGACGTTGCTCAAGCGCCAGGATCTGGCTGGCAAGACCGGTACCACCAATGAGTATGTGGACGCCTGGTTCTGCGGCTACCAGATGACTGTCGCCGGTTGCGCCTGGGTTGGTTTCGACCAGCCGCGAAAACTGGGCAATAACGAAACCGGCGGCGCGGCGGCGTTGCCCATCTGGATTGGCTACATGAACCGGGCGCTGAAGGATGTGCCGATGCAACTACCGACGCCGCCGGACGGCCTTGTCGGCTACGGTGAAGGCCGCGAGCGCAACTACGTCTACACGGAAAACATGGGCAAGATTCCCGCGCCGGAAGAGGTTCCAGTGCCGCTGCCGCCGTCTGGCGAACACCCCGGGCCGCCCAGCGACTGATCAGCGCATGGCGATATGCTCGCCGGCCTGCTGGCTGGCGAGCTGCGACAGCTTTTCCATCAATTCGGCGCCATCGCGGGTATCCCGCCAGGCGGTGCCGTCCCAGCGGAAGTGGAAGCCGCCGGCGCGGGCGGCCACCCAGATTTCGCGGGCCACGCTGTGGCGATTGACGATGATCTTGCTACCATCGGCGAACTCGATTTCCAGCACGCCACCAGCCGCCAGTTCGAAATCGATATCGGCATCCGCTGCTTCCAGGCCGGCCTCAATCCTGGCCATCGCCGCATCGGCCAGGCCGCTGAATTCCTTGTCATCCATCGTGATACCATCCCGCTCTTCGCCGCCAGCGCCCCGAAAATGTCCAGAATCGCTGCCCTGCTGATTGTCCTGAGCCTTGCCGCCTGCGGCATGAAGGGCTCGCTCGAACTGCCGCCCGGCCCGGCGCCGGAACCGCTGCTCGGCAGCGACAAGACGACAGCGGCGGATGTTAGCACGCCCACTCGCACCAAGAATCAATGACCCCCTTTACCCTGAAAAACGGCGTCCTGCACGCTGAAGCCGTCGCCTTGCCGACGATCGCCGAACGTTTCGGCACCCCGGCCTACGTTTATTCCCGTGCTGCGCTGGAAAGCGCACTGGGCGAATTCCATGATGTCCTCGCCGCCCACCCCGCAGGCGCCGGGGCACTGGTCTGCTATGCCGTCAAGGCCAACTCCAATCTTGCCATCCTCAACCTGTTCGCCCGCCTCGGCGCCGGTTTCGACATCGTCTCCGGTGGCGAACTGCAGCGCGTGCTGGCCGCCGGTGCCGACCCGAAAAAGGTCGTCTTTTCCGGCGTCGGCAAGACCGCGGCGGAAATGCGGCAAGCCCTCACTGCTGGCATCTTCTGCTTCAACATCGAATCGATCCCCGAACTCGAGCGCCTCAACGAAGTCGCCGGGCAACTCGGTCAGCAGGCGCCGATCAGCCTGCGCGTCAATCCCAACGTCGATCCGAAGACCCACCCCTACATCTCGACCGGCCTCAAGGCCGCCAAGTTCGGTGTCGCCTACGACGACGCGCTGGCCCTCTACCGCCGCGCCGCGGCGCTGCCGCACATTACGGTAGCTGGCATCGACTGCCATATCGGCTCGCAGCTGCTCGATCCCTCGCCCTTCGTCGAAGCGCTGGAGCGCATTCTGGTGCTGGTCGACCAGCTGGCGGCAGAAGGCATCCGCATTCATCACCTCGACCTCGGCGGCGGCCTCGGCATCAAGTACCGCGACGACCAGGTGCAGCCGACCGTGGCCGCCTACCTGACGCCGCTGCTCGACAAGCTGGCCGGCCGCGGCCTGCAGGTGCTGCTCGAACCGGGCCGCCGGCTGGTCGGCAATGCCGGCCTGCTGCTGACCCGCGTCGAATTCCTCAAGCATGGCGAGGCCAAGGATTTCGCCATCATCGACGCCGCCATGAACGACCTGATGCGCCCGGCGCTGTATGAAG
>PHCU01000275.1 GCA_002842345.1 Betaproteobacteria bacterium HGW-Betaproteobacteria-12 | reverse complement strand
AAAAAGGCGAATGGACCGGCAACCCGGTGCGCGCGGAGATCGCCGCGTTGCCGCAGCCGTCGCAGCGCTATGCCGCGCGCGAGGGGCGCCTGAACGTGCTGGTGGTGGGCGGCAGCCTCGGCGCCCAGGCGCTCAACGACGCCGTGCCGCGGGGGCTGACTTTGCTGGCGGAGGAAGAGCGCCCGCGCGTGACGCACCAGTCCGGCGCCGCGCAGATCGATGCGCTGCGCGCCGCCTACGGCCTGGCGGGCCTGGGGGCGGAGCTGATCGACTTCATCGACGACATGGCGGCGCGCTATGCCGCGGCCGACCTGGTGATCTGCCGCGCAGGCGCGCTCACCATCGCCGAGCTGGCGGCGGCCGGCGTGGCCAGCGTGCTGGTGCCCTTCCCGCATGCGGTCGACGACCATCAGACGGGCAATGCGCGCTTCCTGGCGGATGCCGGCGCGGCGATCCTGCTGCCGCAGGCGGAACTGACGCCGGAGAAGCTCGCCTCGCTGCTGCGCGAACTGACGCGCGAGAAGCTGGCGGCGATGGCCGACGCGGCGCGCAAGCTTGCAAAACCGGAAGCGACGCGGGCAGTCGCAGCGATATGCATGGAGGTGGCCAAGTGAAGCACAAGGTCCGCCACATCCACTTCGTCGGCATCGGCGGCTCGGGCATGAGCGGCATCGCCGAGGTGATGCTCAACCTCGGCTACGAGGTAAGCGGCTCCGATCTGGCCGAGAATGCCGCGACGCGGCGCCTGACCGGCTTCGGCGCGCGCGTCGGCATCGGCCACAGCGCCGGCAACATCGCCGGCGCCGACGCGGTGGTGGTATCCACTGCGGTGAAGGAGGACAACCCCGAGGTGGCCGAGGCGCGTGCACGCCAGATTCCTGTCGTGCCGCGGGCGCTGATGCTGGCGGAGCTGATGCGCCTGAAACAGGGCATCGCCGTGGCCGGCACACACGGCAAGACCACCACCACCAGCCTGGTGGCGAGCATCCTCGCCGAGGGCGGCTTCGACCCGACCTTCGTCATCGGCGGCCGCCTGAACAGCGCCGACGCCCATGCCGGCCTCGGCTCCGGCGAGTTCCTCGTCGCGGAGGCCGACGAGTCCGACGCCTCCTTCCTGCACCTGCAGCCGGTGATCGCCGTGGTCACCAACATCGACGCCGACCACATGGAGACCTACGGCCACGACTTCGGCCGGCTCAAGCAGGCCTTCGTCGATTTCCTGCAGCACCTGCCGTTCTACGGCGCGGCCATCCTCTGCGAGGACGACGCCAACGTGCGCGAGATCATGCCCGCCATCGCCAAGCCGATCATCCGCTACGGCCTGGCGGAATCGGCGCACGTCCGGGCGGTGGACATCCGGCACGAAAACGCACAGATGAAGTTCGCCGTGCTGCGCCCCGGCCAGGCGCCGCGGCTCGACATCGTGCTCAACCTGCCGGGCGTGCACAACGTGCAGAACGCGCTGGCGGCGATCGCCGTCGCCGACGAAGTGGGTGTGCCGGACGAGGCCATCGTCAAGGCGCTGGCGGACTTCAAGGGCGTGGGGCGGCGCTTCCAGCGCTGCGGCGAGATTGCCCTCGGCGGCGGCCACTTCACGCTCATCGACGACTACGGCCACCATCCGGCGGAAATGACGGCGACGCTGGCGGCCGCGCGCGGCGCCTTCCCGGGGCGGCGCCTGGTGCTGGCCTTCCAGCCGCACCGCTACACGCGCACGCGCGACTGCTTCGAGGATTTCGTCAGGGTGCTGACGACGGTCGACGTGCTCTTGCTGGCCGAGGTGTATCCGGCCGGCGAGGCGCCCATCGTGGCGGCGGACGGACGCGCCCTGGTGCGGGCGATCCGCGTCACCGGCGCGCTGGAGCCGATTTTCGTCGAGGACATCGCGGCGATGCCGCAGCAGATCATGAACGTCGCCCGCGACGGCGACGTGGTGCTGACCATGGGCGCGGGATCCATCGGCGGCGTGCCGGGGAAATTGACGAATGGACCTGTCTGAAATGAACAACCTGGCGCAAGCGCTGCGCGGCGAGCTGCGTTTCAACGAGCCGATGGCGCGCCATGTCAGCTGGCGTGCCGGCGGCGCGGCGGCGCGCGCCTACTTCCCCGCCGACCTGGACGATCTCGCCGCCTTCCTGCGCGCCACCCGCATCGACGAGCCGCTGCTCTTCGTCGGCCTAGGCAGCAACCTGCTGGTGCGCGATGGCGGCTTCGACGGCACCGTGGTGTTCCTGCACGCCGTACTGGGGCGGCTGACTTTCGCCGGCGGACTGGTCTACGCCGAGGCAGGGGTGGCCAGTCCCAAGGTGGCGCGCTTTGCCGCCAACCACGGC
>PHCU01000274.1 GCA_002842345.1 Betaproteobacteria bacterium HGW-Betaproteobacteria-12 | reverse complement strand
GCCGCCGACCTCATCCTGCCGACCGCCATGTGGGTCGAGAAGGAAGGCGCCTACGGCAATGCCGAGCGGCGTACCCAGTTCTGGCGCCAGCAGGTCAAGTCGCCGGGCGAGTCCCGCTCCGATCTCTGGCAGGTCATGGAATTCGCCAAGCGCTTCAAGGTCGAGGAAGTATGGCCGGCCGAACTGCTCGCCAAGGCGCCGAAGCTGAAGGGCAAGACGCTGTTCGAAGTGCTCTACGCCAACGGCGTCGTGGACAAATACAAGGTGTCGGAGGCGGCCGCCGGCTTCGATAACGACGAAGCGAAGCATTTTGGCTTCTACGTGCAGAAGGGCCTGTTCGAGGAATATGCCGCTTTCGGCCGCGGTCACGGTCACGACCTGGCACCGTTCGACACCTATCACCAGGCGCGTGGTCTGCGCTGGCCGGTGGTCGATGGCAAGGAAACGCTGTGGCGCTTCCGCGAAGGCTACGACCCCTACGTCAAGAAAGGCGAGGGCGTGAAGTTCTACGGCCACAAGGACGGCAAGGCGGTCATTTTCGCGCTGCCCTACCAACAGCCGCCGGAATCGCCGGACAAGGAATTCGACCTCTGGATGTCCACCGGTCGCGTCCTCGAACACTGGCATACCGGCACCATGACCCGCCGGGTGCCGGAGCTCTACAAGTCCTTCCCCGATGCCGTCGTCTTCATGCATCCGGATGACGCCAAGAAGCGCGGGCTGCAGCGCGGTATGGAGGTCAAGGTTGCCTCGCGGCGCGGCGAGATCCAGCTGCGCGTCGAGACGCGGGGGCGCAACAAGCCGCCGCGCGGCCTGGTCTTCATCCCCTTCTTCGACGCCGGGCGTCTGGTCAACAAGCTGACGCTGGACGCCACTTGCCCGATCTCGAAGGAAACCGACTACAAGAAATGCGCGGTCAAGGTCGTCCGCGCCTGAGTGCGAACCACGAAAACAAGCGACAGGCGGCCGCAGCGACAACTGCGGCCGCACATCGGAGGTAAGAAATCATGAGATTCATTACAGCTCTGGCCCTGGCGTCCGCAGTACTCCTTTCCGGAGTCGGCGTCGCAGGGGCACAGGAGAAGGTGCTGTCCGAGCGGGGCGACGTCTCGATCGACCAGTTGTCGAAGGTGGACATGTTCCGTCCGGAAAAGGATACGGACATCATTCCCCGCGACTTCCAGAAACAGCCGCCGCTGATTCCGCACAGCGTCAAGGGCTACAACATCACGCAGAACTTCAACAAGTGCATGGACTGCCATTCCAAGGAACGCGCTGAAGAGACCGGGGCCACCCTGGTCGCCAAGTCGCATTACCTGGATCGCGAGGACAAGAAGCACAAAAACATCTCGCCGCGGCGCTACTTCTGCATGCAGTGCCATGTGCCGCAGTTCGACGCCAAGCCGCTCGTCGAAAACAACTACAAGCCGGCAGCCAAGAAGGGGGAATGATGAGTCTCGACAAGTACGTGCCTGTCTGGGTCAAGCGCATCGGACTGACCACCGCAGCGTTGCTGTTCGTCGCCGGTGTGGTGTTCTGGGGCGGTTTCAACTGGGCGCTGGAGGCAACCAATACCGAGAAGTTCTGTGTGTCCTGTCACGAGATGGAGGAGAACGTCTTCCGCGAGTATCAGAATACGGTGCACTACACCAACCGCACCGGCGTTCGGGCCACCTGCCCGGACTGCCACGTGCCGAAGGAGTGGGGGCCGAAGATGATCCGCAAGATCCAGGCATCCAACGAGGTCTTCCACAAGATTCTCGGTACCATCGACACGCCGGAGAAGTTCAACGCCAAACGCGCACAGCTGGCCCAGAACGAATGGCGGCGGATGAAGGCCAATGACTCGAAGGAGTGCCGCAACTGCCACAACTACGACTACATGGACTACACCGAGCAGGGCAAGCGCGGCGCCAAGCAGCACCCGGCGGCTTTCGCTGAAGGCAAGACCTGTATCGACTGTCACAAGGGGATCGCCCACCAGTTGCCGGCCATTGACCAGCACATCGGTGTGCAGAACGAAGGCGCCGTTGTCATCAGTCACGGCGACAAGCCGGCGGTCGTCGAAGAGAAGAAATAGTCGACCTGCCTGCTGGCTGAAAAAGACCCCGGCCTAGTCGGGGTTTTTTTCACCGCGATCTATGCCGTGTGTAAATCGCCAAAATAGACGCGACCGGCATGAATAAAGGCTTTCCGGGCCAACACTTATGGGAAAAGGTGTGCTACTTTTACCTCGCTGCCGTTCTGACGGCCAGTTTTCTTAATCAAACACAGGTAACTAGGAGGCACTTAGATGAATAAATCCGAGCTGGTCGAAGTTGCTGCAAAAGAAGC
>PHCU01000273.1 GCA_002842345.1 Betaproteobacteria bacterium HGW-Betaproteobacteria-12 | reverse complement strand
CGTCAAGAAGGTGCTGGAGTCGGCTATCGCCAACGCCGAGCACAATGACGGCGCCGATATCGACGAACTGAAGGTGAAAATCATCTACGTCGAAAAAGGCATGGTGCTGAAGCGCTTCACCGCCCGCGCCAAGGGTCGTGGCAATCGGATCGTTAAGCCGACCTGCCATATCTATCTGACCGTTGGTAACTAAGGAAACGCCATGGGACAGAAAATTCATCCGACTGGCTTCCGTCTGGCCGTCACCAAAAACTGGAGTTCGCGCTGGTTTGCTAACAGCAAGGACTTTCCTGGCATGCTCCAGGAAGACATCAAGGTTCGCGAATATCTGAAGCGCAAGCTGGCTCACGCTTCTGTTGGTCGTGTGCTGATCGAGCGTCCGGCCAAGAATGCCCGCGTCACGATTTACTCCGCCCGTCCGGGCGTGGTCATCGGCAAGAAGGGCGAGGACATCGAACAACTGCGTACGGATCTTCAGCGCATCATGGGCGTTCCCGTCCATGTGTCGATCGAAGAAATCCGCAAGCCGGAAATCGATGCTCAGCTGATCGCCGACTCCATTGCCCAGCAACTGGAAAAGCGCATCATGTTCCGCCGCGCCATGAAGCGCGCAATGCAGAACGCCATGCGCCTCGGTGCCCAGGGTATCAAGGTGATGAGCGCCGGTCGTCTGAACGGTGCCGAAATCGCCCGTAGCGAATGGTATCGCGAAGGCCGCGTGCCGCTTCATACGCTGCGTGCGGACATCGACTACGCAACCTCGGAAGCGCTGACTACCTACGGTATCATTGGTATCAAGGTCTGGGTTTACAAGGGCGACATGCTCGATCGCAACGAGCAGCCGGAAGTTGTCGAGCCGGTGGCTGATGATCGTCGTCCGCGTCGTGCTCCGGGCAAGCCGGAAGGCGACAAGCCGCGCACCCGTACGGTCAAGAAGGCCGACGGCGCTGGCGACCCGGCCAAGCGCGTAAGAAAGGCAGGTGCTTAACATGTTGCAACCTAATCGTCGCAAGTTCCGCAAGGAACAAAAGGGACGCAACGAAGGTCTGGCTACCCGCGGCACCAAGGTGTCGTTCGGTGAGTGGGGTCTCAAGGCGATCGGTCGCGGTCGTCTGACGGCTCGGCAGATCGAAGCTGCCCGTCGTGCGATGACCCGTCACATCAAGCGTGGTGGTCGCATCTGGATCCGTATCTTCCCGGACAAGCCGATTTCCAAGAAGCCGGCCGAAGTTCGTATGGGTAACGGCAAGGGCAATCCGGAGTATTGGGTCGCCGAGATCCAGCCGGGCAAGGTCCTCTATGAGATGGATGGTGTGAACGAAGCGCTGGCGCGCGAGGCTTTTGCCCTGGCTGCCGCCAAGCTGCCGATTCCCACCACCTTTGTGACTCGTCATCTGGGGTAATCATGAAAGCTAGTGAATTGAGAACCAAGAGCGTGGACGAGCTCAACAAGGAATTGCTGGACCTGCTGAAGGCCCAGTTCGGTTTGCGTATGCAGCTTGCTACCCAGCAGCTGTCCAATACCAGCCAAATGTCCAAGGTGCGCCGCGACATCGCTCGCGTCCGCACGCTTATCCGTGAAAAGGCGGTGCAGCAATGAGCGAAACCACCAGCAACAAGCGTACTCTGGTCGGTCGTGTTGTCAGCGACAAGATGGAGAAGACGGTCACCGTCCTCGTCGAACGTAAGGTCAAGCACCCCATGTATGGCAAGGTGATGGTTCGTTCCAAGAAATACCACGCGCACAACGACGGAAATACGGCGAAGGCTGGCGATCTTGTCGAGATCGTCGAAACCCGTCCGGTTTCCCGTACCAAGACTTGGGCAGTGACCAGCGTTCTGCAAAAGGCGATCGTTGTCTAACGAAAGTTCTTAAAAGCGCTTGCGCAGTCAGTAAGGAAGCCGGTATAATCCGGCTTCTTTTTTGCGGCCGCCCGTTCGCGGTGGTCTGCGAAGTTGTTCAACCCGTACGGGTTCCAAGACTGACCGCGCAAGCGGATTAAGTTGGAGTTAATTTAAATGATTCAGATGCAGACGACGCTGGACGTCGCCGATAACACCGGCGCTCGTTCAGTTATGTGTATCAAGGTGCTGGGTGGGTCCAAGCGCCGCTATGCCGGTATTGGCGACATCATCAAGGTCAGTATCAAGGATGCTGCCCCGCGCGGTCGCGTCAAGAAGGGTGACATCTACAACGCCGTGGTGGTTCGCACTGCCAAGGGCGTGCGTCGTCCGGACGGCTCGCTGGTGCGCTTTGATGGCAATGCCGCAGTTCTCCTCAACAACAAGCTCGAGCCGATCGGCACGCGCATCTTTGGCCCGGTGACCCGCGAACTGCGT
>PHCU01000104.1 GCA_002842345.1 Betaproteobacteria bacterium HGW-Betaproteobacteria-12 | reverse complement strand
CAATCGCCGGGATTCGTCACCCGCCGCCATCAATCGGCCATGGCCCCGGTTCCAGCCGCGAAGGCCAGATTCTTCTGCTCTTCCGGCGCATGCGTGGCGCTGCGTCCGACCATCGAGATGGCGAGACCGGCAATCGCCCCCGGCACCGCGAAGGCGAGGAAATTGAACTGGAAGCCAAGGTCGGCGTTGAGCATGAAGCCGCCGAGCATCGGGCCGCAGATGGCGCCGAGACGACCGACCCCGGAAGCCCAGCCGATGCCGGTGGAGCGGATGGCCAGCGGGTAATACTGGGCGACATAGGCGTAGAGCAGGATCTGCGCCCCGATGGTGCAGGCGCCGGCGGCGGCGATGAACAGATACAGCAGTTCCTGGTTTTCCTTGGGCAGGAAGCCCAGCGAGCCGATCGACACGGCCGCGATGACGAACATGATGGTCAGCACGCGGCGCAGGTGGAAACGGTCGGCCAGCCAGCCGCCGCCGATGGCGCCGAAGATGGCCCCGAGGTTGAGCACGAGCAGGAAAGCCAGGCTGTTCTTCAGGTCGTAGCCGGCCTTGACCATCAACTTGGGCAGCCAGGAACCGAGCGCATAGACCATCAGCAGGCAGCCGAAGAAGGCGACCCAGAAACTCAGCGAACTGAGCAGGCGGTTGCTGCGGAACAGCTCGACCAACGCCACGCCCTTGCCCTTGCCGGTCGGGTAGTGGAGATTGTCGCCGGCCCGATACTTATAGGACGGCTGGACGCGTTCAAGCAGGCGGCCGGCATCGGCATCGCGCTTGCCCTGGATCATGAAGCCGACCGCTTCCGGCAGGAACATCAGCAGGATGGGCAGCAACAGCAGCGGAATGCCGGCGACGAAGAAGACCGACTGCCAGCCGAAGTTGGGCATCAGGTACATGCCGAGAAAGGCCGAGGCCATGCCGCCCACCGAGTAGCCGCTGAACATCACGGCGACCATGGTGCTGCGGATCTTCTTCGGCATGTATTCGGTCATCAGGGCGACGACGTTCGGCATCACGCCGCCGATGCCCAGGCCGGCGAGGAAGCGGCAGATGCCGAATTCGGTCGGCGTGGTGGCGAAACCGTTGACGACGGTCATGCCGCTGAAGATGGTCACGGTGATCGCAATCACCTTCTTGCGCCCGATCTTGTCGGACAGCGGGCCGAAGATCAGGGCGCCGAACATCATGCCGAACAGCGCATAGCTGCCCAGCGCACCGGCCTGGAGCGGGCTCAGTGACCATTGCTCCATCAACTGCGGCAGCACGACGCCATAGATGACCAGATCGTAGCCGTCGAAAATGATGACCAGGGCGCACCAGAACAGCACGGTGAAGTGGAATTTGTTGAATTTGGCCTCGTCGATGAGCTGGTGCACATCGACCTTGTTGGCCAGGGCGTTGTTGTCCATTTGTCTCTTCCTTCTGTGGGTTTGCGTTATTGACTGCTTCTGATCGGGCGCTGCACCCGGGCGGGTGCAGCAACTTCGACGCCTCAGACGAACCGGGTGCTAACCGACCCCAGGGACTGGATGCGCAGCGTGATGTGGTCGCCCGGATTCACCGCGATGGCCTCGGTGACGCCGCCGGAGAGAATCATCGTGCCGGCCGGAATTTCCTCGCCGCGGGCGCCGAGGTGATTGGCCAGGGCGGCGATGGCGGCCGCCGGGTGGCCGAGCACGGCGGCACCGGCGCCGATGGCGACCGGCTCGCCGTTCTTTTCCATGACCACGCCCAAGGTGCGCAGGTCGAGGCCGGCCACCGGGGTCATCTGGCCGCCGAGCACGAAGCGGGTCGACGAACAGTTGTCGGCGATGACGCTCTTCAGGTCGAACTTGAAGTCCTTGTAGCGGGAATCGATGATCTCGATGCCGGGCATGACGAAATCGGTGGCGGCCAGTACGGCGCCGATGTGGCAGCCCGGACCCTTGAGCGCCTTCTTGGTGACGAAGACGATTTCCGGCTCGACCTTGGGATGGATCAGTTGGTCGTGCTTGATCTCGCCGCCGTCGGCGACGCTGAAATAGTCGACCAGCCAGCCGAAGACCGGCGTGCTGACGCCCATCTGCTTCATCTTGCCGTGCGAGGTCAGGCCGGCCTTGAGGCCGACCACTTTGTGGCCGCGCGCCAACTTGCGGCGCAGGATCTCGGCCTGGATGGCGTAGGCGTCGTCCCAATCCATCTCGGGATGGGCTTCGGTGATCTTGATGACTTCATGGCGCCGCAACTCGGCGCTTTCGAGGTGCTCGGCCAGGCCGGCGATGGTCTGCTGATTGAGGTTCATGCTGGGTATCCTTGTTGTGAAATCGGGTTAGACGAAACGGACGGAACAGCCGCCGATGCCGCCGATGGTCAGGCGCAGGTTGTCGCCCTTGAGCACCGGGACCATCGCGCCCATGGCGCCGGACAGCACGATGTCGCCGGCCTTGAGCGCGATGCCGAGCTGGCCCAGCGTGTTGGCCAGCCAGACCATGGCATTGACCGGATGCGCCATGGTGGCGGCGCCGGCGCCGGTGACGACGATCTCGCCGTTCTTCTCGAGGACCATGCCGCACAGCGCGAGGTCGAGGTCGGCGACATCCACCAGCTGGTCGCCGAGGACGAAGACGCCGCAGGAAGCGTTGTCGGAAACGGTGTCCTGGATCTTGATCTGCCAATTCTGGATGCGCGAATCGACGATCTCGAAGCAGGCCATGACGCCTTCGGTCGCGGCCAGCACGTCGGCGGCGGTGACGCCCGGACCCTGCAGGTCCTTCTTGAGCAGGAAGGCGATCTCGCCTTCGGCCTTGGGCTGGATCAGCCCGGCCATTTCGATCGATTCACCCTCGTTGTAGACCATGCCGTCGGTCAGGTAGCCGAAGTCCGGCTGATGCACGCCGAGCATGTTCATGACGGCCTTGCTGGTGACGCCGATCTTCTTGCCGATGATGCGTTCGCCCTGGTCCAGGCGGCGGGCGATCATCCGTTGCTGCACGTGGTAGGCATCCTCGATGGTCATCTCGGGATGGCTGGCGGTCAGTGGCGCGATCGGCTGACGGGCGACCAGCGCCTCGTACAGCCCATCGCCCAGCGCTTGAATAGTCGATTGATCCATTATTTTTCCTGTCTCTGTCGTGGTTGAAGTTGCTTAAAGCTTGATGCAGACGTTCTTCAGCTCGGTGTAGAACTCGAGCGAATGCACCCCGCCCTCGCGGCCGATGCCGGACTGCTTGGCGCCGCCGAACGGCGTCCGCAGGTCGCGCAGGAACCAGCTGTTGACCCAGGCGATGCCGACTTCCATCTGCTGCGCCATGCGGTGGGCGCGGGAGATGTCCTTGGTCCAGATGGCGGTGGCCAGGCCGTAGATGTTGTCGTTGGCCTTGGCGAGGACTTCGTCCTCGGTGTCGAAGGGGGCGATGTGGCAGCAGGGGCCGAAGATTTCTTCCTTGATGACCCGGGCGGTTTCCGGCAGGCCGGTCCAGATGGTCGGCTGAACCCAGCAGCCATCCTGCAGCTCGGCCGGCATGGCCGGAACGCCGCCGCCGGTGACGATGGTCGCGCCCTCTTCCTTGGCGATGGCGAAGTAGGACAGCACCTTGTTCTGGTGCTCCTTGCTGATCAGCGGCCCCATGCCGGTATACGGATCATCCGGGACGCCGATCTTGAGCTTCTCGGCACCAGCCTTCATGGCGGCAACGAACTTCTCGAACAGCGGCCGCTCGACATAGACGCGCTCGGTGCCGAGACAGACCTGGCCGCAGTTGACGAAGGCCGAACGCAGCGTGCCTTCGATGGCGGCATCGAAGTCGCAGTCGGCGAAGACGATGGCGGCGTTCTTGCCGCCCATTTCCAGCGACACCGGACGCGAGCCGATGGCAGCGGCCTTGTTGATGATTTCACCGGTGCGGGTTTCGCCGGTGAAGGTGATGGCATTGACCTGCGGGTGCGTGGTCAGGAATTCGCCGGCCGAATTCGGCCCGAAGCCATGGACGACGTTATAGACGCCCTTGGGAATGCCGACCTTGTTCATCACCTCGCCGAGCAGCGCGGCGGTACGCGGCGTTTCCTCGGATGGCTTGACGACGACGGTGTTGCCGCAGGCCAGGGCCGGGCCGACCTTCCAGGTCATCAGCAGCAGCGGCAGGTTCCACGGGCAGATGACGCCGATCACGCCGACCGGACTGCGGTAGCCGTAATTGATGCAGGACTTGCCGTCCGGCGTGGCCATTTCGAAGAACTCGCTCGGCACGTTCTTGACCATGTCGGCGAAGACCTTGAAATTGGCGGCGCCGCGCGGGATGTCGATGTGCGCGGCAAGGCTCTGCGGCTTGCCGGTGTCGGCGCATTCGGCTTCGAGGAACTCGTCGAAGCGGTTGTTGATTTCGCCGACCAGCGCTTCCAGCAACTCGACGCGCCTGGCCAGCGGCATCTTGCCCCACGGCCCCTTCAGCGCCGCCTGGGCGGCGGCGACGGCGGCGTCCACTTCGCGCTTGCCGGCCTCGGCGACCTGGCCGATGACGGCATTGGAAATCGGGTTCCGGTTGTCGAACCACTTGTCGGTGGCCACGAACTCGCCGTTGATGAAATTGAGAATTTTGTCTGCAACCATGATCTGTCCTTTAAATGCTGTGTGCTGCTGCTTGTTGATGCGGATGACGCCTGGCGTCAGGTCACGACGCTGAGGAAGCGCTCGTTGAGTACGCGGTCGTGATAGAAGATGGCGGTGCCGACTTCCTCGAACGACCAGGTCTTGACCGGGTAATCCGGGTAGGTTTCATAGCCCTGGGCAAAGGTCTCGAAGCGATTGCCCGATGGATCGAAGGCGTAGATCGTCTGGCCGCGGGTAATGCCGTGGCGGGTCGGGCCGATATCGATCGGCACCCGGTTCATCGACATCAGGTCGGCGGCGCGCAGCACCCGCTCCCAGGTCGGCAGCAGGAAGGAGATGTGATGCAGCTTGTTCGGCTCCGGGTGACGGACGAAGGCCAGGTCGTGCGCCTTGTGGCCGCAGGAAATGAAGATCGCCAGCAGTGACTGGCCGTCTTCGAGCAGCACCCGTTCGACGAGGTAGAAGCCGAGCACTTCCGTGAACAGCTTGAGGTTGCGTTCGATGTCCGGCCCGTAGAGCAGCGCGTGGTCGAAGCGGGTCGGCGCGATGCCGTGCTCGGATTCCGGCGTCCACGGATCGGGATTCAGGTTGTCCTGGCTATTGCCGACGCAGGTCTTCTCGGCGTACAGCTCCATCGTGTGGCCGGTCGGTACGACGAAGCGGACGCGCTCGCCGGTTTCCAGCAGCTCGCCGGCGGCGATGCGCTCGGTCTTGACACCGTAGTCCTGCAGATCTGCTTCCAGCTTGTCCAGGGTGGCCTTGTCGCGCACCTTGAAGCCGATGAAATCCATGCCGGCGGATTCGGCCTGGCGCAGGATCACGCTGTTGTGATCGTGCTCGTCCCAGGCCTTGAAATAGACGCGGCCCGTTGCATCGCGCCCGGTTTCGACCAGGCCCAGCACGTTCTTGTAGAAATGAATGCTCTCGTCGAGATCGAGCACGCGAACCTGCACGTGCCCCGGACGCATTACACCTGTTGTTGCCATTGTTGCTCCTCGTTCAGTTATGGGGTCGAAAAAACCCGGCCCGCGGGCCGTTTGCTGCTACGCCTCTGGCAGGCGCTCTTTGTTGCGTATTTCGTTGCCTCGATGACCACCTGGCGTGCTGGGCTGGCGGCGCATGTCAGGCCACCCGCTTGCCCGGCCGCTGGCCGAGAAAGGCCTGACGACGCTCCGCCTGCAGCGCGGCGGCGGCGACGATGCTTTTTTCCTTGACGTGGCCGTAGCCGCGGATCTCGTCGGGCACGCTGGCCAATTCCACCGCCGCGGCATGGTTGTCGGGCGTCAGTTGGGCCAGGATGTCGTCGAGCAAGGCGCTGTAGTCGTCGATCATCTGGCGCTCCAGGCGGCGCTCGTCGCTCTTGCCGAAGAAATCCAGCACGCCGCCGCGCAAGCCCTTGAGTTTGGCAAGGCGCTGGAAGGCCTTGAACATCCAGGCGCCGTACTGCTTCTTCTGCAACTCGCCGGTGGCCGGATCGGTCTTGGCCAGCAGCGGCGGCGCCAGGTTGTACTTGACGCGGTAGCCCTGCGGAAACTGCGCATCGAGTTCGGCCAGGAAAACCGGATCGGTGTGCAGGCGGGCAACTTCGTACTCGTCCTTGTAGGCCATCAGCTTGTACAGATAGCGCGCCGCCGCTTCGGCCAGCTGGCTATCCGGTGTGACGCGCTGTTCGACGGCCACGACGCGCTTGACCACGTCGGCGTAGCGCCGGGCATAGGCTTCGTCCTGGAAGGCGATCAGTTCCGGCACGCGAATCTCGACCAGCCGCCTGACCTCGCCCTGGGCGCCAATGCCGTCGACAATGGCCTGGGCCGCCGCCGACAGTTTCGCCACGGCATGCAGCTTGATCACCGAACTGCCGGCCTTGGCCTTGGCGATCTCGGCCTCGACGAAGGCGCGGTCGACCACGACCATGCGCCCCCAGCGGAAAGCCGCCAGACTCATGGCGACGGCGACGCCGGAATTGCGGATGGCTTCTTCGATCGATTCGGCCTTGAGCGGAATGGTGCCGGCCTGGAAGGCGACGCCGACCATGAAATTGTTGGTCGCCATGGCATCGCCGAACAGCCCTTCGGCCATCGCCTGGCCGTCGAGGAAGACGTTGTCGGCCGAGCGGGTGACGCGGTTGATGCCGGCGGTCAGGCCGTTGGTCGCCGGGAACAGCACCTGGCGATTGGCGACCATCTGGCCGGTCGGCGTCTCGGTCGAGGAGACGATGGCGATGGTGCGCTCGGGATGGCATTTGTCGAGGTTCTTCGGGTCGGTCGCGTTGAGGATGTCGAAGCCCAGGTAAAGGTCGGCGCGCCCGTCGGAAATCTTGTTCGAGCCCTTGAACGGCGCGTGGGTGATCTTGATGTCGGAGATCACCGCCCCGCCCTTCTGGGCCAGGCCGGTCTGGTCGAGGCCGATGACGTGCTTGCCTTCGAGGCGGGCGGCATTGGCCAGCGTGGCGACGACGGTCACCGAGCCGGTGCCGCCGATGCCCATGACGTGGATGCCGAAGCCGAGGCTGTCGTCCACCTTGTTGACCGGGACCGGCAGTTCGCGCTCGAGGGCCGGGATGCGCCCCTTCTTCGCTTTCTTGCCGTCGGTTGCCGGCAGCGCATTCGGCGTGATGGTCAGGAAGGACGGGCAGAAGCCCTTGACGCAGCTGAAGTCCTTGTTGCACGACGACTGGTGGATGCGCGTCTTGCGGCCGAATTCGGTGGGCACCGGCTCGACGCTCATGCAGTTGGATTTCTCGCCGCAATCGCCGCAGCCTTCGCAGACGCGTTCGTTGATCACGGTGACTTCGACCGGTTCCTCGGCCTTACCCCGGCTGCGCGCCCGGCGCAGTTCGGCGGCACATTCCTGGTCGTGCAGCAGCACCGTGGTGCCCGGCGTCGCCGCCAGCACGCGCTGCGCTTCGTCGAGTCGGTCGCGGTGCCAGGCTTCGGTGCCGCCGGGCAGGCTGACGCCGGCGAACTTCTCCGGTTCGTCGGTGGTGACGATGACCTTCTTGACGCCGTTGGCCAGCAGGTCGTTGATCATGTTGACCACCGGCACTTCGCCCTGGATCGCCTGGCCGCCGGTCATCGAGGTATGGGCGTTGCGCAGCAGCTTGAAGGTGATATTGACGCCGGTCGAGGCGGCATAGCGGATGGCCAGGCTGCCGGAGTGGGCGTAGGTGCCGTCGCCCATGTTCTGGAAGATGTGCTTGGCTTCGGTGAACGGCGCCATGCCGATCCACTGCGTGCCTTCGGCGCCCATGTGGGTGCCCATGACGACGTTGCGCCCCATCCACATCGCCATCGTGTGGCAGCCGATGCCGGCCGAGACGATGCTGCCGTCCGGGGCCACGGTGGAACTGTTGTGCGGGCAGCCGGAGCAGTACCAGGCGGTGCGCACGGCGGTCGGCAGCTTGCTGCGGGCATGCACTTCGTCAAGCCGCTTGAGCCAGTTTTCGGCCGACTCGACGCGCGTCTTGCGCGACAGGCGCTTCAGCAAGGCGCGGACGATGACGTCGGATTCGAATTCGCCGTAATGCGGCAACAGTTCCTGCCCTTCGTCGTCGAACTTGCCGACGATGCGCGGCGCGTTGGCGCTGCCGTAAAGCACTTCCTTGGCGAACATTTCGAGGAAGGGACGCTTTTCTTCGATGACGAAGATCTCTTCAAGACCCTGGGCGAACTCGCGGACCACGGTCGGCTCCATCGGGAACAGCATGCCCATCTTCAGGATGCGGATGCCGTATTGGCGCAGCGCGGCCTCGTCGAGGCCCATTTCGAGGAAGGCCTGGTTGAGGTCGTTGTAGGTCTTGCCGGCGGTGATGATGCCGAGCCAGGCATCGGGATTGCGGAAGACGACGTTGTTCAGGTTGTTGGCCCGGGCATAGCGCTTGGCGACTTCCAGGCGCCGGGTATACAGCGACTGCTCCATTTCCAGGGCTTCGGCGCGGACGTTCATGCCGAGATTCATGTTCGGCGTGAATTTCTTGCCGTCGAACATCAGGTCCGGCTCGACGAAGTTCAGCCGCTCCGGCGAGATGTTCGCGGTGCCGGTGCCGTCGGCGACGTTGGTGACGATCTTCATGCCGACCCAGAGGCCGGCGAGGCGCGACATGTTGTAGCCGTGCAGGCCGAGGTCGAGGATGTCCTGGACATTGCCCGGGTACAGCGAGGGCATGCCGAGGTGGTAAAGCATGGGCTCGGATTGCGAGCACAGCGAGGAACTCTTGCAGCTCGGGTCGTCGCCGGCGATGGCCAGGACGCCGCCGTTCTTGCCGATGCCGGTGTAGTTGGCGTGCTTCAGGGCGTCGCCGGAGCGGTCGACGCCCGGCGCCTTGCCGTACCACAGGCCGGTGACGCCATCGAACTTCTGCTGGCCGACGGTGTGCAGCATCTGCGTGCCCCACACCGCGGTAGCGGCGAGGTCCTCGTTGATGCCGTCGACGAAGTTGATGTTGTGTTCGAGCAGCAGTTGCTTTTGCTTGATCAGCGCGTTGTCGAGCATGCCGACCGGCGAACCGCGATAGCCCGAGACGAACATGCCGGTCTTCAGCCCGCGCCGGGCATCGGTCCGGACCTGGTCGAGGGTCAGGCGGACCAGGGCGTCGATGCCGCCGAGGTGGATGTCACCTTCTTGCTGCGTGAAGACGCTGGCGACGTTCTTCGTTGTTGATGATTGATTTTCGGCAGCCATGGCCACTTGTCTCCGTTGGGTTGTTGTCTTGGCTTCCGCACCGGGTCAGGGCAAACGGAAACGATCTGGAGCTAGGTTATGGGCTTGCCTGCAGCGGCAATATCCAGTTTCTGCAGGACTTTTATCCATTTCATGCAATCGATTCACGCATGCAGAAACTGGATATCGATGCTGCAGAAACTGGATATTTCGCCGGCATCGACCTCCCTACGATGGAGTCTCCGAGCAAATAACATTGGAGACTTCGGCAATGATCACCAACGAGTATCTGGATACCCTGATCCAGAAGGACAAGGAAAAAGGCCTGTTTCGCTGCAAGCGCGAAATGTTCACCAGCGATGAGCTGTTCGAACTGGAGATGAAGCACATCTTCGAAGGCAACTGGATTTACCTGGCGCATGAAAGCCAGGTCGGCAAGGTCAATGACTACTACACGACCAAGATCGGTCGTCAGTCGATCTTCATTACCCGCAACAAGGACAACCAACTCAACGCCTTCATCAACGCCTGCGCCCACCGCGGCGCCACGCTGGCCCGCTTCAAGCACGGCAACAAGGCGACCTACACCTGCCCGTTCCACGGCTGGACCTTCAACAACTCCGGCAAGCTGCTGAAGATCAAGGACCCGGAAGCCACCGGCTACCCGGACAGCTTCAACTGCGACGGCTCGCACGACCTGAAGAAGATTGCCCGCTTCGCGTCCTACAAGGGCTTCCTGTTTGGCAGCCTGAATAAAGACGTGCAGTCGCTGGAAGACTTCCTCGGCGAATCGAAGAAGATCATCGATATGATCGTCGACCAGTCGCCGGACGGACTGGAAGTGCTGCGCGGTTCCTCGACCTACGTCTATGAAGGCAACTGGAAGCTGCAGGCCGAGAACGGCGCCGACGGCTACCACGTCACCGCCACCCACTGGAACTACGCCGCCACCCAGGCCCAGCGGAAGGATCGCGACGCCGCCGGCGACGACATCAAGGCGATGAGCGCCGGTGGCTGGGCCAAGAAAGGCGGCGGTTCCTATTCCTTCGAGAACGGCCACCTGCTGTTATGGACGCGCTGGGACAACCCGGAAGATCGTCCGCTGATGGAACAGCGCGACCGCCTGGTCAATGAGTTCGGCGAAGCCAAGGCCGACTGGATGATCAAGAACTCGCGCAATCTCTGCCTCTACCCGAACGTCTACCTGATGGACCAGTTCAGTTCGCAGATCCGTGTCTTCCGCCCGATTTCGGCCAACCGTACTGAGGTGACCATCTACTGCATCGCCCCCAAGGGCGAGTCGGCGGAAGCCCGGGCGCACCGCCTGCGCCAGTACGAGGATTTCTTCAACGCCTCCGGCATGGCCACGCCGGATGATCTGGAAGAGTTCCGCGCCTGTCAGGAGGGCTTCACCGCCGGCTATTCCGAATGGAACGACATGTCGCGCGGCGCCGAGCACTGGGTCGAAGGCCCGGATGCGGAAGCCGACAAGATCGGCCTGAAGCCGATCCTTTCCGGCATCAAGACCGAAGACGAAGGCCTTTACGTCGCCCAGCACAGCTACTGGCTGGAAGAGATGCGCAAGGCCCTGGCCGCCGAACAAGCAAAAGCATAAAAGGAGACAACAGCATGAGCATTTCTTACGAAAACCTTTGCGCCTTCCTCTACCGCGAAGCCCGTTACCTCGACGACCGCGACTGGGACAACTGGCTGGCGCTGTATGACGAAAAAGCCGTCTTCTGGATGCCGGCCTGGGACGACGACGGCGAACTGACCGACGATCCGCAGAGCCAGGTCTCGCTGATCTACTACGCCCGCCGCGCCGGCCTCGAAGACCGCGTCTTCCGCATCCGCACCGAGCGCTCCAGCGCGACGATCCCGGACACCCGGACCTCGCACAACCTGAGCAACATCGAAGTGCTCGAACAGGCCGACGGCATCGTCAAGTTGCGCTTCAACTGGCACACGATGAGCGTCCGCTACAACCACACCGACCACTTCTGCGGCACCAGCTTCTACACCCTCGACGTCAGCGGTAGCAGTCCGATCATCAAGGACAAGAAGGTCGTCCTGAAGACCGACTACATCCGCCACGTCATCGACGTTTACCACGTTTAACGAGAGGGCCGGGCGCCGCGGTCCAGCGCGGGCAAACCCGACGACCGGTGCGGTTTCACTCAAAACCGATACCGGCGTTTGTCCGCACGGCCGCTGCCCGCCATTGCCCCACCCCACGGAGACAACCATGACTTACCAGATCGCCCTCAATTTTGAAGACGGGGTCACCCGCTTCATCGACTGCAAGCCGAGCGAAACGGTCGCCGATGCGGCCTATCGGCAAAAGATCAACGTGCCCATCGATTGTCGCGACGGCGCCTGCGGCGCCTGCAAGTGCTCCTGCGAATCGGGCAGCTTCCGGCTCGGCGACTACATCGAGGATGCCCTCAGCCAGGTCGAGGCCGATGCCGGCCATGTCCTGACCTGCCAGATGTACCCGCAGAGCGACTGCGTCGTGCGCGTTCCCGCCTCTTCCGAGGTCTGCAAGACCAAGCAGGCCAGCTTCGAGGCGACGATCGGCGATGTCCGCCAACTGTCGGAGAGCACCCTCAGCCTGACCCTGGCCGGCGAAGCGCTGAACAAACTGGCCTTCCTGCCCGGCCAGTACGCCAACCTGAATGTGCCGGGCTCCACCCAGCACCGTGCCTACTCCTTCAGTTCCATGCCCAAGGACGGCGCCGTTTCCTTCCTGATCCGCAACGTTCCGGGCGGGCTGATGAGCGGCTTTCTGCGCGAGCAGGCCCGGCCGGGCGCGACGATGAGCCTGGCCGGACCGCTCGGCAGCTTCTACCTGCGCGACATCGCCCGTCCGGTCCTGATGCTGGCCGGCGGCACCGGCCTCGCCCCCTTCCTGGCGATGCTCGACAAGGTCGTCGCCACCGGCGGCAGCACCCACCCGATCCACCTGATCTACGGCGTCAACACCGACGCCGACCTGGTCGAGGTCGACAAGCTCGAAGCCTTTGCCGCTGCCCTGCCGCACTTTTCCTTTGACCTGGTCGTGGTCAGTGCTGACAGCCAGCAGCCGCGCAAGGGTTATGTCACCCAGCACCTGGAACCGGCCCTGTTGAATGACGGCGATGTGGACATCTACCTGTGCGGGCCACCGCCGATGGTCGAGGCCGTCGCCCAGAACCTGCGGGAGCGTGCCATCCAGCCGGCCAGCTTCCATTACGAAAAATTTGCCGCCAGCGCCTAAGGCGCGGACTTACCGAGGAGCCAACATGCAGAATCGTTTCAAGAACAAGGTCGCCGTGATTACCGGCGCCGCCCAGGGCATCGGCAAGCGGGTCGCCGAGCGCATGGCCGCCGAAGAGGGCCTGCTGGTCCTGGTCGACCGTGCCGAGATCGTGCACGAGGTCGCCCAGGCGCTGAAAGGGAAGGCCGAGGTCATCAGCCTGACCGCCGACCTGGAGAAATTCGCCGAATGCCAGCGCGTCATGGCGGCGGCGATGGCCCACTTCGGCCGCATCGACATCCTGGTCAACAACGTCGGCGGCACGATCTGGACCAAGCCCTACGAGCACTACGCTGAGGATGAAATCGAGGCCGAAGTCCGCCGCTCGCTGTTCCCGACCCTGTGGTGCTGCCGTGCCGCGCTGCCCTACATGCAGGAACAGGGCAAGGGTTCGATCGTCAACGTTTCCTCGATCGCCACCCGCGGCGTCAACCGCGTGCCTTACGGTGCCGCCAAGGGCGGGGTCAATGCGCTGACCGCCTGCCTGGCCTTTGAAAATGGCGAACGCGGCATTCGCGTCAACGCCACGGCGCCCGGTGCCACCGAGGCCCCGCCGCGCCTCATTCCGCGCAACACGGCCGAACAGAGCGAACAGGAGAAGGGCTGGTACAAGCAGATCTACAGCCAGTCGCTCGACAGCAGCGTGATGAAACGCTACGGCACGCTGGACGAGCAGGCCGATCCGATCCTGTTCCTGGCTTCCGACGAATCTTCCTACATCACCGGCTCGATCCTGCCGGTCGGCGGGGGCGATCTGGGCTGAGCCGACGCCGGAAAAACATGGCCCGCGGCAGCGGGAATTCGAGGCCGCAGCGCGGAAAGGCGCTGCGGCTTTTTTCATTTGCATTCCGGTATATACAACCGATTATGTTTTGACTAAACTCGAGATTCTTGAATATATCGATAATTGGCCAATAGAAGCCGTACGAGATGTTCCGGAAGGCAAGCCCCACGACCCCATCGGAGGAGATTTCATGAGCAATCGTTTGCCGCGAAGCAGCACGCCACCTATTTTCCTGAGGAAGGACTGAGCATGTCCTTCCAGTTCCTGAATCAGCAGAGCAATGTCTTTTCCGGCGTCAGCCCGTTCGAGGTTTCCGATTTTGTAAACCGGCATGTCGGCAATCATGGTCTGAGCCTGTCCCAGCGCAGCAACACCAATGCCTCGCTGAGTCATCGCAAGGCCGGCAGCCTCGATCTCTGCCGGCTCAGCTATGGCGCGCAGGCCAGGGTCATCTCGGAAGGGCTGCCCGACATCTATCACGTGCAGTTCATCCTGCGCGGCCACTGTCGCTATGACCGGCACCGCGACTCGGTCAGCCTGTCGGCCGGCCATGTCCTGCTGCTCAATCCCGATGAAGCGATCGACCTGACCTATTCGGCGGACTGCGAGAAGTTCATCGTCAAGGTCCCGTCGACCCTGTTCAACGACGCCTGCATTGAGCATCGCTGGTTCAAGCCGAACGAGTGCATCAAGTTCAACCAGGTTCCCTACAAGTTCGAGGAAATCGCCAGCTTGCTGCACCTGCTCAACCTGCTCTGCGAGGAGGCCGAATCCGGCACCGCCACGCCGCAGATGCTGCAGCATTACAACCGCGTCGTCGCCAGCAAGCTGATCACCCTGCTCAAGCACAACGTCACGCTCGGCACCCCTTCGCTGCAGTCGGTATCGTTCGAGCGCCTGGTCTGCTACATCGAAGAGAATATCAAGCGCGACATCACGGCCGAGGACCTTGCCCAGTTTTCGCACCTGAGCCTGCGTTCCCTGTATCTGCTGTTCGAGAAGAACGCCAAGACGACCCCGAAGAACTTCATCCGCCAGAAAAAGCTCGAGCATGTTTATGCCACGCTGACCGACCCGAGCAGCATGATGGCCAACGTCACAGCAGTGGCGCTGGAATACGGCTTCACCCACCTCGGCCGGTTTTCCGAGTTCTACAAGGCGACTTTCGGCATGCTGCCGTCGGAATCGCTGAAGGAAAGACGGTTCAATGCCTGAACATCGCTTCCCGCCGCGCAACATGAAGTGACCGAGTCCGAACGCGTCGTCGCGGCGGGCTTGCGGTGCCGGCGCACACCTTGATCCGACGCATCCTGCTGACCAAAGGCGGGTCCGTTTCTGCGCTTACGGCGGGCGATGCAGCGCTCGGGTGCCCGACTTGCCCCGGCGACAAACATACCTTTCCCGTATCGAGCAGCGATTCCAACGGTATTGGACGGTATCCCAGGCATCACGTTTAATGATTTCGAACCGTCCCGAAATGGGGCGGACCGATCAATTTCAAGCGAGTTGCAATGGACATCCCCCACAACCAGTTCAAGAACGCACTGCAGGCCAACCGCGAGCAGATCGGGCTGTGGCTGGGCCTGGGCGAGACGTTCAGCGCCGAGATCTGCGCCGGGGCCGGCTTTGACTGGTTGCTGATCGATGCCGAGCATGGGCCCAACGACCTGCGCAGCATCCTCGCGCAATTGCAGGCGCTGGCGCCCTACCCGACGCAGCCGGTGGTCCGGCCGCCGCAGGGCGATCATGTGCTGATCAAGCAGTTGCTGGAAACCGGTGTGCAGACGCTGCTGATCCCGATGGTCGAATCGGCCGACCAGGCGCGCGGGCTGGTCGAGGCGATGCGCTATCCGCCGGCCGGCATTCGCGGTGTCGGCAGCGCCCTGGCGCGCGCTTCGCGCTGGGGGCGGATCGCCAATTACGCGCACCTGGCCAACGACCAGATGTGCCTGCTCGTCCAGGTCGAGACGCGGCCCGGCTACGAGCGGCTGGACAGCATTCTGGCGGTCGATGGCGTCGATGGCGTGTTTTTCGGCTCGGCCGACCTTGCCGCCTCCTATGGCTATCTGGGACAGTCCACC
>PHCU01000103.1 GCA_002842345.1 Betaproteobacteria bacterium HGW-Betaproteobacteria-12 | reverse complement strand
CGCGCCATGGCGATGCCCGACACCACCTCGCCTTCGCCGTTCAGTTCGGTCAGGCCGCGCCGTTCGTCCGGGGCGAGTTCGACCCGGGCGATGTCGCGGATCAGGACCGGCGTCCCCTTGTCGCTCTTGACGACCAGCGTTTCGAGGTCGCTCTTGCCGCGCAGATATCCCTTGCCGCGCACCATGTACTCGGTTTCGGCCATCTCGACGACACGACCGCCGACATCGCGGTTCGAGTCGCGGATCACCTGCGCCACCTTCATCAGCGGGATGCCGTAGGACCGCAGCTTCACCGGATCGACGGTGATCTGATAGGTCTGCACGAAGCCGCCGATCGAAGCGACTTCGGCGACGCCATGCGCCTTGGTTAGCTGATAGCGCAGATACCAGTCCTGGATGGTGCGCAGTTCTGCCAGAGTCTTGTCCTTGGCCAGCAGCGCGTACTGGTAGACCCATCCGACACCGGTGGCGTCCGGCCCGAGCGACGGCGTGACGCCCTTGGGCATGCGGCTGGACGCGAAATTCAGGTATTCGAGGACGCGGGAACGTGCCCAGTAAATATCGGTGCCGTCCTCGAAAATGACGTAGACGAAGGAGGCGCCGAAGAAGGAAAAGCCGCGGACGACCTTGGAGTTCGGCACCGACAACATGGCCGTGGTCAGCGGATAGGTTACCTGGTCCTCGACCACCTGCGGCGCCTGGCCGGGATACTCGGTATAGACGATGACCTGGACGTCCGAGAGGTCGGGCAAGGCATCGATCGGCGTACGCAGTACGGCAACGATGCCGGCGATGGTAACGAACAGCGTGGCGAGCAGAACCAGGAAGCGGTTCCGGCCCGACCATTCGATGATGTTGGCCAACATGAGGCGAATCTCCGTGGCGGCCGGTCAGTGACCGGCGTGCGGGTTGGCACCGGCGGCCGGCATGCCGGCTCCCTGGCTTGTTGGCAGCGGCTTTACGGACGTGATCACCCATTCGCCCGGCTGCCGCTCGACGAATTCAACGGCGACCTTGGCCCCGGGTTTCAGCCCTTGCAGCAGCGACGCGTTGGCTGCCTTGAACTCCATCGTCATCGCCGGCCATTTGAGACTGGCAACCGGGTCGTGCTCGAGACTGATCGTGCCGGCTGGCGCATCGATGCCCTCCACCGTGCCTTCGGCCTGGTGGCTGACGGCAGCCGATGCTTGCCCTTCCTTGGTGGCTGCGCCATGGGCGGCGTGGCCGAAGCCGCCGACTGCCGCCTTCAGGTTGCTCTCGGCATCGATCAGGAAGTTGGCGGCCACCACCACCGGTTCGCCTTCGCTGACGCCTTCAATCACTTCGACATGATTGTCGCTGCGGGCGCCGAGCTTGACTTCGCGTGGCTCGAAGCGCCCTTCACCTTGCTGGATTAGCACGATCTGACGGGCGCCGCTGTCGATCACTGCGGAGATCGGCACGGTGACCACCGACCCTTTGGCGCCGACCGGCAATTCGACCTGCGCGAACATCGCCGGTTTGAGCAGCAGCCCCGGATTGGCCAGCTCGACGCGCACCGGCACGGTGCGGGTCTGGGCATTCAAGGTCGGATAGACATAGCTGATCGTGCCTTCGAAGGTCTGGCCCGGATAGGCGTTGATGATTATCTTGGCCTTGGCACCGGATTTGACCAGGCCGATGTCCTGTTCGAAAACGTCGGCGACGACCCACACCGAGGAGAGATCGGCGACCTGGTAGAGCGCCTCGCCAGGCATGAAGCGCATACCCTGGACGGCTTTTTTCTCGGTAACGATGCCGGCCACCGGCGAGCGGAAAGTCATCGTCCGCTTGGTTTCGCCGGATTTGGCCAGCGCCTTGACCTGTTCTTCCGAGATGTCCCAGTTAGTCAGCCGCAGCAGGGCGGATTCGGCCAGTTGCCGCATGCCGTCCCTCGCCGGGCCGCCGGCCTCCTTCAGCGCTTCGACGCCTTGGGCAGCAATCGCATATTCGCGCTGGGCCGAGACCAGCTCAGGGCTGTACACCTCGAACAGCGCCTGCCCCTTGCCGACAGGCTGGCCGGTCACATTGACGTGCAGGCGCTCAACATAGCCTTCGAACTTGGTGGAGATCGCGTACAGGCGGCGTTCGTCCGGCTCGATCCGGCCTGATGCGCGCACCACCTTGTCGAGCGTGCGCAGTTGGGCGGCTTCAGTCCGCACGCCCAGCTTCTGTACCTTGTCGGTACTGATCTTGACCTGGTTGGCTGCCGCTGGTTCGTCGTCATCCTCGCCTTCATAGACGGCAATGTAGTCCATGCCCATCGGGTCTTTCTTGGGGGTCGGCGAGGTGTCGGGTAGGCCCATCGGGTTGCGGTAAAAGAGCAGCTTTCTTTCTTTTTTGACCGGCTCGGCCACACTGGCCACAACCGGAGCAACTGCATCGCCATGGGAGCTTGTGCCGCGTCCGCCCAGCCAATAGCCGCCACCGGCCGCGATGGCAACCGCAATGACGCCGATGCTCAGTCCCGCACCCTTGTTCATAACTCTTCCCCTAAAAGTCGTTCGATTTCGGCCAGACGCATTTGCGCCTCGGCCTGTGCCTTGATCCGGTTTTGTCTGGCCTGGCGGATTTGCCGCTGGGCGTCGAGCAGCGTCGCGAAATCGACCTTGCCGGTTTCATAGGCGGCCAGGGCCGCCTGAAAAGTCAGTTCGGCCTGCGGCAGCAGGCTGTTGCTCAGCAGATTTTCGGTCTGCCGGGCGGCCTCGATTCCGGCCAGGCTTTCCGCGAGATCGCCGACCACCTGGTTGGCGGTCGCTTCCTTGCGCGCTCGGGCCGCGTTCAGCATCGATTCAGATTCGCGCTCCTGGGCCCGGCGCGATGACTGCTGCAGCGGAATGTTCATTTCGAGCATCAACTCCCACTCCTTGACCTCGTTCTGGTACTGGATGGGCGAGACGCCGAGCGTCAGGTCGGGATAGCGATTCTTGTAGGTCAGATCGCGGTTTTTTTCGGCTGCCCTGATCCGCGACTCGTCGGTAAATAACAGGGGATTCCTGGTGCGAACACGTTGTTCGAGGGCAACATAGTCGAGTTTGGCCGGTGGCGGCAGCGGCCGCAGTTGGCTCGGCTCAGCCAGTGGCGCCTGAGTCGGTCGGGCCAACAAGGCATTCAGGCGGGCATGCAGGTGATGGCGCTCGGTTTCCAGCGCAATAAGCTCATTGCGCAGCGCGGTCTGTTCGACCTGGGCGCGAATTACGTCCTGCTGGGCGGCCAGGCCGCCGGCGTAGCGGACCTGGGCAATTTTTTCCAGACGGATCATCAGGTCGAGGATTTCGCGGGTGAGTCGTTCACTGCCGTGGAGGTAATACAACTGGGCATGGTTGACCTTGATCCGGCCGGCAATCTCGGCCCATGTTCCCAGCACCTGCCCTTTGGCACCTTCGGCCTCGAACTCGGCGATTTCCCGCTTCAGGTCGCGCTTGCCGAACCAGGGAATATCCTGCATCAACAGATATTTGGTACTGCCGACACGGCTCGGTGAAAGCGTGGCGTTCTGTTCGCCCATGCGGGTAATGTCGCGCAATTCGACCCGGAATTTCGGGTCGGGCAGCGCCCCGGCCGATGCAGTGCGTTGGCCTGAGGCCTCGGCTTCCGCCTGCATCGCCGCGTACTCCGGGTTCCGCGTTCTGGCGAATTCGAGCAGGCTGTCGACTGAGGCGCCGATAGCCGATTCCTGTGCCAGTGCGGGCGTGCCCAAAGCGATGGCCAGGAGCACGACAGAAATGGGGACAAGCCTGAATCGTCGCATACAACCTCCCTGTCAAACGCGACTCCACCAAGCGATGGGCAATTCGGGTGGAATACTCCGGAAGGCCATCGCCCTCTTTGTTATCGGGCCGGTTCGAAATGCACAATGGTTACCGCGCCATTGACATTGTCAGCCATGAAGCGAATCTTGTCGCCGGCCTTCATCTGATCAAGCCAGCCCGCATCTTTGACCCGGAAGAGCATCGTCATCGCCGGCATGCCCAGATTGACCAGCGGACCATGTGCCAAGGTCAACTTGCCGGCAGCCTTGTCGACTTTCTTGACCTGGCCATCGACCATTTGCTTCTCGCTCGCCGCCACGGCCTGGCTCGCCATGCTGTGGCCGGCGTGGTCGCCAGCCGCCTGGGCGGCAACGGTGCCCAGGGTGGCGAAGGCGATCAGGGTCGAAGTGATGAGTGCTTTCATGAGTTCTCCTTTTGGATGCATCGGGAATTAGTGTTTGGCAAAGACCGTGATTTCGTCGCCAGTTCGGACCAACAGCGTGTTGTAAGGAACCGGCTTGGGGCTTTCCATGCCAGGAGATCCAGGCGGCATCGACGGAACGGCCAGGCCGATGGCCTTCGGCTTTTCCTTGAGCAGGCGCTGGATGTCGGCGGCGGGAACATGGCCTTCGACGACATAGCCAGCCAGCTTGGCCGTGTGGCAAGAGCCAAGCCGCTGACGAGCTGCCGGCACGTCATTGACGTCATGGGTTTGCACGGCGAACCCCGCCTTCCGCAGATGCTCGACCCATTTTCCGCAGCATCCGCAGTAAGGGCTTTTATAGACGTCGACCACCCCGGCCGCGCCAACCGGCAGGATAGCCACTGCGCCAAGGGCAAACAGCGTCAGGAGAACAGCGATCGGCTTGGCCATCGAAACGACTCCTAGTTCAATTGATCGAGGGCCAGTATGGCCAGGCAACACCAACAACAGACTGACTCATTGATTACATTTCCGTAATTTTCACAGCAATGACTACCAAGTCATGGGTCGCTCAATGGTTCACAGACACCTCGGCCCGAGGCAATGATTCGATGGCCCGAATGTTACGGAGCCTTGCCCAACGGGAGGCTGACTGCCAAATTACATTTTCGTAATCTTGCGACCCGCCGGCGCACCGCGATCTGCCTTTCATATCCGCTGCTGAATGTCCAGGAACAAGACCTCCGGATGACCGATTTGTCACCGCCCGGTCATCTCCCTGTCAGCAATTGCGGCCCAGGATAGGAAGCGAGTGTCCTGTTCAGGCCGGGGCTTCTACCTAGAAGCGCCGCCGGCAAGACTCATGACCCCAGCTTTTCCGGAGAACATGATGCAAGCCCGTGATCATTCCGCGCACGATGTGCCGCCTGAAGCGGCTGCCGCCAGAACGGCCCGGCGCTCCCGCTGGGTGTTCGGCGGCTTCGCCGCCCTCGCCCTGCTGGCCCTGGCCGTCGAGCACCGGATGCACCTGTCCGGCCTGCTCGGCTGGCTACCCTACCTGATCCTACTCGCCTGTCCGCTGATGCATCTGTTCATGCACGGCGGCCACGGCCATGGCGGGCACGGCAACAAGTCCGAAAGTGACGGACGAAAATGACCGACCCCACTCCGGCCTACGGCCTCTGGTCGCTGGTGCTGATCAACTCGGCGCTGTTCATCTTCTTTGCCTTCAGCTTCTTCAAGCCGCAAAGCCGGCGGGACTGGCGCACGCTGGGCCTGTTCTCGGCCTTCATCGTGGCCTTGTTCACGGAAATGTACGGCTTTCCGCTGACCATTTACCTGCTCTCGGGCTGGCTGGCGCAGCGGTTCCCCGGCGTCGATTTCTTCGCCCACGATGCCGGCCATCTGCTGGAAATCATGTTCGGCTGGCGCACCAACCCGCATTTCGGGCCGTTCCACCTGCTGTCCACGCTGTTCATCGGCGGCGGCTTCTGGCTGCTGGCGGCGGCATGGCGGGTCCTCTACGCGTCCCAGACCGCCGGCCAGCTGGCGACCAGCGGCCCCTACGCCAGGCTGCGCCATCCGCAGTACGTCGGTTTCGTCCTGATCATGTTGGGCTTCTTGCTGCAATGGCCGACACTGATCACGCTGCTCATGTTCCCCATCCTGCTCGTCGTCTATCTGCGCCTGGCCCGACATGAGGAACGCGATTCGGCGGCCGCCTTCGGCGCGGCGTGGACGCGCTATGCGCAGGCCACCCCCGCCTTCTTTCCGCGCTGGGGCAAGGAGCATGCATCGCCCAGCGACTGAACCGCCGGCAATCACCGCCAACCAGGGAGAACGTGATGAACAGCCCGAAACAACCGAAAGCGACTAGAACCCCCGACCCGGGGCCGGCATCCGAGCATCACGAGCATCACATGCACGCCGTTGATGACCATGCCGCCCAGGCAACGAGCGCCAGGGATCCGGTGTGCGGCATGAACGTGCCGATGGACGCCGGCAAGCCCAGCGCCGAGCATGGCGGCACGGTCTATCACTTCTGTTCGCAGAAGTGCCACGACAAGTTCGTCGCCGCGCCGGCACAGTACCTGGCCGGCACGCCACCGGCCAAACCGGCGCCCCGGGGGACCCGATACACCTGCCCGATGCACCCGGAAATCGTGCGCGATGCACCGGGCGACTGCCCGAAGTGCGGCATGGCTCTGGAAGCGATGGGCGTGCCATCCGCCGACGAGGGGCCGAATCCGGAACTGGTCGATTTCACCCGCCGGCTGTGGGTTGGCGTCGCCTTCACTATCCCCTTGCTGGTCCTGACCATGGGACCGCTAGTCGGCCTCGGCTTCCTCCGTTCCGCGCTCGGCGAACCGGCGGCGCAGTGGCTGGAAGTGCTGTTGTCCACGCCGGTGATCCTGTGGGCCGGCTGGCCATTTTTCGTGCGCGGCGCCAAGTCCTTCGCCAGCGGAAACCTCAATATGTTCAGCCTGATCGCCATGGGCGTCGGCGCCGCCTATCTATTCAGCCTCGTCGCCGTTGCAGCACCGGATATCTTCCCGGCCGGCTTCCGGATGGAAGATGGCACGGTCGGCGTCTATTTCGAAGCGGCGGCAGTCATCGTCACCCTGGTCCTGCTCGGTCAGGTGATGGAGCTGCGCGCCCGCGAGCGCACCGGCTCGGCGATCCGGGCGCTGCTCGACATGGCGGCCAAGACGGCGCGGGTGATCCGGCCGGATGGCAGCGAGCAGGAGATCCCGCTCGAAGACGTTCAGGTCGGCGACCGGCTGCGCGTGCGCCCCGGTGACAAGGTGCCGGTGGACGGCGAAGTGGTCGACGGCCGCTCCTCGGTCGACGAGTCGATGATCACCGGCGAACCGATGCCGGTCGAAAAGGTGGCCGGCGATCCGGTGACCGGCGCCACCATCAACGGCACCGGCAGCTTCATTATGGAGGCGAAACAGGTCGGCGCCGACACCCTGCTCGCCCAGATCGTCGTCATGGTCGCCAAGGCGCAACGCTCGCGCGCCCCGATCCAGAAATTCGCCGACCGGGTGGCCGGGCGTTTTGTGCCGGCGGTGATCGGCGTCGCGATGCTCGCCTTCATCGCCTGGACAGTCTGGGGACCGTCGCCGGCGCTCGCCTACGCGCTGGTCGCCGCGGTCGCCGTGCTGATCATCGCCTGCCCCTGCGCGCTCGGCCTGGCCACCCCGATGTCGATCATGACGGCCACCGGGCGCGGCGCCCAGGCCGGCGTGCTGATCAAGAACGCCGAAGCGCTGGAACGCTTCGCCAAGGTCGATACGCTGATCGTGGACAAGACCGGCACGCTAACCGTCGGCAAGCCCAAACTGGTCGCCGTACTGCCCGCCGCCGGCCATGACGCAGACGAAGTGCTGCGCCTGGCGGCCAGCCTGGAGCGCGGCTCCGAGCATCCGCTGGCCGAAGCCATCGTTAGCGGCGCCGAGGAGCGCGGCGTGGCGCTGGCCGAGGCCGACGATTTCAGGGCGGTCACCGGCAAGGGCGTCACCGGCCGGGTGGACGGCCGCCCCGTCGCCTTGGGCAACGCCCGGCTACTGGCCGACCTCGGAATTTCGGCACAAGACTTCCCGGGCGAAGCCGATGCCCGCCGCGACCAGGGCGAAACAGTGATGTTCGTCGTCCTCGACGGCTCCGTCGCCGGCCTGGTCAGCGTCGCCGACCCGGTCAAGGAGAGCACGCCGGCAGCGCTCAAGGCGCTGCACGCGCTGGGTTTCCGCATCATCATGGCGACCGGCGACAACGAACGCACGGCGCGGGCAGTGGCCGCCCGGCTGGGCATCGACGAGATCCGCGCCGATGTGCTGCCGGCCGACAAGGCCCGCATCATCCAGGAATTGCAAGCGGCGGGCCGCCAGGTGGCGATGGCCGGCGACGGCGTCAACGACGCCCCGGCCCTGGCCCAGGCCGACGTCGGCATTGCCATGGGCACCGGCGCCGACGTCGCCATCGAGAGCGCCGGCCTCACGCTGGTCAAGGGCAACCTGGACGGCATCGTGCGGGCCCGCCGGCTATCCCGGGCGACGATGCGCAACATCAAGCAGAACCTGTTCTTTGCGCTGATCTACAACGCGGCCGGCGTGCCGGTCGCTGCCGGCGTGCTCTATCCCTTCTTCGGCATCCTGATCGGCCCGATCTTCGCCGCCTTCGCCATGAGCGCCTCGTCGCTGTCGGTCGTGCTCAACGCACTGCGCTTGCGCCGGGTGGATATTTGACGGCAGCAGCCGAGGAGCATTCGATGAAAAACCGACCAGCAACCAGTCGCGACCCGGTGTGCGGCATGACCGTGCTCATCGCCGATTCGACCCCCACAGCAAGCAGGCGCGGCATCGCATTCCATTTCTGTTCAGCCCAATGCCGGGAACGGTTTGTCGCTACGCCGGCGCTCAATACCGCGCCAGTGGGCAACAAGGACGCCGCGCCCATTACCAAGCGACGCCGGCTCTGTTTCGTCTCTCCCGGCAGCGCAGCGCTGCTCGGCGCCGCCGACGAACTGCGGCGCATGATGGGCATTGCCGCCGCCATCCCGGATGGAGATGGTCTGGTGATCGAGTACAACCTGCACCAGGCAACGCTCGAACAGATCGAAGCCGCCCTGAGCGGCGCCGGCCTCGTGCTGCGCAGCGGCGTGCACGGCTGGCGGCGCGCCCTGTGGCGGTTCACTGAGCGCAACGAGGTCGAGAATGCGGCGCTGCCGGCGAACGGTAGTTGTTGCAATCGTCCGCCAAACGGGCGGCGCTGAGTCGGACGACGGCAAGCCGCCGGCCCGTCAAGCCCACGGTCTACGCGATTTTTCCTGATTTCAGCATCGCCCTGCGCGCCAGGCCATCCCGCAGAGAGCCGGCGTCGGATCAGTGATAGCCTTGCTCGACCGCAGGCCGCGTCGCGGCCGAGCAACCGTGCCCGAGTCGACAATGCCCCTCCCCACCCAGAGCCCTCTGCGACAAATACCGACCGGCGTCTGGGTACTCGGCCTGGTCAGCATGCTGATGGATATTTCTTCCGAGATGATCCACAGTCTGCTGCCGCTGTTCATGGTCGGCACGCTGGGCGCCAGCGCCTTGATGGTTGGCTTGATCGAAGGGCTGGCCGAAGCCACCGCCCTGATCGTCAAAGTGTTCTCCGGCGCGCTCAGCGACTATCTGGGCAAGCGCAAAGGCCTGGCCGTGTTCGGCTATGCCCTAGGCGCGCTGAGCAAGCCGCTGTTCGCCATCGCGCCGGTCATTGGCGTGGTGCTCGCGGCCCGCTTGCTGGATCGCGTCGGCAAGGGCATCCGCGGAGCGCCGCGCGATGCGCTGGTCGCCGACATCACGCCGGCCACGGTGCGCGGTGCGGCATTCGGCCTGCGCCAGTCACTGGATACGGTCGGCGCGTTCGTCGGCCCGTTGCTGGCGGTCGGCCTGATGCTGCTGTGGGCCAACGACTTCCGGGCGGTGTTCTGGGTCGCCGTCATCCCCGGCCTGCTGGCCGTCGCGCTGCTGATATTCGGCGTACGCGAGCCGGCGCGGCCGGCCGGCGAGCCGCGCACCAACCCGATCCGCAAAGCCAACCTGAAGCGCCTGAGCGCCGCCTACTGGTGGGTAGTCGGGGTCGGCGCCGTGTTCACGCTGGCCCGGTTCAGCGAGGCTTTCCTGGTCCTGCGGGCGCAGCAAGGCGGCATCGCGGTGGCGCTGGTGCCGCTGGTCATGGTCGCGATGAATCTGGTCTATGCCGCGTCGGCCTACCCGTTCGGCAAACTGTCCGACCGGATCAGCCATCCCCGGCTGCTGGCGCTGGGTCTGGCGGTACTGATTGCCGCCGACCTGGTGTTGGCGACGAACGACCATTGGCTGACGGTGCTGATCGGCGTGATGCTGTGGGGCATCCACATGGGCATGACCCAGGGGCTGCTGGCGACGATGGTGGCCGACACGGCACCGGCCGATCTGCGCGGCACGGCCTACGGCTTTTTCAACCTGATGAGCGGACTTGCCATGCTCGCCGCCAGCGTCATCGCCGGCTTGCTGTGGGATCGCCTCGGCGCGTCCTTCACCTTCTATGCCGGGGCCGCCTTCTGTGGCGTGGCGCTCGTCGGTTTGGCCTGGAAGCCAGCCATCCGCCATCCCGCGGCATAGGTCTGAATAGCGGCCGCTGGCTCGAAGGGTAGCTGCCCCCCTGACCGGCGACTGACTCAATTGTCACCGGCCGGTGGGGAAACTGAAAGCGCCGCATCACTAACATTCGACATGTCGTACAACGCAATTCAAGGAGAACGAAATGCTGAAAAAAATCTTGCTGGCGGCGCTAGTTAGCGCTGTTTCCGTTACCGCCTTTGCTTCCGATGCCGCCCACGCTACGGCAAAGCAGGTCGTCGAGTTGAAGGATGGCTCGACGGTCTATATCTTCGCCGACGGCAAAATGGCCATGGAGGACCGCTACGGTCGCGCCATGCGTATGAAGCCGGACACCGTGATGGAGACCCGGGACGGCAAGAGGATCGTCATGCACGGCGACGAGGTTATGCGCCTCGACAGGCTGCTGAACCAAGGACACAACGGCGGTTGATCGCGGTTGAGTTGATTTATCCGACGGCTCCTGCGGGAGCCGTTTCTGGTTTGTCAGGGGGAACCGAGGTCAGGGCGTCGAACACATCGACCTGCGCAAGAGCTTGAAATGACCACCGACCCGAGTCAGGGGTTCCGCGACGGATAACTACCTCACGTCTCGCGGATGATAGTGCTTGTCCTGTTCCTTGGTGGCAGTCGGCTTGTCCGCTTTGGGCTGCGCCAGCATTTGCAGCATGCCGGAATTCTCTTGGACACGGTAATGCGGCGTGACCGCGGTTTTGTCCGCCTTTGCTTCAGCCACCTTTGGGGCCGCCGGCTTGTCGGGCATGGGAAGCGACGGCCGTCAATGGGTGGCTGGCTGATTACATTGCGCTCAGGAATCGCCTCGAAATGCCTTGGCTGGCAGGCGGAATTGGTCATAGGTGTCGCCTTCGTAGCGGCCGACGGATTCGCTCTCGACTGAATCATCGGAACGGATCGGCCCCATCGCACCGCGCAACGCCTTGGCGGGCAGGCGGAACTGGTCATAGGTGTCGCCTTCGTAGCGGCCGACGGATTCGCTCTCGACCGACTCATCGGAACGGATCGGCCCCATTGCGCCGCGCACCTGCGGTTTGGTCGAGATGACCTCGTAAAGGTTTCCCTCATACGTCGCGGCAGCCAGTGCTGGCGTGGCACTCAGCCACAGGGCAGCAACCACACAACCAGATTTCAGTAGCAGGGTCTTTTTCATTTCAGTTCTCCTTCAGTTAGCTCGGTGGTCGATCTGGACGGCTTGGCTCCGTCCATCCACGATTTCACTTTAGGACACGCTTCCCAACAGGAAGATGGCGTGGAAATTACAGTTGTGTCAGGCGGACGCTCGCACATGGCCGGCGATCCCGGCGCACCAAAGCAAAAGGCTCCCCCGCGGGGAGCCTGTGTTGGGCAAACAGTGCTGTCAGCGATGTCCGGCGTGCTCCGTGGTGCCGCCCTCCAATTGCTTCAGGGATTGCAGGCGCACGACCTCGTCGCCGTGCATCATCAGCTTCTGGCCATCCTTGGTTTCCATGACTTGGCCCTCCTTCATGCGCGCCGGACGGCCGACCTGGTCCTCCATGGCCATTTTTCCGTCCTTGTAGATGTACACCGTCGCGCCGTTCTTGAGGGGAATGGATTTTTCCACCTGGGCGGCGTCGACCGCCATGGCGGAAGTGGCAACGGTACTGATCGCGGCGACCATCAAAAAAATTTTCAACATTTTTCTCTCTCCTGTGAATGTCATTCGGGGAACGACTGTCGGCAATCCTACTGTCCGCAAGCTGACGGAACCCCAACAACGGGATGACAATCGCGTCATCGTTAGGTCATGTCGGATTCCCCGCCTGATCCGGAGAGGTTCGGGGCGACATGGACTATGACGTTGCCGGCCCGGAGGTGGTTTTGGCGAAGAAAATGACGTGGTGCCGAGGGTATCGAACACCCTCGTTGCCCATTTGACGCCAGCATTGATCTGCACGGTCTCGTCGCGGATGAGGCTACGATACTTCGCGCAGGCTGTCGACCGGGCTCCCAAGGCCCGTTTCAGCTAGTCGGTCATGCTGAAATACACGGACTCATACGTTCCGTCATTCCGGGCGTACCCAGGAATCCAGTGGACCGCCACCGACTTCCGGCCTGCACCGAAACGTGGCCTTGGACCATGACGCTGTTGATCCAGCGGATGCACCGTGACTGGCGGCAGCGTACAGCAAGTGATGGGCATCCGCAGCAGGCCAGGGCATTCGCGGTTTATTTGGCCGGTTCGAAATGCACTACGGTAATTACACCGTTGACCTGCTCAGCCATGAAGCGGATCTTGTCGCCCACCTTCATCCGGTCGAGCCAAGCGGCATCCTTGACCCGGAAAACCATCGTCATCGCCGGCATGTTCAGGTTGGCCAGCGGGCCATGCGCCAGGGTCACCTTACCGGCTGCTTTGTCTACCTTCCTGACTTGGCCATTGACCAACTGCGTTTCTGTGGCGGTGGTTGCCTGCATCTCCATATCATGGCCGGCGTGGTCGCCGGCCGCCTGGACTGACACGGCGCCCAGCGAGGCGATGCCGACCAGCGTAGCGGTAATCAGTGCTTTCATAAATTTCTCCTGCCGGGATCAGGGGATCAACGAATGATCAATGTTTGGCAAATACCGAGGTGGCACCATCTTTCTGAACCAGCAGCGTGTCGTAGGGGATCGGCTTCGGGCTTTCCATGCCTGGCGAACCGGGCGGCATCGCCGGCACCGCCAGGCCGAGTGCCTTTGGCTTTTCCTTGAGCAGGCGCTGGATATCTACCGCCGGCACATGCCCTTCGACGACGTAGCCGGCGACCTTGGCGGTGTGGCACGACCCCAGGCGCTCGGGCATGCCGAGGCGCTGGCGGGCCGCGGGCACGTCGTTAACTTCGTGAGTGCGCACGGCAAAGCCCGCCGCCTGCAGATGCTCGACCCATTTCCCGCAACAGCCGCAATACGGGCTCTTATAGACTTCGACCTCCTCGGCCGCGCTGGCCGACAGGTTGGTCAGCACGGCAAAAGACATTACGGTCAGCAGTACAGCAATCGGCTTGGTCATGGCAACGACTCCTCGTTCAGTTGAATGGCGCCAGTATGGCCAAGCGATGCCAACAAAAGACTGACTTCAAGATTACATTTCCGTAATTTTCAGCCGCACTGGTTTCGCGTTGCCGGCGGCTCAATGCTTATGTTCTTCGACAGGGATCGCCGCCAGCGGAGAAAACCGGGCCTGCTCTGTCTTTTTGTCCGGGAAGACGATAGAGACGATCACCTTCATATGGGCATCGGAAACGTATTTGCCGAAACCCGTCAGCTTGTTGTCGCCCGCCGGAGCCAAGGGCACCGTCACCTTCGATTTTCCGGCCAGAATCGTTGCGGTGCCGCTGGCACCAACTGCCGGGATCTTTTTCTCACCATGATCAGTGAGATAGACCGTAACCGGACTGTCCTTGGCCTCCTTGTTGTTTTTGTCGACCAGCAGTTCGAAGTGATACTGCCCGGCCATGCGCAGTTGGCCGCCATTCGGGGCCTTGATTTTGTCGAGCGTGGCATCGTCGTGGGCGAGCGCGGCGTGACCGGCGAACAGCAAGGCGGTGGCTAAAGACAGGCGGGAAATCAGGGAAGGTTTCACGGTTTTGTTCCTCATCGGGTGGGGTTAGAAAGACTCTTGCGCCTTTTCGGCAAGCAGGCGCTGCAGCGGTTTTTCGCCGTACAGCCAGAACATGACCGGAGTCAGCAGGGTGTCGAGCAGGGTGGAACTGATCAGGCCGCCAAAAATCACGACGGCGACCGGATGCAGGATTTCCTTGCCCGGCGCGTCGGCGGAAAGCAGTAGCGGGGTCAGCGCGAAAGCGGCGACCAGCGCCGTCATCAGCACTGGGGTCAGGCGCTCCAGCGAGCCGCGGACGATCATCTTGCGGCCGAATACTTCGCCCTCGAAAGCGCACAGGTTGATGTAATGACTGATCTTCAGAATGCCGTTGCGGGTGGCGATGCCAGTCAGCGTGATGAAGCCGACCAGAGCGGCGACCGATAGCGGTTGGCCGGATATCCACAGCGCGATGACTGAGCCGACCAGGGCCAGCGGCACATTGCCCATGATGATGGCGGTCAGCACCGCCGAACGGTAGCGGCTGTAGAGCACCAGGTAGATCATGGTCAGCGAGACGATGGCGAGTAGCGCAATCAGTTTGGCTGCCTGTTCCTGCGCCTGGAACTGCCCTTCGAGCAGAGTGAAGTAGCCTTCCGGCACGGGCTTTTTGTCGATTTCGTCACGGATGTCGGCGATGATCCGGCTCATGTCCGAACCATCGGTATTCGCTGAGATGACAATGCGGCGCCGGGTGTTTTCCCGGCCGATCTGGTTCGGTCCCTCGCCATCCTCGATGCGGGCGAGCAGCGACAGCGGCACGCGGCCGGTCGGCGTCTCGATTAGCAGGTTTTCCAGGCCGCGTTCGCCGCGCGCTTCTTCGGGCAGACGCAGGGTCAGGTCGAAACGGCGATTGCCTTCGATGACCTGGCCGACCCGCTCGCCGGCCAGCAATTGCTCCAGGCGTTGCAGCAATTCGCCGGAAGCCACGCCGTAGCGGGCGGCGGCGTCGTAATCGAGATGGATCTTGTATTGCGGAATCAGCACCTGCTTTTCGATCTGCAGGTCGGTGATGCCCGGAATTTTGGCCAGGCGTTCCTTGAGGTCGCCGGCCAGGCCGCGCAGGGTATCCAGATCGTCGCCAAAAATCTTTAGCGCGATCTGGGCTCGGACGCCGGACAGCAAATGGTCGAGGCGGTGGGAAATCGGCTGGCCGACATTGACCACGGCCGGCAGGATGGCCAGACGCTGGCGAATGTCGGCGATGATCGCCTCCCGATCCCGCTCGGAGGCCTTCAGATCGACCTCGATCTCAGAGTAATGGACGCCTTCGGCGTGCTCGTCCAGTTCGGCGCGGCCGGTGCGGCGGCCGACTTCGGTCACTTCGGGCACGGCGAGCAGGATGTTTTCCGCCTGCGCGCCGATCTGGTTAGATTCGGCCAGCGAGGAACCGGGATTGAGCACGACATTGACGGTCAGCGTGCCTTCATTGAATGGCGGCAGGAAGGATTTCGCGAAGAAGGGAATGGAG
>PHCU01000272.1 GCA_002842345.1 Betaproteobacteria bacterium HGW-Betaproteobacteria-12 | reverse complement strand
CCAGATTCTCGCGTTGCCAGCTGGCAACGAACGCATGCAGGAAATTGCCAAGGCCATCCAGGAGGGAGCGGCCGCGTACCTGAACCGACAGTACAAGACTATCGCCATGGTGGGCGTGGTCATGGCAATACTCATCGCACTCTTCCTCGGCATGGCTACCGCCGTTGGCTTCGTCATCGGTGCCGTGCTTTCCGGTGCGACCGGCTTCATCGGCATGAACGTCTCCGTCCGCGCCAACGTGCGGACGGCTGAAGCCGCCCGCGGCGGCATCGCGCCGGCGCTCGACGTGGCCTTCAAGGGCGGCGCCATCACCGGCATGCTGGTGGTCGGCCTCGGCCTGCTCGGCGTCGCCGGTTACTACGGCGGTATGCTGGCTTTCGGCATTGCTCAGGACGTCGCGCTGCATGCGCTGATCGGTCTGGCTTTCGGCTCCTCGCTGATTTCCATCTTCGCCCGTCTCGGTGGCGGCATCTTCACCAAGGGTGCCGACGTCGGTGCCGACCTCGTCGGCAAGGTCGAGGCCGGTATTCCGGAAGACGACCCGCGCAACCCGGCGGTAATCGCCGACAACGTCGGTGACAACGTCGGCGACTGCGCCGGCATGGCCGCCGACCTGTTCGAAACCTATGTCGTCACCGTGGTGGCGACGATGGTGCTCGGCGCGCTGATGCTCAAGTCGTCCCCGGCCCTCGGTGACGCCCTGATCCTCTACCCGCTGGCCCTCGGTTCGGTATCGATCATCGCCTCGATCATCGGCTGCTACTTCGTCAAGGCGTCAGAAGGCGGCAAGATCATGGGGGCCTTGTATCGGGGCCTGATCGTCGCCGGCGTGCTGGCGCTGGCCTTCTATTATCCGGTTACCGCCTGGCTGATCGGCGCCGGCGATCCGGCGGCCGGCATTACCACCAACTCGATGTTCATCTGTTCGGTCATCGGTCTGGTGCTGACCGCGGCGCTGGTCTGGATCACCGAGTACTACACCGGTACCGAGTACGCTCCGGTGAAACACGTTGCTGCGGCCTGCCAGACCGGTCATGCGACCAACATCATCGCCGGCATCGGCATCTCGATGAAGGCCACGGCGCTGCCGGTGCTCTCTGTTTGCGCCTCGATCTGGGCAGCCTACTCGGTCGGCGGTCTGTATGGCCTGGCGATCGCCGCCACCTCGATGCTGTCGATGGCCGGTATCGTCGTCGCCCTCGACGCCTACGGTCCAATCACCGACAACGCCGGCGGCATTGCCGAAATGGCCGGCCTGCCCAAGGAAGTGCGTGATGTGACCGACCCGCTCGATGCGGTCGGCAATACCACCAAGGCGGTGACCAAGGGCTATGCCATCGGTTCCGCCGGTCTGGCGGCCCTGGTGTTGTTCGCCGACTACACGCACGGACTGGAAGCGGCGACGGGCAAGGTCTTTACCTTCGATCTGTCGAATCACCTGGTGATCATCGGCCTCTTCATCGGCGGCCTGATTCCCTTCCTGTTCGGCGCCATGGCCATGGAGGCGGTGGGTCGTTCGGCCGGCGCGGTGGTTGTCGAAGTGCGCCGGCAGTTCAAGGAGATTCCGGGGATCATGGATGGCACCGGCAAGCCCGATTACTCGCGGGCGGTCGACATGCTGACCGTGGCGGCGATCAAGGAGATGATGATTCCGTCGATCCTGCCGGTCGCCGTACCGATTGTGGTCGGTCTGGTCCTTGGTCCGGTCGCCCTGGGGGGGCTGCTGGTCGGCACCATCGTCACCGGCCTGTTCGTCGCCATTTCGATGACGACGGGTGGCGGCGCTTGGGATAACGCCAAGAAATACATCGAGGATGGCCATTTCGGTGGCAAGGGCTCGGATGCGCACAAGGCGGCGGTTACCGGCGATACCGTCGGCGATCCCTACAAGGATACGGCCGGCCCGGCGGTCAATCCGCTGATCAAGATCATCAACCTGGTGGCGCTGTTGATCGTGCCGCTGATTGTCTAAAAATCATCAGGATCAGCAAAAAGGCGGCCTCGGCCGCCTTTTTGCATTTTCTTGGACTGCTTTCGGCATGCCAAGTTAGAATCGGCGGAACTTTGCAGGGGGGCATAGGGGAGATATGAGCGGCTCGGCCGATTTCGGCGTTTCCGGATTGCGTGAAGACGTCATCCACCACGATCCGCTGCTCGACTGTCTGGTCGAACTTACCCGCATTCACGGCCGGCCGAGCACGCGCGCGGCGCTGGTGGCGGGTCTGCCACTGGAAAAGGGCGCCCTGACGCCGTCGCTGTTTGCCCGCGCTGCCAGTCGGGCGGGCCTGTCGGCCAAGCTGGTGCGCCGCGCCCTGGAGCGCATCGACGAAGTCCTGCTGCCGGCGGTGCTGCTG
>PHCU01000271.1 GCA_002842345.1 Betaproteobacteria bacterium HGW-Betaproteobacteria-12 | reverse complement strand
GCCAATTCGTCCCCTGGAAATTCAGCTGCCTCGATCCTGCAAAACGGTGCTTCCAGAAGAGCGCCGATGGCTTACTCAATCCGACAGGCTGCTAGCGCCAAATAACGGTTTGTCGTCGCTTTGGAAGCCTCCTTCAGTTTGGCAACCCGAATGCTGTCGATCACCTCCAGGTTGATCTCGTCCAGCAATCTTTCCCCGAGGTAGGCATTCAGCCAAACAAGCTTTCGCTTGTCCTCGTCGTGCGTCGCCTTCTCTGAAGTTTCCTCCAGCCAACGAATTACCGCTTCCTTCCAGGACCGCCGAGGCTTAACGCCCAAGCGGTTCTGCTCCCACATCTGGGCTTTTAGCCGGTCGTGGAATTCCTGGGCTTTGATTTTGTCGTCAGTCCCAGTACTACGTTGTACCTTTCGTCCATCGATGATGATCTTGACCCACCAGCTGGACGAGTCTTTGCGTTTGAAGAGTGACATGTGATGTTCCTTTCATGCTCACCCTGCAACGCTCGCCGCGGATATTGTGACCGGATGTGTTCTATGAGGTCAATTTCGACGAACACCCAGCACTTCCCGATCTTCGCACCCGGTATGGTTCCGGCTCGCGCCTTTTCTTGCAACGTAACGGGATGAATCTTCAGGAAGGCGGCGGCCTGTTGCAGAGTGAGCGTATTCATAGAATTAACCCTGCAAAGGCTTCCCGATGGGGTAGATCAGTCGTGAAGGCGCACCTGGGCGACTCAATTTCTTGACGACGGCTTCCGGTGATCCCTCGACCTCCAACATGACATTGACCAAAGGGCCGTAAGCGTTCGACGCGCATTGAACGAGATGCTGGTAAGCCAGGCCGCTCTCTTCCCGAATGGTTCGGATACGGCTCATTTCGTCAGTGACCCAGGCCAGTGCTTTAGGATAGGCACCGGCGACGTATTGCCCCGGATTGAAGAGAACATCCCACGGCACCTTGCGATCGACGTTATGCAGCTCGACTTCATAGCGAACCCAAGGGTGCTGCTTGTGGCCAGCCTGCATCCCCTTCTCATAGACACGAAGCATCTTGCCGTTCTGGCGCTTGCCGATATAAAAAGTTCGGCCGGTGCCGTCTGGGTCGATCCAATTGCCCGCCTGCCGGCAAGAGGGCTTATTGCCGCCATTGGTAAAGTCGCCGGCGATGTATCGCTCGACGGCCCAATCAACGGGATGAGTGCCGGCAAAGTCATCGACGGCGCCATCCCAGCGGGTAATCCTAGCGCCGAGCTGATCGCGGAGTAGCTCAACAAGCGGTTGCCAGTCACAAACAGCGGCGCATGCTTGTCCTGGCAGCGAGAGCAGGGCCGTGCCGGCTTGGCCGGCATAGCCAAATCGTGCTCCGAAGTCGCCCAGATCATAAGAACGTTCGTAACCGTTGAATCCTTTGCCCCGGTTTTTCGCATGCGAAATGTTTAGGCCAGGAAGGCGAAGCAAATGATCGAGAAGGTTGCGGACGTCCTGATGCGTGTTTTTAAACGGAAAGGTGCAATTGAAATAGTCGGTCAGGGCCGTATAGCCCTCAACGGCGGGATGCGGCAGCGGATGGGCGACGATGCAAGCCCGTTTCCCCCTGGCAAAGATTTCATACCTTTCCCCGCCCTCGGGGAATCCTGTCGAAGGATAACTTTCCCCCGGTATTACCCCACCGGGGGAGTCGCCCAGGTCGTCGGCGCCGTGCGTACGGGCCTCGCGCTCCGTGCGCGCGGTCGCCGACGCCCTGCTGTCCTCAACGGGTTGTTTAGTTAATTGCTGTGGATTTTTGTGTTGCGACATGATGACTCCAATCATTCAATGACGATGGAGTCAGGACGTGACAACGCGCAGGACCCCATCGCGGTTTAAGGACGATGAAGTCACAGGATCAAAATTTTGTGCGCGGGGCTTCGTATCCTCTAGGGGCCATATCCTTGCGGAGGCTACGCTCTCGAGGGCAGCACTTTGGGTCTATACCCGGCCTTATCCCTGGAGCACCTTTATCCGACGAAGGGGCTTGTCCCTGAGGTGCCATATCCGACTGTGCAGATGGGCTTTCCTATGACGATGAGGATCGTAAGCGAATTGCCGGAGGGTTTGCAATGAGGGGGGGCCTTGCTCCGCTTCATCGCAAAACCCCACAGGGGGCGCCGCCGCCTTGGCTATAGAGGGCCGTCGGCGGCGCCCCCTGTGGATTTTTGCTGCGCTCTCGCTTTGCAAGTGCGTTAGAACAGAGCGGTACAACATCAAATGTGTTTGGTGTGAGCTCTTTTGGTAGCTAGTAGGGACAAGAGACGTTGTCTCTCATCCTTTGCAAGATGTGAGAGACAAGCTAAGTTGTACTGCATTCGTTAGGGACAA
>PHCU01000270.1 GCA_002842345.1 Betaproteobacteria bacterium HGW-Betaproteobacteria-12 | reverse complement strand
GCCAGAATACTGCCCAGGACGATCACAATGACGTACATGTTCCAAAAATCGTTTACGAAATCGCTCATTTGCTTTCCTTTTATCAGCGCGGCTGCGATGTGCGAGACATCGCATCCTGATCATCGTGCTCCGCGAACGGCAGGTTGGCAGCTTCCTCGAACCCCTTCTGGCTGCCCCTGCCATATGCCCAGCCCACAATCGCCAGGAAGCAGAGCAACCCGGCAACGGTGAGGATGGAACGCAGATCGTTGATGTCCATGGCCTGTTACTTCATCGTGCCCAGTGCCGTACCCATGCCCTGCAGGTAGGCGATCAGGACATCCAGTTCGGTCTTGTCACCGATAGTAGCTTTGGCGCCCTTGATCTCCTCGTCGGAGTAGGTCGGAATCCCACGGATATTGGCATAGCCCCGCATAACCTTCATTTTGGCTTCGATATCAGCGGCAACCGTATCCTTGGCCTTGGCAGTAGCCAGGAAAGCAAAGGCAGGCATGTTGGATTCCGGCACAACGTCACGCGGATTGATCAGGTGAGCGCGCTGCCATTCGTCGGAGTAGCGGCCACCAACACGATGCAGATCGGGACCGGTACGCTTGGAACCCCACTGAAACGGATGGTCATAAACGTATTCACCGGCAACCGAATAATGGCCATAGCGCTCGGTCTCCGCACGGAACGGACGAATCATCTGCGAGTGGCAGTTGTAGCAGCCTTCACGCAGATAAACCTCGCGACCAGCCAGTTGCTCTGCCGTGTAAGGCTTGAGGCCCGCCACCGGCGTCGTCGTGGACTTCTGGAAAAAGAGCGGAACGATTTCCAGCAGGCCGCCCCACAGGACCACAAACAACGTGAGGATGAAGAGCAGGCCTACGTTCTTTTCAATTTGCTCATGCTTAAGCATTCTTTTTTCCCCCTAATCAGGCGTGGTGAGCAGCCGGAGCGATCACCGGTGCATCCTTGGTATTGCCGCCGGCCATGGTCTTGAACATGTTGTAGGCCATGATCAGCATGCCCAACAGGAACAGGACGCCACCCAGCCAACGAATCGCCCAGAACGGGTAGGAGCCCTTGACCGATTCGACAAAGCTGTAGGCCAGGGTGCCATCGGCATTGACCGCACGCCACATCAGGCCCTGCATAACCCCGGCAATCCACATGGAAGCGATGTACAGAACAGTGCCGATGGTGGCGATCCAGAAGTGGGTCGTAACCAGAGCAGTGCTATACATTTCCTTTTTGCCAAAGAGTTTCGGCAGCAGATAGTAGATGGAGCCGATGGACACCATGGCCACCCAACCAAGAGCACCGGAGTGCACGTGACCAACGGTCCAGTCGGTGTAGTGCGACAGCGCATTGACCGTCTTGATGGACATCATCGGACCTTCGAACGTAGACATACCGTAGAAGGACAGAGAGGTGATCAGGAACTTCAGGATCGGATCGTCGCGCAGCTTATGCCAGGCACCGGACAGGGTCATGATGCCGTTGATCATGCCACCCCACGAAGGCGCCAGCAGAATCAGCGAGAAGATCATGCCAACAGATTGGGTCCAGTCAGGCAGAGCGGTGTAGTGCAGATGGTGCGGACCCGCCCACATGTAGGTAAAGATCAGCGCCCAAAAGTGAACCACCGACAGCCGATAGGAATAAACCGGGCGACCGGCCTGCTTCGGCACGAAGTAGTACATCATGCCCAGGAAACCTGCAGTCAGGAAGAAGCCGACGGCGTTGTGGCCGTACCACCACTGGATCATCGCATCCTGAACGCCCGAGTAGACAGAGAAGGAGCGCGTCAGGGAAACTGGAACGGCGGCGCTGTTAACCAGGTGCAGCAGGGCAACGGCAATGATCATTGAGCCGAAGAACCAGTTGGCCACATAGATGTGGGAAACAGTGCGCTTGGCGATGGTACCGAAGAACACCAGACCGTAAGAAACCCAGACCAAGGTGATCAGGATATCAACCGGCCACTCCAGTTCGGCGTACTCCTTGCCGGTGGTAAAACCCAGCGGCAGGGTAATGGCAGCCAACAGGATGACAACTTGCCAACCCCAGAAAGTGAAGGGAATCAGCGGCCCGCCCCAGAGGCGGGTATGACAGGTGCGCTGAACGCACCAGTAAGACGTTGCAAACAAGGCACTGCCACCAAACGCGAAGATCACCGCGTTGGTATGCAACGGACGCAGCCGGCCAAAATGCAGGAAACCGATATTCAGCTCCGGCCAGACCAGCTGAGCAGCAATGATGACACCGACAAGCATGCCAACAATGCCCCAGATGACGGTCATGACGGCAAATTGCCGTACGACCTTATCGTTGTATGTGGTTTGCGTTCCAGACATGAACCCACCTCTCGTTAATGAAAAGACTGAATGACCACCCCCCTGAACCCAA
>PHCU01000269.1 GCA_002842345.1 Betaproteobacteria bacterium HGW-Betaproteobacteria-12 | reverse complement strand
TTGATCCTGCGGCACAATCAAGGTGATGTCCCACGGCCGTTTGAATGCCGGCTCGTCCATGCCGGGGAAGGCCAGTCGCGCGCCGAGCGGCTCCATCTGCGTCATCACATACGATTCGCCAGCATGTACCAGCTTGTAAGCGCCTTCGAGCTGACGATTGAATGGCGCGCTGTATTCCAGCACCAGCGAGGCCGGCCCGGCCGGAATATCTGCTGCCGCAGTTAGCTCGATCACGCCCGATACGTGAACCTGCTTGGCATCCAGGCTAAGTGATTCGCCACCCTTGGGCGTAATGGTGGCGCGGCTGATCTGCATGTCGCGGCCATGAATGAATAGCGTGCGGGTGGAGTGTTTGATGGCGCCATCGATACGCGAGACACCGGAAAAAGCGTCGTTGCGCGGGTCGATGCGCAGTTCAACGGCAAATGCATCGGCCTGCAGGGTGTCGGGCAGCTTGCCGCTGGGTACATAGGCTGCGGTCGCCGCAGAGGCAATCGCCGTCAGGACAAACAGATACAGCGAAGCAGCACGGCGGCAGTGGAACATGAGGTGCGCCTTCCATTGGGATAGAACGCATCAGCATAGCAGCGCCGCCGGCATCGGCTATCAGCCGAAGGTCATGGATCAATGCTGTCTTGCGGACCGTAATAACAAAACAGATCCTCTCAAGAAACAAAAGTCGTAAGTCTTTGTTTTAGCTCGCAGAAGGTAAAGCGGCCGGTGGGTACTTCAAGCGTTGGTTGCCAGTGGGGAGATTTGAAAACCGAACAAGGCAGCACGGCGCTTCAGCGAGGCAATGCTGCGTTGACGTTGCTGCTCTTCGTAGTGCTGTTGTCCTTTATCGACATACTCCTCGCCGCGAGTGAGCATGAAGTAGACCATCCGTGCGAGCTTGTGTGCGACGGCAGTGTTCGCTCGCGGTTTGTCCATGCGCATGCACAGTCGGCGGTAAAAGGCACCCAACGCAGAGTCGCTTCGTGACAAGCTCATGGCCGCCATTTTGAGTGCTTGTCGGGCACGATTGGCGGAGCGCCTGGTGCCGGCTGACAACACCTTGCCTCCGCTGATCTTGGTGCCGGGACACAAGCTCAACCATGAGCAGAAGTGCTTGACGCTGGCAAAATGGCTCAGATCTGGGCCGATCTCCGACAACAACTTCATGACGGTGCCGACCCCTACGCCGTCAATGCGCGTAAGGTCGACGCCGGCCCAGTTGGCCATGGACTGGCGTACATCGAAGGTGGGCTGATTCTTGCGTCGCGCCGCAGGCGTTCGGCGGAGTTCGACGGGATGGCGTTGCAGCGGGGCGAGCAGCGCTTCGATCTTGATGTCGCACTCCAGTACACGTTTGGCGAGTTCGTCATAGATCGCCAGTGCCTGCTGCAGCAAGAACAAGTGCTCTTCGCGCCAGTTGCCGGTCAGGGCTCTGCATACGTCAACGGTGCTGGCCTTTATGCGGCCATGGCGGTGGCGGGCTAACACGTGGGGATCGCGTTGACCGGCCACAATGTCGCGAATGATGGCCTGGCCGGTCGTGCCCATGACATCGCTGAGCACCTCGGTCAACTGGATGTTCATCTGCACCAGCGCCTTTTGCATGCGCTGCACCCAGCTGGCTTGTTCGATGAGCAGCACCTCGCGCTGGCGCACCACAGCGCGTACCACGCACACCTCGTCCCCCGGACGCCAGGCTGCACGCAGCAAGCCCAAGCTCATCAACTTCTGCAGCCACTGGCAGTCCAGTACGTCACTCTTGCGACCCGGTACGTACTTCATCTGCCGCGCATCCACCAGCCAGACCTTCAGGCCGCGCCGTTCCAGAACCTCGTGCAGCGGAATCCAGTACACGCCCGTCGATTCCAATGCCACCACGTCGACACGACAGGCAAGCAACCAGTCCGCCATCGCATTGAGGTCGTCGGTCATCGCCCCGAACTCCCGTACCGACTCATCCGTTGATCGACGCGGCACGGCTACCCAGTGGCTTGACGCACCCACATCAATCCCTGCCGCGTGGGGAAACACCATATCGTCTTCTCGCTTGCGTGCTGTCATGGTCTACTCCAAGATCACCGAGTGGGTGGCGGCACCATGGGATACGTCCAATTCGACTCGATCTCTCAAACGGGATACGGTTCGCACCGCTCGCCAATGTCGTCGACGAATCCCGGACCATGCTGATTAACGGGCTCGCTCAAGCTCGCACCAATGGTAGGTCGGTCATCGCGGTGCCGCCACCTACCTTGTAGCGCAAATCGTTTCTTCGCGAACGTCTGCCCCGGCACGGGGTTGAGAAGCTGATTAGTGTCGAACCTCAGCTGCTTTGACCCCTCTCCCCCCGGGAGAGGGGCAGGGGTGAGGGTTCGGCGCGAATGCGGCTATCTGCACTTTGCCCG
>PHCU01000102.1:15690-24254 GCA_002842345.1 Betaproteobacteria bacterium HGW-Betaproteobacteria-12 | reverse complement strand
CTGCGCCACCGAATTCCTCGACACCATCACCCCGCAATACACCGCCGACCTGATCGCCTGGGGCGCCATCGGCGCCCGCACCACCGAGTCGCAGGTGCATCGCGAACTGGCCTCCGGCCTGTCCTGCCCGGTCGGCTTCAAGAACGGCACCGACGGCAACATGCGCATCGCCGTCGATGCCATCCGCTCGGCCAACTCGCCGCACCACTTCCTGTCGGTTACCAAGTCCGGCCACACCGCCATCGTCTCGACCGTCGGCAACGAGGACTGCCATGTCATCCTGCGCGGCGGCAAGGAGCCCAACTTCGACCCGGTCAGCGTCGACGCCGCCTGCACCGAGATCGCCAAGGCCGGCCTCGCCGCCCGGCTGATGGTCGATTTCTCGCACGGCAACAGCCGCAAGCAGTTCAAGCTACAACTGGAAGTCAGCGACAGCGTCGCCGCCCAGCTGGCCGGCGGCGAAGAGCGCATCGTCGGCGTCATGGTCGAATCGCACCTGGTCGAAGGCCGCCAGGACCTGTCGCCGGAAAAGGAACTGACCTACGGCCAGAGCATCACCGACGCCTGCATCAACTGGGATGACAGCCTCAAGGTGCTCGACCAACTCGCTGCCGCCGTGCGCGCCCGGCGGGTGGCGGAAGCGGCGGAGTAACAGCGGACTTAGCCGGTACCGAAGGCCGCGTACCTGGCGGATTCTGGAAACAGTCTCGCCCGTACGTGGCCCGGCAACGGCGCCTTCCCTGAATAGGGGATCATGATCCCCGCGATGGGGAACATCACGCACTTTGCTGGTCGTATTGATTCCCCAAATCGGGTACCATGGTACCCATTATGGGGAATAAAAAATTCACATCGATCTCGGATGTACTGTTCTCGGGCGGGCAGCAGCGCGTGCTCGGCTTGTTGTTTGGTCAGCCGGACCGCTCCTTTTATGCCAATGAAATCGCCCGGCTCGGCCTGACCGGGCGCGGGGCGTTACAGCGCGAACTGGAGCGGATGACGGCTTCCGGTCTGGTCACCATGACCCTGATCGGCCGACAGAAACATTACCAGGCCAATCGGAATTCACCGATTTTTCAGGAATTGAGAAGCATCGTCCTCAAGACTTTCGGGTTGGCGGACGTCGTGCGCACGGCCTTGCTTGCTTCACCTCACCGCCTTCGCTTTGCCTTTATCTATGGTTCGGTGGCCAAAGGTGCGGACACTGCGGCAAGCGACATCGACCTCATGGTCGTCGGCGAGGAGCTGAGTTACAGCCATCTCTTCGAGTTGCTGGCAACGGCCGAGGCGCAGCTCGGACGCAAGATCAATCCAAGCCTCTATACGCCGGACGCATTTGCTGCAAAGCTACGCGCCGACAACCACTTCATCAGCCGCGTCCTCGATCAACCTAAAATCATGCTCGTCGGTACAGAAAATGACCTCAGTCCAGGAAACGCTGCAGAATCTGGCGAAGATCGGCAAGCTCAAGCCTGAGCCGCCCGATCAGGGCGAATTCGACGGCTTGCTCCGGTCGGCCGGCCGGAAGTTGCACGATGCCCGGAATGCCGCACTTTCCCCCGATAGCCGCTTCATTCTCGCCTACGATGCGGCGCACTCCCTGGCGCTGGCAGCCCTGCGCTGGCATGGGTTTCGCCCGGACAACCGTTACATCGTTTTCCAGGCGTTAGGCGCAACCCTGTCGTTGCCAACTGCCCGCTGGCGTTTTCTCGACAACTGTCACCAGAAACGCAATGTTGCCCTCTATGACGGGGATTTTGCCGAAGACGAGCAGTTGATCGCTGAACTTGTCGAAGCAGCCACGGGGCTACAAGTAGCGGTGACGGCGCTGGGGCAGATCCAGGTTTAGGCGGCAAGGCCCGGTACCCCGATCGCATCGGGCGGTAATTGTCCATTCGAGCCGCGCCGAATAATTTTCCCGGTCTCACCCCATGAGACTGCGCTGGGCCAAAGTGGCGAAAACCAACCACTGGAGGTCGCCATGCCCAATAGTCATACGCCGGATCGCTTCGTTTTCCTTGCCCTCGTTTTTGCTGCGCTAATCGCCAATCTGCCCTGGTGAGCGGCTTTCGGGCCGGTAGTGCAAAAAAGGACAGGCGGCTATGATGCTGGCAAATCAAGCGGGGGCGGCATGACCAAATCGGAACGGTTCGGAATCATCGAACGCATACTGCATTCGCGGCGCGGCGTCAGCTTCATCGAACTAAGGCAACGCCTCGAAGTCTCGCGCGCCACGCTGCACCGCGACCTGCGCGACCTCAAAGAGCGCATGCAGGTGCCCATCGTCTGCGACCGCGATACCGGCCTTTACCGCATCGACAGTAGTGTCGAGCGCTACGAACTACCCGGCGTCTGGTTCTCGGCCGGCGAAATCCACGCCCTGCTCAGCATGCAACAACTGCTTGCCGCTTTCGACGCCGGTGGCCTGCTCGCCGAACACGTCGGCCCGCTGCGCCAGCGCCTGCTCGGCATGCTCGAAAGCGCCAGCGATTCCGCCGACGACATCGCCCGCCGTATTCGCATCCTGAGTGCCGCTGCCCGCCACTACGCGCCGCAACACTTCCAGCACATTGCCAGCGCGCTGATGGAACGCCGCCGGCTCAACATCCAGTACGTCGCCCGCAGCAACGGCACCGGCAGCGAACGCGAAATCTCGCCGCAACGCCTGACCCACTACCGCGACAACTGGTACCTCGACGCCTGGTGCCACCTGCGCGATGAACTGCGCAGTTTTGCCGTCGACTCCATCAAAACCGTCAAAGCCATCGATGCCGTCGCCCAGGAAATCCCCGAGGCCGAACTCGATGCCGCGTTGGGGGCCGGCTACGGCATCTTCGCTGGAAAAGTCCAGGCCTGGGCAAAACTCCGTTTCACCCCTGAGCGTGCCCGGTGGGTTGCAGCCGAGCATTGGCATCCGGCGCAGGAGTGCTGGTTTGAGGAAAGCGGGAGCTATGTCTTGCGGATTCCTTATGCCGACCATCGAGAATTGATGATGGATATTCTGAAATATGGCGCCGATTGCGAAGTGCTGGAGCCTCCGGAACTACGGACGCATGTTGTGGCGCAGTTGGCGATGGCGGTTAAAAAGTACGGGAATGCTGTTGTGTCGCCGTCCTCTGTTTCGGATGGCGACTCGGAAAATACCGATGGAGCGCGGAGGCTGTCACGTTGAATTACTTCAATTATTGGGGAAAGGCTCGTCAGCTAAACGGTGAGGGCGAGCCGTATCACCTTCTGCCCTATCACTGTCTGGATGTTGCGGCGGTTGCCTGCGCATTCGTAGGTCGTTACCCATCTTTTCGACGGCACCTGATGGCTGCAACCCAAATCGACGCCGAGGAAAATCTTCTGGCTTGGCTGGGCTTCTGGGTGGCCCTGCATGATCTGGGTAAGTTTTCCGAAGCTTTCCAGAGCCAGCGCTCAGACTTGTTTGCTGACTTGCGTGGCCGCCAGCCGCTGGCAGCCAAGTCTTACCGCTTACGCCACGACAGCCTAGGCATGCTGTTCTGGCAAGAAGTGCTCGGCGATGTGGCTGTCAATGAGTCATGGTTCGGTCCGGAGACTGAATTGCACCTTGATGGGCTGAATTGGTGGGCGAGGGCTGTGACGGGGCATCACGGGCAGCCGCCGGAAGTGTCGGCAGGCTGGGGGCAGCATTTTCATAAACAAAATGACCGTGAGGCGATCCTCGATTTTGTGACCGAGTTGCGAGCCTTGTTCTTTCCCAAGGGTTTGCCATCTGTCTGTGCGGATATTGACGCAGGCGAATTCTGGCAACTCAGCCGCGATTTGTCCTGGTGGATTGCTGGCTTGACGGTCCTTGCCGATTGGCTGGGCTCCAATACCGATTATTTCCCCTATCGGACCGAAGTCGTTTCGCTGGGCGAATATTGGGAGGAGGCCAAGTGTCGGGCGCAAAGGGCGCTTGGCGCCTCCGGTGTGCTGCCCGGTGAGTCTCGGACAGAAATGGCCTTCGCAGAACTGTTCCCCGCTATTCCATCGCCCTCGCCGTTGCAGGCGTGGGCAGCTTCCGTACCTCTGGCGAGCGGACCACAAATCCATATGCTTGAGGATGTGACGGGGGCCGGGAAAACGGAAGCAGCGATTCTTCTGGCACATCGCTTGATGGCTACGGGTTGTGCCGATGGCTTCTTTATTGGTTTGCCGACGATGGCCACTGCCAATGCGATGTACGGGCGGATTGCGCATGTCTATGCCAGCCTGTTCGCCGGCAATGCCAGTCTGGTTTTGGCACATGGGCAACGTAATCTGGTTGAGGCATTTGCCGAATCCGTTATTCCCGCCGGTCCGGTTGATGTCGATAACGAGCAACAGGATGACAGCGCCACCGCCCGTTGTGCGGCCTGGTTGGCCGATCACAACAAACGCGCGCTGCTGGCGCCGGCAGGGGTTGGTACCATCGATCAGGCTTTGCTTGCCGTGTTGCATAGCAAACATCAGTCGGTACGCCTGCTTGGTTTGTTCGGCAAGGTATTGATCGTCGACGAAGTGCACGCCTGCGATGCATATATGCAGGGGATTCTCGAGCGCTTGCTCGAATTCCATGCCAGGGCGCGGGGCAGCGCAATCCTGCTCTCGGCAACCTTGCCGAGCCGCATGAAACAAGCCTTGCTCGATGCTTTTGCCAAGGGCTGTCGTATGGAGGCGCCTGCTTTGCAGTCTGGTGCACTTACACCTTATCCACTGGTCACGGGTTGGTCTGTTATGGCATCGGAAAACGCCACCGAAGCCGCCTTGGCGACCCGCCCTGATGTTCGGCGGAAACTCGCCGTGCGCTACGTCAGCGATCAGTTCGAGGTTGTAGCCGGCATCACCGAGGCCTTGAATGCAGGCCAATGCGTTTGCTGGATGCGAAATACGGTAGCTGATGCTCTGGATGCACGTGCCTTGTTCAAAGGTCGTCTGGACGACGACAAGCTCACCCTGTTCCATGCGAGATTCACGCTGCGCGACAGGTTGGACACCGAAGGCAAGGTTCTGGAGTGCTTTGGCAAGGCGAGTACGCCGGAATTGCGCGCCGGGCGGTTGGTGATTGCCACCCAGGTTGCCGAACAAAGCCTGGATGCGGACTGGGATCTGGTGGTCAGCGATCTGGCGCCGATTGACCGACTCATTCAGCGGGCTGGCCGTTTGCAGCGCCATCTCCGTGACGCCGAGGGGCGCCGGCTGCCTGGGCCGGATGGAAAGGATCAACGTGGCCAGCCTTGTTTATGGGTATTCGGGCCGTCCTGGGCCGACGAACCGGCCGCCAACTGGTTCAAGGCGGCTTTTCCCAAGGCGTCAGGCGTCTATCCCCATCATGGCCAGCTTTGGTTGACCGCCAGGGCGCTGCAATCGGGGCGTTTCGCCATGCCGGACGATGCCCGCCAGTTGATCGAAGGCGTCTTCGGTGACGAGATCGAGATTCCCGAAGGGTTGCAGGTAAACGCCAATCAGGTCGAGGGGAATGGCTACGCCGACGCCAGCGAGGCACAGCAAAACACCGTCAAACTCGCCACCGGTTACGAGCGTGCCGGTATCGACTGGTGGAGCGAGGCCAAGACACCGTCGCGCTTGGGTGAGGCAAGCACGAACGTCCTGCTGGCGCGCTGGGATGGTGATCAATTGCGCCCCTGGGTTAAAGGCAAGCATGGTTGGGCCTACAGCAGTTTGCGGGTGGCTGAACGTTTGATTGCGCGCACGGCGGAACCTGACGATCCAACTCGTAAAGCCGTGTTCACGGCGCTGTTGGAAACCTTGCCGAACAAAGGGCAATGGTCGGTCTTGCTGGCGCTTGAGGAAACGTCCGAGGGGTGGATTGGGGAGGCTTGGAGTGGCGAAACCGAACGTAAGTCCGCGACGCTTAAGCGTTGGCGTTATTCGGAGGATTTTGGGCTTCGGGAGATTGAGGCGTCGAGCGTATATCCGCCCGACGCCACCCCGCAGGAGCGGGGAACTTGATAACCCTTTATCCGCTTAGAGCACGGGTCACGGTTCATCTCCATGAAATGGAGAACGGATTGGATTCTGCCACAAAATCGGGTGTAATCGAATAATGCTTAAGACACCGGTCACTTCTGTTTTGTTGACTTCGGGTATTGGGGGCTATACAGTTCTCGCCAGTGGACGCTCTCGCTGGCCTGGATTTTCGAATTCGTCATTCCAAAAGTCGGATTTCGCCATCGCTATCGAGTTGGGTCAGCCTCCAAGCCTGCCCCGGGCCACTGCCTTCTAGGAGATAGATGTGTTGCTGTTAACTGAAAAATGGTTGCCTGTCCGTCATCAAGATGGAAGCCGCTCGCAAATCGCGCCTAATCAGTTGGGCGATCCGGATATCGTGGCATTCGATGCAGACCGCGCCGATTTCAACGGCGCGCTTGCCCAGTTCGCCATCGGTTTGCTGCAGACGACATCGCCGATAGACGATCCGGTGGCTTGGCGGCAGTTGTTTGCTACTCCTCCCGATGCTGCGACCTTGGCGCAGTGGTTTGCCCCGGTCGCCGCAGCTTTCGAATTTGATGGCGACGGGCCGCGCTTCATGCAGGACTTCAGTCTGAGGCCGGGAGAGGGGGCGGCTTGCGATATTGGCGCCTTGCTGATCGAGTCACCGGGTGAGAACGCGCTAAAAAACAATAGCGATCATTTCATCAAGCGCGGGCGGGTCGAGGCGATGTGTCCGCATTGTGCCGCGATGGCCTTGCTGACCTTGCAGATGAATGCGCCAGCCGGAGGTGTTGGGCATCGGACGGGCCTGCGCGGCGGCGGGCCGCTGACGACGCTGGTGCTCTGCCAGCCGCAGCGCAGCCTTTGGCATGACCTCTGGCTGAACGTGCGCGAGCGTTCAGGATTCCTTGCATTGCAAGGTGATGTCTCCAAAACGGCACCGCACTTTACTTTTCCGTGGCTGGCGGATATCGGCGCCATTCAGAAAAATGGTGGTGAAACCGCTCCCGTGCAAGTACATCCGGCGCATGCATTCTGGGCCATGCCGCGCCGGATTCGCCTGGATATGGATGGCGAGGTTGGCGGGAATTGTGACCTGTGCGGGCAAGTCGCTGAAAAACTGATCCGGCAGTACGAAACCAAGAACTATGGCCTGAATTACAAGGGGCCTTGGGACCACGTTCTGTCGCCCTATTACGAAACCAATGAAGGCTGGTTGCCACTGCATCCGCAGCCGGGAGGCTTTGGCTATCGCCACTGGCTGCCTTGGGTGTTGGGCACGCATGGCACGAAGCGGCAACGATCAGCACGGGTTGTGGACTATTTGCGCGATCACAAACCTGGTTTTGTGAAGGGGCAATTGCGTCTTTGGGCTTTCGGCTTTGATATGGACAACATGAAGGCCCGTAGTTGGTACGAATCGACTTTGCCGCTTTATGCATTGACTGATTGCGGTCCGGATGTCCAGAAACAGATCGAGAGCGAAGTCGCCATCTGGCTTGCCGGGGCGGAATTGGCTGCTTACTTCCTGCGCGGTGCGGTCAAGGGCGCCTGGTTCGGCGCCGATGCCAGGGGGGATTTCAGTGCCATCGACGCCAGCTTCTGGGGGGCGACGGAGACAGTTTTTTACCGTCAGCTAAAGGTTCTTATCGACGTACTTCGGGAGGATGCTGATTCCGAAGCCGATCCGCTGCCGACACGCGAAGCGTGGCATCGGCATCTTGTTCAAACCTGCTTGCGCCTGTTCGATGGCGAGTTTGTCGGGGCTGGTGCAGTTGAGCGGCAAAACCCGCATCGACTGGCGACGGCTTATCAACAGCTCAAACGCAATCTGGATGGTCCGAAGATGCGCCAGGCCCTGGCGCTGCCAGTCCATGAGAAAAAGGCAAAGCGCCTTGCCGGTACTGAGAAATAGTTCATCACGGAGGTTATATGTCGATTCAATTCAGAACATCGGAAGGCGAGGCAACGGCTTTGGGCCGCGTCTTGTTAGCGTGGTGGCAGAGGCTTATTGAGGAGGATCGGGCCAGCCGGGCGATCCTGCGGCGGGCGTCGTCGCCGACGCTGGTGGCGTTTTCAGCGCCTTATCAGCGTTTGTATCGACGCCTGCTGGCAGCAGGTTGGCCTGCCGACGCGCGCCCTCAGCAGAATGAGCGTTTGGCTGGCATCGTCGGCCTGCTGGCCCATATCAAGAGAAATGAACCCGGCCTGATCGCCTCTGCTATGAGTCGGCCCGGTGAGGGTAGCGACCGGCCGCCCGTGAGCGAATTGCGTTTTCTTCGGTTGCTTGATGCGCCGGATGGAGAGGCGCTTTACACAGGGCTGCGCCGCGTCCTGCCACTGATGAATCACCAGATCGACGTGCTGGCTTTGGCCGACGATTTTCTTTACTGGGGCGATGCCGTCAAGAAACGCTGGGCTTACAGCTATCACTGGCCCGACAAAGCGCCGTCCTGACTTTCCCGAAATAGCCCGTCACGAAATCCGTTCTGCTTCCAAGCTCAAGGAGTTTAATCATGTCCCGTTTCGTCCAATTGCACCTGCTGACCAACTATCCCCCTTCCAATCTGAACCGCGACGACACCGGGCGCCCGAAAAGTGCGCTGGTCGGCGACGCCACC
>PHCU01000102.1:0-15649 GCA_002842345.1 Betaproteobacteria bacterium HGW-Betaproteobacteria-12 | reverse complement strand
CCCGCCTGCGGGTTTCGTCGCAAAGCCAGAAGCGGGCGTGGCGGACTTCGGATGCTTTCGAGGTTTCGCTGGCCGGCCACCTCGGTACGCGAACCAAGAGGATTGGCAAGGAAGCTTTCGATGCGCTGAAACTGGCTGGGGTCGCCGATAAGGCGGCTCGCGATTGGGCGAAGTCGATTGCTTCCTGCTTCGGCAAAATCAAATCGGAAAAGAAGACCGAAAACGACGAAGATCTGGAAATCGAACAACTGGCGCACATCAGCCCGGAAGAACGGGCTGCGGTTGATGCGCTGGTTCAACTCTGTGCCGAGCGCCGCAGCGAACCCGTCAAGGAAGAGTTGTCCTTGTTGCGCAAGCCAAGGAAAGCCGTCGATATCGCCATGTTCGGCCGGATGCTGGCCGACGCGCCGGAGTTCAACATGGAGGCGGCGGTTCAGGTTTCTCATGCCATTACGGTCCACAAGAGCGCGGTGGAGGATGACTACTTCAGTGCGATAGATGACCTGAATCGCGGCGAGAGTGGCGCCAGCCATATTGGCGAGCGCGGCTATGGCGCCGGTCTGTTCTATCTCTACATTTGCATCAATCGCGAACTGTTGAAAGAAAATCTCGGTGGCGACGAGGCGCTTGCCGCCAAGGCGCTTGAGGCGCTGATTCACGCGGTTACCAAGGTCTCGCCGACGGGCATGCAGAACAGTTTTGCTTCCCGCGCCTACGCCAGTTACGTGTTGGCCGAAAAGGGCGACCAGCAACCGCGCTCGCTGGTGCAAGCCTTCCTTAAGCCGATCAAGCCTTTCGAAGATGAAGACATGCTGGAGAAGGCCGTCAAGGCCATCGAAAAGCGTCGCGATAATTTCGATGCGGTCTATGGCGCTTGTGCCGATGCCCGCTACATCTTGAATGTTGATGCCGGCGAAGGGCGCCTTTCCGATCTTGTGACCTTCGTCCAGGAGTAATTGCCATGGCATTTCTCGTCTTTCAGCTCCAGGCGCCGTTGGCGTCCTGGGGCGAGCCGGCAGTGGGCGAGTATCGAGGCAGTCATGGCTATCCCGGTGAGTCGGCCCTAGTCGGTTTGCTGGGCGCGGCTATGGGCGTACGGCGCGAGGATGAGGCTGCTCATGCGGCGCTTCGTCAAGGCTATGGCTTCGCTGTCGGCGTGCAGTCCACCGGCAAGTTGCTGCGCGACTATCACACCGCTCAAGTGCCAGGTCGGACGTCGCTCAAGGGGCGGCCTCATGCTACCCGAAGGGATGAGTTGCGGATTCCCAAGGATGAGCTGAACACAATCCTTTCGACTCGTGATTACCGTCAGGATGCTGCTTGCCTGGTGGCCGTTCAACCTGCCAATGAGGCGCCTCATGCACTCGAAGTGCTTGCCGAAGCATTGCGTAAGCCGCGTTTCGTGCTTTATCTCGGACGAAAGTCATGCCCCCCGGCTGCACCGCTTTATCCCTTGATCATCGATGCTCAGTCAGCCCTTGAAGCCATCAATGTCTATCGTGAGCGACTTGGGCAGGCGTGCAATGAAAAGATCGGGCGTGTCCTTCAGTTGGCCTGGTCTGAAAAGGTTGAGGCAGGCGTACTTGCTGATTTGAGTTCACCTCGCAAGGACCGGCTGATTCGGCGGGGCGCTTGGCAGTTCGGTGATCGAACCGAGCATGTCAAACTTTTTGAAAGCGAGTGAATATGTATTTCAGCGTGATCACCCCTCGTTCTGGTCAGGAACATGCCGCTGCCCGTGAGTTATTGCGGGGAGGGGCATATGGCGAACATCAGTGGTTGTGGCATTTCTTTCCCGCCGCCCAGGGTAGTCCCCGAGAATTTCTGTTTCGACGGGCCGATCTTGGCAGTGCGCCGCGGTTTTATGTGCTTTCCAAACGACCTCCTGAGGGTGCCGGATCGGCCTGGAGTGTTCAGTCTCGTGAATATGCTCCGCGTCTTGAAGCGGGTGATCGGCTTCTGTTCGAACTGCGGGCAAATCCTGTAGTGACGATCAGCGTCAACGGCAAGTCGAAGCGGCACGATGTCGTGATGCAGGAAAAGAAACGTTTGCTCCAGACGCGTGGCCTCACCCGATGGGATGACTGGCGAGGTGACGACAAACCCGGCATGTATGAGATTGCGTTAGAAACCTGCGCCAAATGGTTAGGAGATCGCGCTAGCCGCCTGGGTTTCGAGATAGATCAACGCGGCCTATCCGTTGAGGCCTATCAACAGCATCAAGGGAAAAAAGATATTTTGCGTTTCAGCACGGTAGATTTTTCTGGGGAACTTACGGTGCTTGAGCCCGAAATATTTGCCGGTGCGCTTTTCGATGGTATTGGTCACGCCAAAGCCTTCGGCTGCGGTTTGCTTCTGATTCGGCGGGCTGATAACAGGTAAAAAATTGTGCTATCGTTTGATGGCACAAATTGAGTTCAGGAGCCTCGCCATGCATACCTTTACCGTCCGTGATCTGCGCGAACACACCGGGGAGTTGATCCGTGGGGCCGAGAACGGTGAGTTATCGGTCATTACCAAGCACGGCACGCCGGTATTTATTGCTGTGCCTTTTGACGAAACCCTGCTCCGCGAAGGCGTGGGGACTGCGCTGGCGATCAAGTTGTTCGACGAGGAGCGTATTTCCCTCAGCCGGGCGGCGAAACTGGCGGGCGTTTCGGTCAGCGAAATGATCGATCTACTCGGCCGGCATGGTGTGGCGGTGATTCGCCCGACGGTGGAAGAGCTGGAGCGTGAGCTTGACGACTTCAGCTAGGATCGTCGTTGCCGATGCCGGGCCGCTGATCGCGCTCGGACGGCTGGATGCTTTGCATCTGTTGCCTGCGCTGTTCGCCGAAATTCAGGTAACCGCCACCGTGTTGGCCGAATGCGCAGCACGGCCAGGGTTCATTGATGCGCAACGTATCGAGCAAGCGGTGCGAGACGGGTGGCTGAAGCCCTGTGTCGAGCAATTTGAAAGGCCGAGCGGGCGTCTGGATCCGGGAGAAGCCAGTGCCATTGCCCGGGCATTGGAAATAGAAGCCGGCCTGTTGCTTGATGATCGGGCTGCCGTCGTCTATGCCCGTGCGCTGGGCTTGAAGGTTATCGGTACTCTGGGTTTGCTTGTGCTGGCCAAGCGGCGCGGCAAAATTGAGCGAGTGGCACCGTTAATCGAGGAATTGCAGCGCGGTGGGCATTTTCTTGGGCCGCTGGCGGTGCAGGCGGCCTTGTTGGCAGCCGGAGAGGAAATCATCTGACGCCATGCTGCCGCCGCTCAAACCCATTCCGATCAAGGAGCGCATGTCCGTCGTCTTCGTCGAAAAAGGAGAGATCGACGTTGTGGACGGCGCCTTCGTCGTTGTCGACAACCTGGGGTTCCGGGTGCGACCGGTAATGACGCACATTCCGATAGGCGGTGTGGCTTGCATGATGTTGGAGCCGGGAACTCGGGTTTCACATCGCGCTGCAGCCTTGGCGGCAAGGGTCGGCACCTTGCTGGTGTGGGTAGGGGAGGCCGGCGTCCGCCTGTATTCTGCCGGTCAGCCAGGGGGCGCTCGGGCTGATCGATTGCTTTACCAGGCGAAGTTGGCACTCGATGAAGGCTTGCGTTTGAAGATCGTGCGCAAGATGTACGCGATACGCTTTGGCGAGGAGCCGCCAGCTCGCCGCAGCGTCGAGCAGTTGCGCGGCATTGAAGGGGCGCGGGTGCGTCGCACCTATCAGCTCTTGGCGCAGAAGTTCGGGGTGAAATGGAGTGGGCGGGATTACAACCCGGATAACTGGGATGTTTCCGATCTGCCGAATCGGTGCCTTTCATCGGCAACGGCAGCCCTCTATGGTGTGACGGAAGCTGCCGTATTGGCAGCAGGATATGCACCAGCGGTAGGTTTCATTCACACCGGCAAGCCCCTGTCATTCGTTTACGACATTGCCGATATCTACAAATTCGAGACCGTGGTACCGGCGGCTTTCAAGGTCGCAGCAGAGGCGCCGCCCAACGCTGAGCGAGCGGTGCGCCTCGCCTGTCGCGACATATTCCGACAGACCAAGTTGCTGGAGCGCATCATCCCGGATATCGAAGATATTTTCGCCGCTGGCGAAATTCCCCGGCCAGAGGCGCCCGAAGATGCCGTTGGCCCGGCTATCCCGAACCCGGAAAGTATTGGCGATGCTGGTCATCGTTCTTGAAAATGCGCCGCCCCGCTTGCGCGGCCGCCTGGCGATCTGGTTATTGGAGGTACGTGCAGGCGTTTATGTCGGCAATTATTCGCGCAAAGTACGCGAGAACATCTGGAGCCAAGTCGAAGAGGGAATTGAGGACGGCAATGCAGTCATGGTCTGGCGCACCAATAATGAAGCGGGCTTTGAATTTGTGACTTTGGGAGCAAATCGCCGAATGCCTGCCGATTGGGATGGTGTGCGCTTGGTGAGCTTTCATCCTGAGGCTGAAGCTCCTGATCCTTAACAATCCGGATACGACATGGGAATGTCGTTTGGTTGGTAAAAGTTTGACATCCTGTTTTTCCGTGAAAATTCATGGAGATGGAGGAAGTGTGTTCCCCACGGGCGTGGGGATGAACCGGTGTCAGCCATCTGACAGAGCGGTTGCCACTTGTGTTCCCCACGGGCGTGGGGATGAACCGTAGCAGCGCTTGGTCCAGTGCGGCGTCGGATTGTGTTCCCCACGGGCGTGGGGATGAACCGGAACCACGCCACGTCAGTGCCCAATAATAAACGTGTTCCCCACGGGCGTGGGGATGAACCGATCAAGGGGAAGGCTTGATGGCCGAACACGCAGTGTTCCCCACGGGCGTGGGGATGAACCGACCTTGACATTGGAACCAGCAATCAGGCCGGTGTGTTCCCCACGGGCGTGGGGATGAACCGCGCGTCAGGCGTGCTTCGAGTTCGGCGATGCCGTGTTCCCCACGGGCGTGGGGATGAACCGGTATTGCAGCCGGTGGACGTCAAAATCACCTGGTGTTCCCCACGGGCGTGGGGATGAACCGCCGACCACGCTATTTTTCGCACCCTACGTCGCGTGTTCCCCACGGGCGTGGGGATGAACCGGTCAAACTCTTCCTGCTGGTAGCGGCTTTCCTGTGTTCCCCACGGGCGTGGGGATGAACCGCCATGGCTCTCGTCGCCTCCGTCGATTACCCTGTGTTCCCCACGGGCGTGGGGATGAACCGGAATGCCCGAAATGAACTGCATCGGAAAGACAGTGTTCCCCACGGGCGTGGGGATGAACCGGGTCAGCCGTCGCCGGTTGCGCGGCACGAGCCGTGTTCCCCACGGGCGTGGGGATGAACCGCGTTGTCGACGCTAATTAGTTCGCATACGTTAGTGTTCCCCACGGGCGTGGGGATGAACCGCCGACCGGCGAGATGGTCATTGTGGATGGCGTGTGTTCCCCACGGGCGTGGGGATGAACCGGCGATGGGTCGGGCGGGCTAGCCTCCCCATCGGTGTTCCCCACGGGCGTGGGGATGAACCGTTTTGAATATGGATATTTTCGGAATTTGCGCCGTGTTCCCCACGGGCGTGGGGATGAACCGGTCACATTGGCGGAAGCCATCGGCACCGTCGCGTGTTCCCCACGGGCGTGGGGATGAACCGGGATAAGCGCCGACTGCCCGGTCAACTGCAATGTGTTCCCCACGGGCGTGGGGATGAACCGCCAACGGCCGGCGTCAGCAGCTTGCAGGCATCGTGTTCCCCACGGGCGTGGGGATGAACCGGAGGCATCCCAGGTGCGCCCCTCGGCGATGGCGTGTTCCCCACGGGCGTGGGGATGAACCGGCGCCCGCGACCAGATCGACGCCGGCCCCGGCGTGTTCCCCACGGGCGTGGGGATGAACCGACGTTTGCCATGGTTTTGGCGTCGTTTTCATAGTGTTCCCCACGGGCGTGGGGATGAACCGACGTTTGCCATGGTTTTGGCGTCGTTTTCATAGTGTTCCCCACGGGCGTGGGGATGAACCGGTCATCGGGTCGAGTGGGTAGGAATAAACCGCGTGTTCCCCACGGGCGTGGGGATGAACCGGCGACCTTTTCAGCGCGAACGAACGGCCTTTAGTGTTCCCCACGGGCGTGGGGATGAACCGGTGATTCTGCACCGCGACATTGACGAGATCCGGTGTTCCCCACGGGCGTGGGGATGAACCGGAGCGCTGATATGGCCTGGGTCTATCTCGCCTGTGTTCCCCACGGGCGTGGGGATGAACCGGTCGAGATTGGTTTGTCGGCGACGGCCCATGGGTGTTCCCCACGGGCGTGGGGATGAACCGTTGAAGGCCGGTTTGAGAATGTCCGGGAGCGGGTGTTCCCCACGGGCGTGGGGATGAACCGAAGGGCCGGCTGCTGCATGCCCTGGAAGCCAGGTGTTCCCCACGGGCGTGGGGATGAACCGGTGGCTTGCACTCGGTTGGCTGTAGTTGCGTTGTGTTCCCCACGGGCGTGGGGATGAACCGTGGATCGAGTCCGGCCGCATCCCAGCGGTGCTGTGTTCCCCACGGGCGTGGGGATGAACCGCTGTAACGGCCATCGGCACCGGTCGACAGGCCGTGTTCCCCACGGGCGTGGGGATGAACCGGCCGCCGGCACCGCCCCACTACCGCTGCCGATGTGTTCCCCACGGGCGTGGGGATGAACCGTTCGCCTTCGGCGGCCAGCTCGGCGGCGGCAGCGTGTTCCCCACGGGCGTGGGGATGAACCGCGGGCCTTCTCGGCCAGCTTGTCGATCTCGTTGTGTTCCCCACGGGCGTGGGGATGAACCGGCCAGGGTATTGCCGACGATCAGTCCGTGCCAGTGTTCCCCACGGGCGTGGGGATGAACCGTAGGCGCCGCCATCGGTGGCGTCGCCGAGAATGTGTTCCCCACGGGCGTGGGGATGAACCGGTCTAGGAAACCGTCACTGTACTCGACAACTAGTGTTCCCCACGGGCGTGGGGATGAACCGTGGGTTAGGAGGGTCAATGTTTACTCTCAAAAGTGTTCCCCACGGGCGTGGGGATGAACCGTTTGCCAAGGCGAAAATCGTGGCCGCAGACCCGTGTTCCCCACGGGCGTGGGGATGAACCGCTAATCGGACAAGGAGGCGCGTGATGGCGCATGTGTTCCCCACGGGCGTGGGGATGAACCGCGGATCGACACCGGGATCGCTGTTTGCCTCGAGTGTTCCCCACGGGCGTGGGGATGAACCGGTGCTCGACTGCGCCAGCGAAACCGTCGTCTGGTGTTCCCCACGGGCGTGGGGATGAACCGCGAGCGAGTAGCCGACGAGGTGGCCGGCTTCGGTGTTCCCCACGGGCGTGGGGATGAACCGGTTCAACGACGAAAGGCAGGAAACGAAATGATGTGTTCCCCACGGGCGTGGGGATGAACCGTGCCGCGCTGTTCGGCGTATCCCATGTATTCGGTGTTCCCCACGGGCGTGGGGATGAACCGCATGAGCGGCGGCTATTGCCGGTCGGTGTCGGGTGTTCCCCACGGGCGTGGGGATGAACCGGAGCAGGTCGATGCCGGCTTGATGGATGAGCCGTGTTCCCCACGGGCGTGGGGATGAACCGGCTGAATAATGGCCTTCATCGAAGACACCGCGGTGTTCCCCACGGGCGTGGGGATGAACCGTGAGCTGCGAAATCCACCACGGCAGGGTAAAGGTGTTCCCCACGGGCGTGGGGATGAACCGGGCGCGCATGGTTGAAAGGGCGGCTGCGTCGAGTGTTCCCCACGGGCGTGGGGATGAACCGATCGAGGACTATGGGTTATCGCCTGGGCATCCGTGTTCCCCACGGGCGTGGGGATGAACCGAGAATTGGACGGGTTGAACGTCCCCACACCATGTGTTCCCCACGGGCGTGGGGATGAACCGGCGACACGCAGCGCCCCCGGTTGCTTGACGGCGTGTTCCCCACGGGCGTGGGGATGAACCGCGCAACAGGGGCAGCCGTATATCGAGGGGCAGCGTGTTCCCCACGGGCGTGGGGATGAACCGGTTTCTTCTGCTTCCTTGCCGGTATTGGCAAAGTGTTCCCCACGGGCGTGGGGATGAACCGCGACGATCCCGCGCGCCGCCTGGCTGGTGCTTGTGTTCCCCACGGGCGTGGGGATGAACCGCCACTGCTTGTCCTTGTAATCAATCAAGTCCTGTGTTCCCCACGGGCGTGGGGATGAACCGAGAGCCTGACCAGCCTGGCCGCTTCGGTCACCGTGTTCCCCACGGGCGTGGGGATGAACCGACGAAAATTCCGCTGCGGCCGGTGTTGTAAATGTGTTCCCCACGGGCGTGGGGATGAACCGAATCCCACCGTGGTATTTCCGGCGGCTTCGATGTGTTCCCCACGGGCGTGGGGATGAACCGCCGCTACCGCGTTTTCCTCGAGGACAACCTCAGTGTTCCCCACGGGCGTGGGGATGAACCGGCCTGGCGCATCTCTGGGATGTCGTTGACCGAGGTGTTCCCCACGGGCGTGGGGATGAACCGAGTTCCGGCCGCCCGGTCTGCCGCCTGGTTTTGTGTTCCCCACGGGCGTGGGGATGAACCGCGGGCGCAAGAACATCATCAATCAGTTGTTGGGTGTTCCCCACGGGCGTGGGGATGAACCGACGATCAGGGCGCGTTCCGGGAAGGTGAAATAGTGTTCCCCACGGGCGTGGGGATGAACCGACTCCTGATCCGTCCACAACGACCGCAGCACAGTGTTCCCCACGGGCGTGGGGATGAACCGCCGTTTTTCCGGACCCGGCCGCGCCAGTCGATGTGTTCCCCACGGGCGTGGGGATGAACCGCTTGTTTTCTTTGACAAAAGCCAGTTTGGAAGGTGTTCCCCACGGGCGTGGGGATGAACCGCCATGTAGTCGTCCAGCTCACGATTCAGCGGCGTGTTCCCCACGGGCGTGGGGATGAACCGATGGCACCGGCCCTGCAGGGCATCGGCTACAAGTGTTCCCCACGGGCGTGGGGATGAACCGGCATTGCCGGCATCCACCCACGGGCCGAAACCGTGTTCCCCACGGGCGTGGGGATGAACCGAAGTTGGCCAGGTCGCACTTGAGGTAGTAAGCCGTGTTCCCCACGGGCGTGGGGATGAACCGGCGGATTGCTGGAGGAACCCCAACACCACGCCGTGTTCCCCACGGGCGTGGGGATGAACCGGCTGCTGAGAAGGCCAGCAAGGCCGGCGACCTGTGTTCCCCACGGGCGTGGGGATGAACCGCTGTAGGGCTCCGATTGCGTGTGATTGCCCTTGTGTTCCCCACGGGCGTGGGGATGAACCGCGAATAGCTTTGGGATAGGCTACGTGGTACTGGATCTTGGCTTGCCAGAGTGGGGCATTTCGAGTGCCAGTGTCGTTGCCTGCTCACTTGGGCGAAGTAGGGCCGTTCAATCACCCTTGCACTCAAGGAGGGTTATTCTGTAATTGCAAGGATGGTATCCCTCGCGTGACTTTGCTCAGTCCGCGAACCGCGGCGCCCGCCTCTCCCGTTGCGCCGCAATTGCCTCGTCAAGATCGGCGGAAAGCAGATGGTCGGCATTCCACTCGGCGACGAAGGCGAGGCCGTCGTCGATGCTGCGGTCGCGGCTGTGGTTGAGCACCTGCTTGATGCCGCGGATGGCTTGCGGTGATTTACTGGCGATGGCGGCAGCGATCTCGCGGACGCCGACCATCAATTCCTCCGCCGTGGCGAAGTGGCGGTTGATCAGGCCCAGGCGTAGCGCCTCCTCGGCATCCACGTTGCGCCCGGTGTACGCCAGTTCGCGCGTCAGGCCTTGGCCGATCAGGTGCGGCAGGCGTTGCAGGGTGCCAACGTCGGCGACCATTGCGAGGTCGATTTCCTTGATCGAGAAGACGGCGTCGGCGCTGGCGTAGCGCATGTCGCAGGCGCTGACCAAGTCTAGCGCGCCGCCGACGCAGGCGCCGTGGATGGCGGCGAGGACCGGCTTGCGGCAGCGTTCGAGGGCAGTCAGGCAGTCCTGCAGGTCGCCGATGATGTCGCGCAGGGCGGCGCGGCGTTGCGCCGGTTCGGGAGCGGCGACACGTTGCCGGATGCTGCCGAGCATGGCGAGGTCGATGCCGGCGCAGAAGTTTTTGCCGGCGCCGCTCAGGATGACGACGCGCACCGCCGGCGTGGCGTCGGCCCATTCACAGGCCTGGCGGATTTCCCGCCACATCGCGTCGTTGATCGCATTGGACTTGTCCGGCCGGTTGAGGCGAATCTCGGCGATGCCCTGGTCGAGGCTGAGGGCGAGGCTGGTATAGACGGGCAGATCCATGGGGCACCTCGCTTTGAGGTTCAGTCGTTGAAGGTCAGCAGGTCGAGGTTGGCCGCTTCCCGGCGCAGCGGAATCAGCGCCTGGTAGGCCGGCGAGGCGTGCCAGCCGTCGGCCGCGGCTTGGTCGGGAAAGCGGATGACGACGGTGTCGGAGTGCCGGTGCTGGCCGTCGAGCACTGCCGCCAGCTGGCCGCGAAACAGCAGTTCGGCGCCCCAGGGGGCGAGCGTGCCCGGCACCTGGGCGCGGTACTGCGCCCATTTTTCTTCATCCTTGACGGTGATGTGGCCGATCACGCAGGCACTCATGCGTTCTTGCCCTTTTGCCACAGCACGTCGCCTCGGCCGCCGGCGCGGTTGAGGGCGCGGCCGAGAATGAATAGCAGGTCGGAGAGGCGGTTGACGTAGCGGCGGGCCGGGTCGGATAGGGCTTCGGCGTTGTGCAGGCGGACCATGGCGCGCTCGGCGCGGCGGCAGACGGTGCGCGACAGGTGGGCCAGCGCCGCCGGCCGGGTGCCGCCGGGCAGGATGAATTCCTTGAGCATCGGCAGCTCGGCGTTGAAGGCTTCGGCCTGTTCTTCGAGGCGGACGACCTGGCCATCCTTCATGACGGCCATGCCGGGCAGGCAGAGTTCGCCGCCGAGGTCGAACAGGTCGTTCTGCACGTCGAGCAGGGCGCTGCGTACGGCCTCCGGCAGGTCTTCGCAGAGCAGCACGCCGAGGCTGGAATTGAGTTCATCGACTTCGCCGATGGCGTCGATGCGCAGGCTGTCCTTGGTGGTCCGGCTGCCATCGCCGAGGCCGGTGGTGCCGGCGTCGCCGGTGCGGGTAACGATTTTCGACAGGCGGTTGCCTTTACGTTCGGTTTGGTTGTCGCTCACGGTGCTGTCTCCTGGTAGTCGGCGGATTATACTTTTGGGCCGCATAGAGACTGTCGCCGTGATGCCAAAGTTCGCCGCCAACCTGAGTTTTTTGTTTACCGAACTGCCGTTCGAACAGCGTTTTGCCGGCGCCGCGGCGGCCGGTTTCGCCGGCGTCGAATACCTGTTCCCCTACGACTGGCCGGCTGGCGAGGTCGCCAGTTGGCTGGCTGCGAGCGAGCTGGAACAGGTGCTGTTCAACCTGCCGCCGGGCGACTGGTCCGCCGGCGAACGCGGCCTGGCCTGCCTGCCGGGGCAGCGCGGCGAGTTCGCCGAAAGCGTCGAGCAGGCGCGCGATTACGCGCTGCAGCTTGATTGCCGGCAGGTGCATTGCATGGCTGGTCTACGGCCGGCCGGCGTAGACGAGGCCGAACTGGAAGCGACCTACATTGCCAACCTGCGCCACGCCGCCGACCGGCTGGCCAGCATCGGCGCGACGGTGACCATCGAGCCGATCAATAGCCGCATCGACATGCCTGGCTACTGGCTGGACGACATCGGCCGGGCACTGCGCCTGCTCGATGCCATCGGCCGCGACAACGTCCGCCTGCAGCTCGACCTGTACCACGCGCAGATCATCCAGGGCGACCTGGCGCGCACGCTGCAGGCCAACATCGAGCGCATCGCCCACATCCAGATTGCCGACAACCCCGGGCGGCACGAGCCGGGCAGCGGCGAGATCCACTATCCCTATCTGTTTGAGCTGCTTGACCGGCTCGGCTACGCCGGCTGGGTCGGCTGCGAATACAAGCCGCTGACCAGCACCGAGGCCGGCCTCGGCTGGCTGCCCCGATGAGCCCGCGCGAGAGCCTGCGGCGGCTGTTCGATGCCGCCATCGCTGCCGCCGATCCGGCCCGCTGCGTGCCGCCGCACTTGCCGGCCAATGACGGCGGGCGGCTGATCGTCATTGGCGCCGGCAAGGCTTCGGCGGCGATGGCGCGGGCCGTCGAGCAACACTGGTCCGGGCCGCTCGATGGCCTGGTCGTCACCCGCTACGGCCACGGCGTGCCGTGTTCGCGGATCGAGATTGTCGAGGCCGCCCATCCGGTGCCCGATGCCGCCGGCGCGGCGGCGGCGCAGCGCGTGCTGCAGAAAGTGCAGGGCCTGCAGGCGGGCGATCGCGTGCTGGCGCTGATCTCCGGCGGCGGTTCGGCGTTGCTGGCTGCGCCGGCCGAAGGCCTGACGCTGGCTGAGAAGCGGACGCTGACGTCGGCACTGCTCAAGTGCGGCGCGGCCATCGGCGAGATCAACTGCGTGCGCAAGCACCTGTCGGCGATCAAGGGTGGCCGTCTGGCCACCGCCGCCTGGCCGGCAGCGGTGCTGGCCCTGGCCATTTCCGACGTTCCCGGCGATGACCCGGCGGTTATCGCTTCCGGCCCGACGGTGGCCGATCCGACGACCTGCGGCGAGGCGCTAGCCATCCTCGACCGCTATGGCATTGCCCTCGCTGACAACCTGCGCCGCCGGCTGGCGGCCGGCGAGCTGGAGACGCCGAAGCCCGGCGATCCGCGCCTGGCCGCCGCCGAGTTCAGGCTGATCGCCAGCCCGCGGCAGATGCTCGAAGCGGCGGCCGAGGAAGCGCGCCGGTTGGGTCTGACGCCACTGATCCTCGGCGACGCCATCGAAGGTGAAGCGCGCACGGTGGCCGCCGACATGGCCCGTCAGGCGCTGGCCCACCGCGGGCAACGCCCCTGCGTGCTGCTCTCCGGCGGCGAGACAACGGTGACGGTGCGCGGACACGGCCGCGGCGGACGCAATACGGAATTCCTGCTCGCCCTGGCGCTGGCTCTCGACGGTGCACCGGGCATCCACGCGCTGGCCGCCGATACCGACGGGATCGACGGCAGCGAGGACAATGCCGGCGCCTTCGTCGGGCCGGATACGCTGCAACGGGCGCAGGCGGCCGGCCTCGATGCTGCCGCCCATCTGGCCGGCAACGACGCCTGGGGTTTCTTCGCCGGTCTCGACGACTTGCTGATCACCGGGCCGACGCGGACCAACGTCAACGACTTCCGGGCGATCCTGCTCCCGTAGGGGCGGGGTTTTCGCCACGGTGAACCACCCCGGCTACCGGACTACAATGCCCCCCATGACTGCTCCCGAACCCGCTTTCGCCACCGACCGCGCCGCCCTGATCCTGCGCCTGCAGCTGATCCTGCCGGCGCACTGCCTGCTCAGCGCCGAAGAGGATCTGCGCCCCTACGAATGCGACGGCCTCACCGCCTACCGCGAGTTGCCGTTGGCCGTCTGCCTGCCGGAAAGCGAAGGCCAGGTCATCGACGTGCTGCGCAACTGCCACCAGCTCGGCGTGCCGGTGGTCGCCCGCGGCGCCGGCACCGGCCTGTCGGGCGGGGCGATGCCGCATGCCCAGGGCGTCGTGCTGTCGCTGGCGCGCTTCAACAAGATCCTGCGCCTCGACGCCGAGGCGCGGCTGGCGGTGGTCCAGCCCGGCGTGCGCAACCTGGCGGTGTCCGAGGCGGCGGCGCCGTTCGGCCTCTATTACGCGCCCGATCCGTCGTCGCAGATCGCCTGCACGCTGGGCGGCAACGTCGCCGAGAACTCGGGCGGCGTGCATTGCCTGAAATACGGCCTGACCGTGCATAACGTGCTACGCCTGCGCGTCGTCAGTATCGAGGGCGAAGTCTTCGAGATCGGCGGCGAAGCGCCGGATGCGCCGGGCTACGACCTGCTGGCGCTGCTGATCGGTTCCGAAGGCATGCTCGGCGTGGTCACCGAAGTCACCGTCAAGCTGGTGCCCAAGCCGGAACTGGCGCAGGTGGTCATGGCCTCGTTCGCCGACGTCGCCCAGGCCGGCGACGCGGTGGCGTCGATCATCGCCGCCGGCATTATCCCGGCCGGGCTGGAGATGATGGACAAGGCCGCGACCGCCGCCGTCGAACCCTACGTCAAGGCCGGCTACGACCTCAACGCCGCGGCCATCCTGCTCTGCGAGTCGGACGGCACGCCGGAGGAGGTGGCCGAGGAGATCGCCCGTGTCACCGCCGTGCTGCGGGCGGCCGGCGCCCGCGAACTGCGCGTTTCGCAGTCGGAAGCCGAGCGCCTGCGCTTCTGGGCCGGGCGCAAGGCGGCCTTTCCGGCGGTCGGCCGGATCACACCGGACTATTACTGCATGGATGGGACGATTCCGCGCAAGCGCCTGGCCGAGATGCTGTCGGCCATTGCCGAGATGGAGCACAAATACGGCCTGCGCTGCGCCAACGTCTTCCACGCCGGCGACGGCAACCTGCATCCGCTGATCATGTACGACGCGGCCAAGCCGGGCGAGTGGCGCTGGGCCGAAGCCTTCGGCGCCGAGATCCTGGAAATGTCGGTGGCCCTCGGCGGTTCGATTACCGGCGAGCACGGCGTCGGCATAGAGAAGATCAACCAGATGTGCGTGCAGTTCGCTACGCCCGAGCTCGATGCCTTCCGCCGGGTCAAGGCGGCCTTCGACGAGAATGGCCTGCTCAATCCCGGCAAGGCCGTTCCCAGCCTGCACCGCTGCGCCGAATACGGGCGCATGCACGTGCATCACGGCGACCTCAAATTTCCCGAACTGGACCGTTTCTGATGCTGCTTGACGAAATCGTCGCCGCCGTCCGCGCGGCCCATGAGAGCCATTCGCCGCTGCGTCTGCGCGGTGCTGGCAGCAAGGATTTTTACGGCGGCATGCTGGCCGGCGAGGTGCTCGACCTCTGCGGCCATTGCGGCATCGTCGCCTACGAGCCGACCGAGCTGTACATCACCGCAAAATGCGGTACGCCGCTGAGCGAGATCGAGGAAGCGCTGGCCGAGGAAGGGCAAATGCTGGCCTGCGAGCCGCCGCATTTTGCCGGGGCGACACTCGGCGGCGCCATCGCCGCCGGCCTGGCCGGGCCGCGCCGGCAGCAGGCCGGGGCGGTGCGCGACTTCATGCTCGGCGTCAAAATGGTGGACGGCACCGGCCAGGTGCTGGATTTCGGCGGCCAGGTGATGAAGAACGTCGCCGGCTACGACGTCTCGCGCTTCATCGCCGGCAGCCTGGGCACGCTCGGGGTGATCGCCGAGGCAACGTTGAAGGTGCTGCCGCGCCCGGTCGCCGAGGCGACGCTGGAATTCACCTGCGACGAGGCGGAAGCCATCCGCCGGCTGAATGCCTGGGGCGGCCAGCCGCTGCCGCTGTCGGCCTCGTTCTGGTTCGACAATCATCTGTGGTTACGCCTGTCCGGTGCCGAGGCGGCCGTCGCGGCGGCGCTTGGCAAGTTGGGCGGCAAGCCCTCGCGCGGGGCCGCGGCCTGGTGGCAGGCGGTGCGCGAGCAGACGCACGCGGCCTACGCTGGCCCGACGCTGTGGCGCCTGGCGCTGCCATCGACGACCGCGCCGCTGGCCCTCGACGGCCTGCGCGCCATCGAGTGGGGCGGCGGCCTGCGCTGGTACGCGAGCGACGCCGAACCGGCGGTGGTGCGGGCCGCCGCCGCGGCAGCCGGCGGCCATG
>PHCU01000101.1 GCA_002842345.1 Betaproteobacteria bacterium HGW-Betaproteobacteria-12 | reverse complement strand
GACCGCCTTCAGGATGTCGCGGCTGTTCAGTTCGGTGCCGCTCTTCGGGGCGCCGACCGAGACGCGCTTGCCCTTGAGGTCGGCCAGCGACTTGATGCCCGAGTCGGCGGCGGCCAGGAAGTGGATGTAATTGGGATAAATGGCGGCAACCGTGCGCAGCTTCTTCAGTGGCGCCTTGAAGCCGACGTCGGCATTGCCCTTCCAGGCTTCGGACAGCGTGTCGCCGAGCGTGAAGGCGATCTCGCCCTTGCCGGCCTGCAGCAGGTTGAGGTTTTCGGCCGAGGCCTTGGTCGCCTGCACCGACATCTTGGTGTCCGGCATCACCTTGCCGTAGATCTGGTCAGCGAGACGCCGAGCGGGTAATAGACGCCGCTGGTGCCGCCGGTCAGCACATTGATGAATTCGGCGGCGTGGCCGGCGGTGGTGCCGACGGCCAGCGCGGCGACGGCAAGCAGTGAACGCAATTTCATGGTGTCTCCTCCTGTGGTTTTGACTAACCGCGGTGCGGTTGGGTCCATTTGTTTGCAGGAGGCGTGCCAGGACTGTGGCCTTGCCACAGCGTGCTGATTTACAAGGGATTGGGGCTTTTTTCGCAGCGCCCGGGCGGGAAATGGCGTGCGGAAATCCGCATGCCGGTCAGCCGTCGTTGCGGATTTCCGCACAACCGGGGCGCTTCGCTCAGCGAATCACTTTCTTGATCGCGCCGTCGCAGGCATCGGCCACCCGCGCGTATTCCTCGTCGGTATCGATCAAGGCCTGCGCCGCCTCGACGCGGCGGATTTCGCGCTGCACCATCGGCAGCCAGCGCTGGTCCAGTTCCCGCCGCAGGCGCGGGCCGATGTCGCCGGCCTTGCCGCGCCACGGGCCGCCGGTGGCGAAGCGGGCGTTCAGCGTGGCCAGCAGGTCTTTTTCAAGGTTGACGAGGTGTTCCTCGTAGGTCTTCACATGCCGCATCTCGTGCTCGTAGATTTGCTGATGGGCGCAGCTGCCGGGCGGGAACTCGCGGGCAACATAGACGGTGATCGGGCTGAAGCCGTAGCGCAGCGTGATCTGCGGACTGGCGCATTCCCAGCGGCCGCTGCTGTCCACCAGCGTCGGCGAATGCACTGCCAGGCTGGCGCTGGCCGTGCCGCGCGTCAGGCCGAGCACCTGGTGGCCGGGCCGGGACACTGTGGCGCCGAGATTGTTCAGCGCCTTGACGCCATAGCGGGTATTCAGCGCCACCTGGCTTTCCAGGCGCTCCACCTTGACGGCGGGCTTGGGCAGTTCGTCGCAGGCGTCGGCCAGACAGGCGGCGCTGGGCAGCACCGCCAGCAGCACGACGGCAAGGTGCAGGATCGTTGCGGCAGGCAAGGCGGATGGCGCGGGTGGCAGACCCGGCTTACTTGTGTTCGCCGTTCTTTTCTTCGGGATCGGTGAACGGCAGGTTGGCGGCTTCGTCGAAATCCTTGCGCCGTTTGCCGCTGTAGGCCCAAAAGCCGATCGCCAGAAAACAGATCAGGCCGGCGACGGTGATCAGGGAGCGCATATCGTTGATGTCCATGGAGTTCCTTTGGTTCGGTTCGTCAGCAGTCGGCCATTTGGCCGTTGCCATCAGCAAGGCGCATGTTACACGCCGATGGCGCGCCGCCGGCTAATCCGGAGTGCCAAAGAAGAACGGGAACACCCGGCATTACGGGCCGTCCCGCGGTGACCCCGGGTGGTGGTTCAGCGCGGGCGTTCGCCCGGCAGGCCGCTCGACAGTAGTCTGATCAGATCGTTCCAGGGCAGGGGGCGCGAGAACAGGTAACCCTGGCCCTCCTGGCAGCCGAGCTCTTCGAGCAGGTGGGCCTGGGTTTCGAGCTCGACGCCCTCGACGGTGATTGACATGTGCATCGCCCGGCTGAGGGCGACGATGGCTTCGACCACCGCCCGCTGGTTTTCGCTGGCCGGAAGATCGACGATGAACGAGCGGTCGATCTTGATGCGCTTGATCGGCAGATCGCGCAGTACGCTGAGCGAGGAATAGCCGGTGCCGAAGTCGTCGATGCTGACGGCGACGCCGAGGTCTTCGAGCTCGTGCAGCACGGCCAGGCTGCGCTCCGTCGCCTGCAGGGTGCTTTCGGTGATTTCCAGTTCGAGGGCGTAGGTGGGGAAACCGGTTTCCGCTAGCACCGTGCGCAGCACAGCGACGAAATCGCTGCTGTGGAACTGGCGTGGCGAGACATTGACGGCCAGATGGAAGACCGCGCCCGGGGCCATGGCATTGACCACTTCCCGCATTTCGCGGCAGGCGCGTTCCAGCACCCAGCGGCCGAGCGGTTCGATCAGGCCGCATTCTTCGGCGATGCCGATGAAGTTGCTCGGATCGATGATGCCGCGCTCCGGCTGGCGCCAGCGAACCAGGGCCTCGACGCCGACGATCCGCCGGCTGGCGAGATCGACTTTCGGCTGGTAGTACACCAGCAGGGCGTCGGTGGACAGGGCGCGGCGCAGACCCTGTTCGGTGGCCATGCGCTGATGCGCCCGCTCGGACATGTCTTCGGCGTAGAAATGGAAGCGGTTGCGGCCTTCGGATTTGGCGGTGTACATGGCCATGTCGGCGGCGCGCATCAGTTCCTGGCTGTTGCCGCCGTTGTCCGGATAGACGGCGATGCCGATGCTGCCGGTGATGGTCAGATTCTCCTCGCCGATCGGCACCGGGACGCGCAGCTGTTCGAGAATTTTTTCCGCCAGTTGCGCCGCGTATTCCGGGTTGATGCTGCCGACCAGGATGACGAACTCGTCGCCGCCCAGGCGGGCGATGGTATCGGTGCTGCGCAGCACGCTGCGCAGGCGGGCACCGATGACGCGCAGCAGGTCGTCGCCGGCGGCGTGGCCGAGGGTGTCGTTGATCACCTTGAAGCCGTCGAGGTCGAGGAACAGCAGCAGGCAGCGCTGTTCGTTGCGCATCGCCTGCTCGATGGCGATCTGCAGCCGGTCGTCGAACAGCAGCCGGTTGGGCAGGCCGGTCAGCGGGTCGTGATGGGCCAGGTGGTGCAGGCGTTCCTGCGCTTCGTAAATGGCCGTGACGTCGGAAAAAGCGGTCACGTAATGGGTCAACTGGCCGCTGTCGTCGCGCACGACGCTGACGCTCTGCCAGACCGGGAAGGCATTGCCGTCGCCGCGATGGCAGCGCACCTCGCCCTGCCAGAAGCCGGGGCCGTCGGCCTGCAGGCTGCCGGCGTAGCGATCGAGCGTCGGGGCGCTGCGCAGCAGGATGTCCGGATCCTGGCCGAGGGCCGCCTCGCTGCTGTGGCCGGTGATACGCGAGAAGGCGCCGTTGACGGCAACGATCCGGCGTTCGGCGTCGGTGATGACGATGGCTTCGGCGGTGGTCTGGAAGACGACGCTGGACTGGCGCAGCAGGGCCTCGTCATGGTGCCGCTGGGTAATGTCTTGCAGGATGCCGACGACGCGCCGGACATCGCCATCGCCGCCATAGGCCTTGGCGTGCGCCTCCATCAGGCGCGGCGGCGTGCAGTTGCCGGCGATCTGGAAGGTGAAGCAGACCGCTTCGCCCTCCTTCAAGGTGGCACCCAGCTCGTGGCTGACGCGTTGGCGATCCTCGGCGCTGACGCGGGCAATGAAGGTTTCCCACGACTCGTCCAGCGGTTGCGGCCGGTGGCCGAACAGCATGCCGAGATAGGTGTCGCCGGTCAGGCGGTTGGCGCCCGCATCCCATTCGAGGACGCCGAGGGCGCCCGATTCCAGTGCCAGTTTCAGGCGTTCCTCGCTCTCTTCGACGGCGACTTCGTCCTGCCGGCGGGCCAGCGCCATCTGGATCGTCGCATGCAGTTCGCGGCCCTCGCAGGGCTTGATCAGATAGCCGAAGGGACGGCTGTCGAGGGCCCGGTTCAGCGTGTCATCCTCGGCGTAGGCGGTCAGGAAGACGACCGGAATCTGATGCCGGGCGCGGATGGCGGCAGCCGCTTCGATGCCGTCCATGGTGCCTTCGAGATGGATGTCCATCAGCACCAGGTCGGGCTTTTCTTCGCCCACCCGATCGATGGCCTGTTCGCCGCTGGCGACGACACTACCGACCCGGTAGCCGAAGCCCTGCAGTTGGCGTTTCAGGTCGAAGGCAACGATGCGCTCGTCCTCGACGAGCATCAGGTTCACCGGCAGTCGGGCAGTCATGGATTCTCCTTCGAATTCGCGCGGGGAAAGCTGATGGCAAAACGGGAACCGCCATGGCGGCCGATGCTCGTCGTGCCATGCAGTTGTTCGACAAACAGCTCGACCAGTTGCAGGCCCAGCGAGGAAGACTGTGCCAGTTCCGGCTCAGCCGGCAGGCCGATGCCGTTGTCGGCGACGCTGAGGCAAATCCGATTGTCCGCGTCCTCCAGAATTTCGATGACGATTTCGCCGCGACGTTCCCCGGGGAAGGCATGCTTGAACGAATTGGTCACCAGTTCATTGATCAGCAGGCCGCAGGGAATGGCGCGTTCGAGATCGAGCTGGACGTCGGCCTCGGGTAGTTCCAAGCGCAGGCCGACGCGGTCGCCGGCGGCCCGGTAGCTGGTGCGGATCGACTGCACCAGGCGCTTCAGGTAATCGCCCAGGTGCAGTTGGGAAAAATCCTTGCGCTCGTAGAGCAGCTGGTGGGTCAACGCCATTGCCTTGACCCGGCTGCAGCTCTCGGCCAGGATCGCCCGCAGACGCGGGTCGGCGGCATAGTCGGCCTGCAGGTTGAGCAGGCTGGTGATCACCTGCAGGTTGTTCTTGACCCGGTGATGGACTTCGTTGAGCAGCACGGTCTTTTCGCGCAGCGCTTCTTCCAGGCGCTGCTGGGCACGCTGGCGCTCGGTGATGTCGATGATCGAGGCGAGCACCATGGTGCCTGCCTCGGTGGCGATCGGATTGAGGCCGATTTCGATGGGAAACTCGCTGCCGTCGGAACGGCAACCAGCCAGGTCGCGGCCGATGCCCATCGGCCGCGGCTGCGGATCGTCGAAATAACCATTGCGGAAAGCCTGGTGGTGCTGGCGCAGGCGCTCGGGCACCAGCATTTCCACGGCCTGCCCGATCAGCTCGGCGCGGTCGTAGGCGAACATGCGCTCGGTCTGGGCATTGACCAGCACCATGATGCCGGCAGGGTCGATCATCACCATGGCACTCGGCGCCCACTCGACGACCCGGCGAAAGGAATCCTCGCCCAGTTGCGGCCCGCCGGCGAGCAGCGGCATGACCGGGCAGGCGGGCGACGGTTCGGCGGCAGGCGTCACGGCAGGATCGACGGGCATGGCGTGCTCCAGAAAAGGCTGACCGGCAGCGGGCGGGCACCTCGGGAAACCAATTGCGGGGTAAGCGATCTGCAATTTGACAGCGTCGGCTGGGAAATGATTCGCACCACCGCCGGACTTGTCGCCGGGCGACGGTAGACGCATCATTCGCCGGGGCCAGCAGGCGCCGTATTTTTTGGAGGGTTATCCATGTTCGATCTGTACATCGGCAACAAGAACTACTCGTCCTGGTCGCTGCGCCCGTGGCTGTTGATGAAGCACTTCGGCATTCCCTTCCGCGAGCACCTGGTCTCGGTCGCCGGCCGTGACTACAATGCGGCCCTCAAGCCGATCGCCGGCAATGCCCGGGTACCGTGCCTGCACGAGGATGGCTTCCAGGTCTGGGACAGCCTGGCCATTGCCGAGACGCTGGCCGAGCGCCAGCCGGCGATGTGGCCGGTCGACGCCCGGGCACGGGCGCGGGCGCGCAGCATCTGCGCCGAAATGCACAGCGGTTTCACGCACCTGCGCAGCGCCATGCCGATGAATCTCAAGCTGAAGCTGAAAGGGCGGCCGGCCTCACCCGAGGTGCAGCGCGACATCGACCGCGTGATCGAGATCTGGCGCGAGGCGCGCACGCAGTTCGCCCGCGGCGACGGGCCGTGGCTGTTCGGCGATTTCTCGGTGGCCGATGCGATGTTCGCGCCGGTGGTCTGCCGCTTCGATATCTACAATGTGCCACTGCCGGAGTTCGCCGCGGCCTACCGCGATACCGTGCTCGGCCACCCGGCACTGCGTGATTGGCGGACAGCCGGCCTCGTCGAGAGTGAGGCGCACGCTCATTACGACCGTCTGGCTGACGAGTACGGCGGGCCGCGTTAGGCGGCCGGCCGGGAAGGCTCAGGCTTCGGCCAGCATGGCCCGGGCGACGGCCTCGGCCACCTTGATGCCGTCGACGCCGGCCGACAGGATGCCGCCGGCGTAACCGGCGCCTTCGCCGGCCGGGTAGAGGCCACGCGTGTTGATGCTCTGGAAGTCGTCGCCGCGCTTGATGCGGATCGGCGACGAGGTGCGCGACTCGACGCCGGTGAGCACCGCATCGGCCATGGCGAAGCCGCGGATCTGCTTGTCGAAGGCCGGGATGGCTTCACGCAGCGCCGCGATGACGTAGTCCGGGGCACAGGTCGACAGGTCGGTCATATGCACGCCGGGCTGGTAGGACGGATCGACCTGGCCCAGTGCCGTCGACGGCCGGCCGGCGAGAAAGTCGCCGACGCGCTGGGCCGGGGCGTCGTAGCTGCTGCCGCCGGCAATGAAGGCCTGGCTTTCCCAGTGGCGCTGGAAATCGACGCCGGCCAGCGGATTCGTCCGGTAATCGCCGGGGAAATCGGTCGGTTCGACATTGACCACCAGCGCCGAATTGGCGTTGCGCTCGGCGCGCGAATACTGGCTCATGCCGTTGGTCACGACGCGGCCCGGTTCGGAGGTGGCGGCGACCACCTGGCCGCCCGGGCACATGCAGAAACTGTAGGCGGCGCGGCCATTGGCGCAGTGATGCACCAGCTTGTAGTCGGCGGCGCCGAGCAATTCGTTGCCGGCATTGGGACCGAAGCGGGCATGGTCGATCAGGGTCTGCGGGTGTTCGATGCGGAAACCGATGGCGAAGGGCTTGGCTTCGACATAGACGCCTTCGTCGTAGAGCATCTGGAAGGTGTCGCGGGCGCTGTGGCCGATGGCCAGCACGACATGCCCGGTGGCGATGCGTTCGCCGCCGGCCAGTTCGACGCCGCAGACCTGATGGTTGTCGATGATGAGGCGCTCGACCTTGCTGCTGAAGCGGATTTCGCCACCCAGTTCGGTGATCGTTGCGCGCATGTTCTCGACCATCTTGACCAGGCGGAAGGTGCCGATGTGCGGCTTGCTGACGTACAGGATCTCTTCCGGCGCCCCGGCCTTGACGAATTCCGCCATCACCTTGCGGCCGAGGAACTGCGGGTCCTTGATCTGGCTGTACAGCTTGCCGTCGGAGAAGGTGCCGGCGCCGCCCTCGCCGAACTGCACGTTGGATTCCGGATTCAGCGTGTGCTGGCGCCACAGGCCCCAGGTGTCCTTGGTCCGTTCGCGCACGGCCTTGCCACGTTCGAGAAAGATCGGTTTGAAGCCCATCTGGGCCAGCAGCAGGCCGGCCAGCAGGCCGCAGGGGCCGGTGCCGATGACTACCGGGCGTGATTTCAACCCGGCCGGCGCCTGGCCGACGAACTGGTAGCTGGTGTCCGGCGCCGGCGTCAGGTGGCGGTCGCCGTGCAGGCGGGCGAGCACGGCGGCTTCGTCGCGCACTTCGATGTCCAGCGTATAGATCAGCACGATCGCCGATTTCTTGCGCGCATCGTGGCTGCGTTTGAAAATCGTGTAGCCGAGCAGTTCCTCGGCGGCCAGGCCGAGGCGCAGGCAGATGGCCGGTGCGAGAGCGTCGGCGGGGTGGTCGAGCGGCAGCTTGAGTTCGGTCAGTCTGAGCATGCTAAGGAATCCGGAATCCCCGGTGGCAAGGGCGCCACGGCGGCGACAAGGGGGCTATTCTACCTTGCCGCCGGGAGCGGGCAGCTCGGCTGTTGTCGCTGGGCGGGCGCTCAATCCGGTTATCACGAAGGTCATAGTGTGGTCGTGTACAATCGCCGGCGGCAGGGGCAAGCCGTGCGTCATCCGGTTTCCCGGTCAACCTAGTGTATCCACTGGATTGACGGGCCGGAGCAGGCCAAGGATACTGCGTCCGCAACACTGTTTCTTTTTCCCCAACGCTGCCGGTTTGGCGCGAGTGTTATCAATCACCATGAATCGCCACCTTTCCCGCTGCGTCCTGCTGACCCTCGTTGCTGCCAGTTCCTCGGTTCTTGCCGACGAAGACCTGTTCTTCAGCGATCTGCCGATCGTCGCCTCGGTCAGCCGCCTGCCGCAACGTCTGGCTGACGCGCCGTCGTCCGTGACGGTCATCGACCGGGACATGATCAAGGCCTCGGGCGCCCGGGCGCTCAGTGACGTCTTCCGCCTGGTGCCGGGGTTCCAGACCTTTGCCAAGAGCGATGCGGCACCCCGGGTCAATTATCACGGCGTCTCGGACGATAACGAATTCGCTCCTCGTGTGCAGGTTCTGGTGGACGGCCGTTCGCTGTACTCGCCGCTGTTTCGCGGTGGTGTCAACTGGACGCTGGTGCCGGTGGCGCTGGAGGATATCGAGCGCATCGAGGTGGTACGCGGGTCCAATACCACCTCGTATGGCGCCAATGCCTTCCTTGGTGTCATCAACATCGTCACCGTCGATCCGGCATTGGTACGCGGTGTCTCCGTCGCCGGCAGTTACGGTAGCCAGGGGGTGCGCGACTATACCTTGCGCACGGGTGGCAAACTCGGCGAAAGCGGCAATTTCCGGTTCACCGTTCAGAACATGAGGGATGACGGTCTGGATGACCATTTTGACTGGGAAGACCGCAACGCCAATCGCCTGTTTGATCTCAGGATGAATTTCCAGCTGGGCGCACGTGATGTCCTGGATGTTCAGGTGGGCAGGGCGGAAGGGACGCAGTTGCGGGGTTCTTACGATTCAGTACGTACCGGCCGAATCATCAATGGCGAAACCGAACGGCGTTTACTCGGAGTTGTCGATCCAGACGACCCCTTCCGTGATTTTGACCAGTCATCGACATGGCTCCAGGCCAACTGGTTGCGCACGTTTTCGGAAACGGCCGACATGTCGGTGCGTTATACCCACAGCATTGACCGCGCCAGTGATGCCTATATCAGCCCCGATTCCTCTATGCCAGCAGCATTCAGGGAGATCGACGAGGTCGGGGATATCGGCAAGCGTCATGAATTCGAGGTCATGCACAGCTTCCAGCCGCTTTCGGATACCCGCCTGATCTGGGGGGGCAGTCTGCGCCGCGATACGCTGCGTTCGAAAACGCTGCTGCGTGACCAGGGAACGGTTGGCCGGGATGTCAGACGCGTTTTTGCCAACGGCGAGTGGAAGCCGACGACGTGGTTCACTGGTAATGCCGGCTCGTCGTACGAGTACGACTCGCTTGGGGGAAACCATCCCGCTTCGCGTGCCAGTGCCAGCTTCCACCTGACGCCGAACAACACGATACGGCTTGGCTACGCAAGGGCCTGGCGAACGGCTAGTACGGCCGATTATCGGGGCTTGCGTTTGAATGAACCGGGAGATCCCGAGGCGCGAGGCAACCGCAACTTGCCAGCCGAGCGTCTTGATACTTGGGAGGTGGCATATCTGGGGGATTGGCGCGACTGGCGGATGAGTCTGGATACGCGTTTCTTCCATGAACGGTTGCGTGACCGCTATCTTGACCAGATCGAGGCGATCAATGGTGAGCCGGATTCGATATACGCCTTGCAGCACTTGCGTATTCGCGGTTTTGAATACCAGTGGAAGTGGCAACCCACCGATTCGTCGCGGATCGCTTTCAGTCAGGCATTTGTTGATACCGAGAGCGAACGGACTAGTCTTGGGGAGGTTTTGGCGACTCCATTGCCGATCATAGGAGACAGCAGCAATTTCTGGGAGAGTCAGGCGGATTACATCGCGCTGGCCGAGGGCTCGGCACCGCGCCGCTCAACCTCCCTTCTCCTGATCCAGCGTTTGCCCTTCGGGGTTGATCTGTCCGTTGCGCATTACCGTGTGGCTGCCATCAAGTGGACGCGTAATACCGATGCGGACAGGTATCACCGTACGGATGCGCGCTTGGGCTATCCCTTCACGCTCGGCGGTCAGCGTGGTGAAATCGCGTACACCGTCCAGTCGCTGGACGGCAGCCACTACGAGCAACGAATGGGGCAGCGTGGAAGGTTGGTCGACCGCCGTCAATGGGTTTCCCTGCGCCTGGATTTCTGATTCCGCCCCCTAGGGTATGACCTCGTTCACGCCGGAGGGCGCGGGTCTTAAGCTGTTGACTGACTTAAAAAAGAAGAATCTGGTCAGTCAATGGATCAAATGGACAGTGCTCGGCAGGGGGCGCCGTGCTGCAACCTCGATTTCCTGGAAATCAGCCTGGGACGCAATCGGACAACAGCGCTGCGTCTGGTGGGCTTGTTTCTCGACAGCTACCCCCATCTCGTGCGCCGCCTGGACGAAGCCCAGGCCAGCGGCGATCTTGAGCGTTTGCGTCAGGTCGTGCACGACATTCGCGGAAATTGTGTCCTCTTCTCGGCCCAGGAGTGCCTGGCCCAGACCATCCGGATCGAAGGCTTGCTGCGCGTTGCGATCGGGGCGACTGGGCAGGAGGCCAACGGGTCGGACTGGTTGGCCGAGACCCTGATCTTGCGTCAGGCGCTGGAGTGCATGGTCGCCGAACTTCGCGCTTACCTCGCCACCGGCACGCCTTGATGGCGGTTCAGGAAATAAGTCCGCGCTGAATGGCGAAGCGGGTCAGCGCCGTCACTTCATGGACGCCGAGGCGTTCCATCAATCTGGCCCGGTGAAATTCCACCGTCTTCGGACTGATGCCCAGCGTGCGGGCAATTTCCTTGGTCGTCCGGCCTGAGGCCACCAGGCGCAGTATTTCCAACTGGCGTTTGGTCAGGCCATTGTCCCCATCGCTGGTGCCCGCTTTGCCGCGGTTTTCCATGACCTGCTGCAGTTTCGGCGACAGATAACCGTCGCCAGCAAGTACTGCAGCAACGGCCTGTTTCAGTTCATCCAGCAGGAAATCCTTGTGCAGATAGCCATTGACGCCGACGGCGAACGCCTGGTCAATGGTTTCCGGTGTGTCGATACCCGATAGCACCAGAATGCCGAGCTTCCGTTCGCGACGGCGCAGTTCGGCGCTGAGTTCGATGCCGCTGAGTCCTGGCATGGCGATATCGAGTATGGCGATGTCGGGTTGCAGGCGTTCGATGTCGGCAAGAGCGCTGAGGCCGTCCGCACATTCGGCGGTGACGGTGCAGCCCGGCAAGGTTTCGAGAAGCGCCCTGATGCCGGCACGAACGAGCAGTTGGTCGTCGGCGAGGACGATGCTTGTCGTTTTCATGTGCTTAGCTTACGCCGAAAATGACATAAATTAATAACCTGCGAACGTTAGGGTTTTTGCCAGTTTTTGGCTCAAGGTCCGGGCAGGGCAAGCGTTCGGCTTTCACCATGGCGGAGCATCCAGAGCCGGTCTGCGGCGAGATGGTGGCGGCGAAGCGCTGCCGCGACGTCGACGGGCGGCTGGTCGAAGGGTTCCTGGGTCAGCTCGAAGGTGCCCCAATGGATACCGATCCCTTGCCGGGCTTCGACGTCGAGCATGATGCGTACGGCGTCGTCCGGATCGGCGTGCTGCGGCGCCATGAAATCGCGTGGCAGGTAGGCGCCGACCGGGACGGCGAGCAGGTCCACCGGCCCCAGGCGTCGGCGAATTTCCAAGAAATCCGCCGAGTAGCCGGTGTCGCCGGTGTAGAGGAAGCGCCACGGACCGCCCGGCGTCTCGGCTTCGACGGCAAAGCCGCCCCACAGGCTTTGGTTGGTGTCGAAGGGCGTTCGCTTGCTCCAGTGCTGGGCTGGCGTGAAACGGATGCGCAGGGGGCCGGCGGCGATCTCGTCCCACCAGTCCATTTCCCTCACCCCGTCGATGCCGCGTTCGTCGAACCAGGGCTTGAGGCCGAGCGGCACCAGGAAGCGCGGTCGTTGTCCGGCAGCGACCAGACGGCGAATGGTCTCTGCGTCGAGATGGTCGTAGTGGTTGTGCGAGATCAGCACGAAGTCGATTGGCGGCAGGTCTTCCGGCTGCAGGGGCGGCGGTACGCGACGTGGTGCCGAGAGCAGGCGTAGCGGCCCGGCGAAGTCGGCAAGCTGCGGGTCGATCAGGATGGTGCGACCAGCGACCTGCAGCAGCAGGCTGGCGTGGCCCAGCCAGGTGATGCGCGGCTGCTGCGTCGGCGAGCGGAGCTGTTTGGTATGGACGGGAACGCTCCAGGTCGCGGCGAACTGTTCATAGCCACCGGCAGGCGGGGCGCTGGGGCGGAAGTCGCCACGCAGTCGTCGCCACATGGTGTCGTACCAGGGCAGGGTGCCGATGGCGCGTGCGCTGTCGCTGTTTACGAAGCCGTTCGGCCGGTGGTGGGCGCGCGATGCATCGTAATGTGCATTGACTCCGGCGCAGGCGGCGAGCAGCAAGATGGCGCCGAGTAAAAACAAACAGCGATGCGCGCTCATCGTCCGAGTGCTTCGCGCATGGCGCCTGCGAGTATGGCCGGCTCCTCGGCCCCGACCACGACCTTGGAGCCGCCGACGATGAAGGTCGGCACCATGTTGATGCCCCGTGTCCGCAGGCTGTGTTCGTCGGCCCACAGGGCCTCGACATCGCTGTCGGCATCCCGCCAGGCGGCCCATTCTGCGGCCGGATAACCGCATTCCTCAGCGATGCCGGAGAGGGTTGCCGGGTCGCCGATGGCCTCGCCGCGCTGGAACTGGGCAACGAACAGGCGCTCGACCAGGGCATTGGCATTGCCCCGCCGCTGCGCCCAGTGGATCAGGCGGTGGGCGAGGAGGGTGTTGGCGCGCAAGGCGATCCGTTCGAAGGCGAAGTCGAGGCCGTACGGCCGGCCGCCGGTACGGACCCGCTCGAACAGGTCCTCGACCGCAGCCAGGCTGCCGAACTTGCGCTCGAGGAAGGGCAGGTAGGGTTCGCCTTCCGGCGGGGTGTCCGGGTTCAGGAAGAAGGGGCGCCAGCGGGTATTGACGAGCAACTCCGGATGCTCGTGACGGACGGCGGCGATGGCCGTTTCCAGGCGGCGCTTACCGATGAAGCACCAGGGACAGACGAAGTCGGCGACGATGTCGATGTTCAGCATGGGGCGGGCGAATGGAGGCGGTTCAGGCGGGTTGCGGCACGGACTACGGCCGGGGCTTCTGGGCAAAGGCCGGCAGGGTGATGTGGAAGCGCATGGCCAGGAGGCGCAGCAGCAGCACGATGCTCATTGCCACCCAGCTTGCCGCGACCGACGGCACGCCAATTTCCTGTAGGCCGATCAGGGCCAGCGCGCCGACCCAGGCCGCTGTGGCGTAGAGCTCACCCTTCAGGAAGACCAGCGGCACGTCGTTGCACAGGATGTCGCGCAGGACGCCGCCGACGACACCGGTGGTGACGCCCATCAGGCTGGCGACCAGCCACGGCGCATGCCATTGCAGCGCCACCTGGGTGCCGACGATGGTGAACAGCGCGAGGCCGACGGCATCCGGGATCAGGAACAGCTTCGGTGGCAGGGGCAGGGCACGGGCAATGAAGAAGGTCAGCAGGCCGGTACCGAGTGCCGCGACCAGATAGGTCTGATCGACCACCCAGAAGACGTTGCGGTCGAGCAGCAGGTCGCGCACCGTGCCGCCGCCGAGGGCGGTGGCTACGCCGACCAGCATGGCGCCGATCAGATCCATCTGTTTGCGGCCCGAGTCAAGTACGCCGGTGACGGCGTTGACTGCGACGGCGGCCATCCCGACCCAGTAGACCAGGGCGTCCATGCCCATCTCAGCGAACCCGCTCCTTCATGGCGCGCTGCGCTTCGCGCCTGGAGTCTTTGTCCAGTTCGTCGGCACGCTTGTCATGCTGCTTCTTGCCCTTGGCGAGGCCGATTTCGAGCTTGATGCGGCCGCGCAGGAAATGCAGGTCGATCGGCACCAAGGCATAGCCGGCGCGTTCGACCTTGCCAATCAATTTCATGATCTCGCGCCCATGCAGCAGCAGCTTGCGCGTGCGCACCGGGTCGTGTTGGTTATGTGTAGAGGCGGTGGACAGTGGCGAGATGTGCATGCCGATCAGGAATATCTCGCCACCCTTGATGATGACGTACGACTCCTTGATGTTCATCCGCCCGGCACGAATGGCCTTGACCTCCCAACCTTCGAGGGCAATGCCGGCCTCGAACTTCTCTTCGACGAAGTAGTCGTGAAAGGCTTTTTTGTTGACCGTGATGCTCATGCCGCGAGTGATCCATTAAAATCGCCATTTTACAGGATACCGGAACGCTGCCGACGCATGGCCCAGGTTGAAAAGACAGTACTGATCGAGCAGTCCGCCGAGCGCATGTTCCAGCTTGTGGATCGCTGCGAGGACTACCCGCTGTTCCTGCCCTGGTGCAGCAGTACCGAACTGAAGTTCCGTGATGCAGCTAAGACGGTGGCTACGCTGCACATCAATTACCACTCGGTGAAGTCCTGCTTCACCACGGAAAACGACAAGGAATTTCCGTCGTTGATGAAGATTCGCCTGGTCGACGGTCCTTTTCGTCATCTGGAGGGGTCGTGGTATTTCCGCGCCCTGGCGGAAAACGCCTGCAAGATCGAATTCAGCCTGCATTACGAATTTTCCAGCAAGCTGTTCGAGAAGGTCATCGGGCCGGTCTTCGGGCATATCGCCAATACTTTTGTCGATGCCTTCGTCAAGCGGGCATCGCAGGTCTACGGAGCTGCCAATGGCTGAAATGCTCAATATCGAAGTCTGCTACGCCTTGGCCGACAAGCAGGAAATCGTCCGTTTGCGCCTGCCTGAAGGGGCAACGCTCGGGCAGGCCCTGGAGACATCGGGGTTGCTTGCCAAATATCCGGATATCGACCTGAAGAAGAACAAATTCGGCATCTACGCCAAGCTGTCGAAGACCGATGCGCTGTTGCGCGATCATGATCGCGTCGAGATTTACCGGCCGCTGATTGCCGACCCGAAGGAAGTCCGCAAACAGCGGGCGGCCGAGGGCAAGGTCATGAAAAAAGGCGCCGGGGATTCCGACGCCTCCGAGGGCTGAAGTTGACTGGCTGTTCTGCTATTTGCAGGATTCGGCCATGAACTGGCGAGCGCGTTCAATTTCCTGTTGGCGCTGGGCGTCGTCAAACGGCTTGCGCTCGCCTTTCTCGTCAAGCGTGCCGACCAGGCGTTTGGATTCAAGGGCCGCCAGGTTGCCACGGGCGCGCCGGCAGTTCTCTTCGCGGTCGGCCTGAGCTTTCTGCTCCTTGGCCGATTTCTCGGCCTTTTCGCGCGCTTCCTGCTGTCGCTTCTTGAAGTCGAGATCCTTCTCTGCAGTCGTTTTCGGCGCTTCAGCGCTTTTTTCCTCGGACGTTTTGTCGGCCGGTTTCTCGCTTCTTGCAGTCGGCATCCGTTCGCCGATGACGCGCGCATCCTTGGCGGCGACGCCCGGAGGCGGGGTGTCCGAGACAACGGTCCGGCCGGCGCTGTCCTTCCACTGATATACCTGGGCATGCAGCGGTGTCATCAGGAGGGCGGAGGCAAATCCGAAAGCGAGTATGAGAGCGGGTTTCATGGTCATCGGGGTTTCCGTGGGTTTTCTGTATAATACGATTTTGTGACCTTGGAACAAAGGCCATGCGACTTTTGCAAAAAGCCCTGACATTTGACGACGTCCTGCTCGTCCCCGCCCATTC
>PHCU01000100.1 GCA_002842345.1 Betaproteobacteria bacterium HGW-Betaproteobacteria-12 | reverse complement strand
CAGCGGTTCAATTCGGCTATAATCGCCGCAGTTTTCCACAGGATCTTTCATGATGCGAAGTTTAGCCGCATTCGGCCCTTCTCCCGCCCTCTTCCGCCTGTTCGCCGGCATTTTCCTGGCGATCGTCGTCGCCGGTTGCAGCTCACTGCCCGATGTCGTCGATGAAACGACTGGCTGGTCGGCCAACCGGCTGTATTCCGAAGCCAAGGAGGCGCAGACCAACGGCACCTGGGAGCAGGCCGCCAAGCTGCTGGAAAAGCTCGAGGCCCGTTTTCCGTACGGGCGCTACGCCCAGCAGGCGCAACTCGAACTCGGCTACGTTTACTGGAAGGGCGGCGAGCCAGGTTCGGCGCTGGCCGCCTGTGACCGTTTCATCAAACTGCACCCGAATCACCCGGCCGTCGATTACGTCTATTACCTGAAGGGCCTGATCAATTTCAACGAGGATCTCGGCTTGATCGGTTACATCAGCGACCAGAACCCCGCCGAGCGCGACCCCAAGGCCGCGCGCGAAGCCTTCGAGTCGCTGCGCGAACTGGTCACCCGCTTCCCGAACAGCAAGTACACGCCGGATGCGCTCAAGCGCATGGAATTCCTGGTCAACACGCTGGCCTCCCTGGAAGTCAATGTCGCCCACTATTACACCCGGCGTGGCGCCTATATCGCCGCCGCCAACCGCGCCCAGTACGCGATCAAGACCTATCCGCGGGCACCGGCCATCGAGGAGGCGATGTTCATTCTGGTCAACGCCTACGACAAACTCGGTCTGATCGAACTGCGCGACGATGCCGACCGAGTGCTGCGCAAGAACTTCCCGGACAGCCGCTTCTTCAGCGCCGGTCTCGAACGCAAGACCGCCTGGTGGAAGCTCTGGTGATTTTCAGCCACCCTGCTTGATCGCCAGAATGGCCTGATTGCGCAGGGTGCGCAGCAGCGAAAGTTCCTTTTCCGGAATCGAAATACCGCCCGGCTCATCGCGGTCGGCATAGATCAGGGCGACCGGGTTGCCCTTGATGTTGAGCGGGAACAGAACGAAGGAATGTGCCGGCACCGCCTTGCGATACCAGGCGGGGATACGGGTGGCGATCTTCGGGTCGTTGATGTCGCTGATCAGGATGTCGACACCCTTCGACGTCGCCACATGGAAAATATCCGGAGTGAAGGTCAGCGGGAAACGGAAGGCCCGGGCGACGTCATTGGCCTCCGGACCGAAGCCGAAGCGCCCCTGCATGCTTCCCGTCTTGGCATCGCGGATGCATAACACGACCCGCTTGAAGCCCATTGCCCGGTACATGGTTTCCAGGATGATGCGCAGGATGTCATTCAGCTTGTAGCCATCGACCAGCGTATTGCTGATGTCTTGAATCCCCGCCGTCAGTACGCCCTGGGCATCGACCTGCCCACCTGCCGGATCGTCCGGATCGTCACTGCCGGTCCCGAGCGGGTCGCCCTCGCCAAGCATCGTGCCACCCAGCGTATCCAGGTCATCGGCCAGGGCGGGAGCCCCCGTGCTGCGGGCGAATTGCCGCATCTGCTTGCCGAAGGTCGTCTGTTGCAGGTTGAGATGGATGATGCGGGCGAACTCGGCGACCTCTTCCACGGCACGCTGCACGGTCTGCTGTACTTCTTTCTGGTCGAGCGCCACGGCATCGGCGAAGCGGGCCATGGTCCGCTTCATTTCCCGCTCCCGCTCTTCCGGTGTGCACTGGGCGATCACCGTGCACAGTTCGTTGGCAAAACCTGAGAGCAGGCGCAAGCGCTCTTCCGGCGTGACGCCTTTCTTTACCCGGCCGGCCGGCAGGCACTGCATGCTGCTGACGATCAGCGGCGGAAAGCCCCACTGGCGGGCAACGGCAATGCCCATGCCCTCGAAGGAGATGCCCAGCACCTGCAGCGACGCCGCCTCCTCGGTACAGTTTTTTTGCTCCATGGTCCGGCGGATTTCCTCGGACTCGTCAGGAAAGTAGTACTGGGCCAGCAGTCGGCCGAGGCTGTGAAACAGCGAGCAGATGAACGTCTGCTCGAGGTCGCGCATATTGGCGGCGGCACCGATGTCCTTGGCCAGGATGCCGGCCAGATTGGCGCGCAGGAAGTCTTCCTTCAACTGATTGGCGTTGGCCTTGTTCTGCAGATGCTCGAACAGCAGCACGGTGATCGCGATATTGCGCACGGCCTCGAAGCCGAGCACGATCACCGCGCGCGACACGGTGCTGATGCTGCCGCCGCCGGCCGGCCGGAAATAGGCCGAGTTCACCAGGCGGAGAATCTTGTTGGTCAGCGCGAAGTCCTTGAGGATGGAATTCGACAGCTTGTTGATGCTTTCCGTCTCGCTGTTGGCGATCTTATTGATGGCGCTGACCGATTCCGACAGGGCCGGGAAGTCGCTCTTGTGGCGCATCCGGCGCAGCAGGAAATCGAGGGTCGACTGCCGGGAATCGCCCGGTTGCGCGCCTTCGTCCTCCGGGTCGAGATAGTCGTCGAGCGCCTCGGCGAATTGCCTGGCGCTCTGGTAGCGCAGCTCCGGGTCGCGCGCCAGGGCCTTGTAGAGAATGCCGGCCAGGCGTTCGTCGATGACGCTGCCGGCAGGCAGGCGAATGTTCTCGTTGGCGATCCGATGCATCACCTGAAACAGGTTGTCGCCGCTGACCGCGCGCTGGCCGGTCAGCAGTTCGAACAGCACCAGCCCGGCGGCAAAGACATCGCTACGGGCACCGACCTCGCGCCGCTCGATGTATTCCGGCGCCATGTAGGCCGGCGTACCGCTGTATTCGCGCAAGGACGCATCCTGCTCGCCGACGCGGGCGGCGATGCCGAAATCCATGACCCGCGGCGTGCCGTCATCGTCGAGCAGGATATTCGATGGCTTCAGGTCGCGGTGGATGATGCCCTGGGAGTGGGCATGGGCGACGGCATCGAGAATCGCCCGCAGGATGGTCACCGCCTTGACCGGCGAGACGCCGCCGTTGCTCCGCAGGAACTCGCTCAGGCTCTTGCCCGGAACGTATTCGAATATCAGATAAAGGTCGCCGCCGGCCTCGCCCGCTTCGAAAATCGGCACGATGTTCGGATGGCGCAGTTGGCTGACCAGCCTGGCCTCCTCGAGCAAGGTCCGGTTCTGCTCCGGCGCCGCGTCGCTGAAATGCACCGTCTTGATGGCGATTTCGCGCTGCAGTTGCGGGTCGAACCCGAGATATACCGTGCTCTGCGCTCCTCGTCCGAGTTCGCGACGCACTTCAAAACGACCGATTTTCCTGCTCATTCCTGTTTTATCCAGATCAGCCGCGGCACCCCATCGCTACCGCCGCACAGCACGGCATTCTGCCCAAAATCAGCCGCCAGCGCACAGGCATCTGCCGTTTCCAGTTCGGGCACGAAACAGCTTTCCTCGACCGGCCAGGCACCATCGTCGGCAATATGCTCGGCGGCGAAGGGTTCGTAATTGCCCTCGAGCAACTCGCATTCGAGCTGCGCCTGCCGTTCGGCGTTGGCTTCGGCACTCAGCTGCTGCCCCCCGGGATTGCCGGCGGTGACGACGGCGAAGCAGCTGCAGCCGGCCTCGGCCAGCCAGCCACGCAGACGCTCGTTCGCCTGATCGATGCGCAAATCGGCCGCACCACCCGGCAGGAACACCCGGTAGGTCGTCGCTCGGTAGGCCTTTTCCAGCTCACTCATCGTCACCATCCAGTTCGCTCACCCCGATCAATTGTTCCGCCACGTCGACCGGCAAGGCTTCGACTTCCTTCAGCCTCCGGCTCAGTTGCCGCGTGCGCGTCTCCGCCTTGCCGATCGAATTGCTCGCCTCGTCCAGCTTCTTGCGCGTATGGGCCAGCGCCTCGCCGAATTTGCCAAACTCGCTCTTGACCGCACCAAGGACGGCCCAGACTTCGGCCGACCGCTGTTCGATGGCCAAGGTGCGAAAGCCCATCTGCAGACTGTTGAGCAGCGCCGCCAGCGTCGTCGGCCCGGCCAGGCTGACCCGGAAGTCGCGCTGCAGTGTCTCGGCCAGCGCCGGCCGGCGCAGCGCCTCGGCATACAAGCCTTCGATGGGCAGGTAGAGCAAGGCAAAGTCGGTAGTGTGCGGTGGCGCGACGTACTTGTCGCGAATGCTCCTGGCCTCGTTCTTCAGCCGCGTTTCGATGGCCCGCGCCGCCTCCTCGACCGCCGCCGGATCGCCGCGCTCCTGGGCGTCGAGCAGGCGCTGATAGTCCTCGATCGGGAACTTGGCGTCGATCGGCAGCCAGACCACCGCGCCGTCGTCCTTGCCGGGCAGGCGGATGGCGAAGTCGACCCGCTCGTTGCTGCCCGGCCGGGTCGCCACATTGGCGGCGAACTGCTCGGCGGTCAGCAACTGCTCGAGCAGCGCCGCCAACTGCACTTCGCCCCAGGTACCGCGGCTCTTGACGTTGGTCAGCACGCGCTTGAGATCGCCGACACCGGCGGCCAGTGTCTGCATCTCGCCGAGACCGCGATGCACCTGTTCGAGGCGGTCGCTGACCAGCTTGAAGGATTCGCCGAGGCGCTGTTCCAGCGTCGCGTGCAGCTTCTCGTCCACGGTCCGGCGCATTTCCTCGAGCTTGCCGGCGTTGTCGGCCTGGATCGCCAGCAGGCGGCCCTCGACACTCTGCTTGAGGCGCTCGAAGCGCTCATCGAGGCCAAGCGAGAAACGGTTCAGTTCGCGCGCGAAGGCTTCCAGGCGCTCGGCCTGCAGGGCGCCGAACTGGCCGAACTGGGTGCTCACCGACTGACTGAGCAGGGTCGCCGACTGCGCCCGTTCCTCACGGTCGCGGAAAGCCGTCTCGGCATCCTCGCGCCGGCCGCGCGCCAATTCCTCGCGCAATTCACGCTCGAGGCGGGCCAATCCCCTGTCCATCGCCGCGTGCAATTCCGCCAGCCGCTCGCTGGCGGCAGTATCCCTGCCCCGCCAGAAGAGGATTGCCTGCAGCAGGATGATCACGCCCATGCCGACCCCCAGGGTCAGCCCCAACGCTTCACTCATCTTCGTCCTATCTCAGTGAAAAATCGACGCGCGCCCCTGGCGCCACGTCACCGGCCTCAGCCTTGGGCGGCACCAGGAACAGGCGTTCCGGCGCAATCTTCCCCTGCTCGATCAGCCACACCTGGACATTCTCGGCGCGCCGCCTGGCCAGTTGCCGCACATCCTCGTCGCCGACAACCGTATTGGCCAGGATCAGCTTCTCCATCTCCTCGACCGGCAGATCCTTCTGCATGCCGATGACGTTGCGCGGCTTGGGGAATTTGGCCGCCTTGTAAACACGGGTCAGGTAGGTTTTGTACTCTTCGTCCGAGAACTCGCCGCGATTGTTCTCCTGGGCGCCTTCCGGCAGCGCCTTGCGCCGTTCCTCGCGCATGGCGCGCTCCATGGCGACGCGCTTCAGTCCTTCGCGATCGATTTCCGGATCGGCCAGGCCGCTGATGTCCAGCTTCAACGCCTCCCGCTCGGTCAGCGCCTTGGCCAGCGTTGCCAGCGTCTTGCCCTGGGCCTCGCCGACGCGCGCCCGGCCGGGGGCGAAATCGAGCTTCGACAATTCCTCGCCATCGCCGAACATCGAGCCGAGCAGGGCAAACGGCGAGGTCACCGCCTTGACGAAGAGATTGACGATGACCCGGACGATCAGGCCGCCGACCGAGAACTGTGGATCGTCGAGCGAACCGGAAATCGGCAGGTTGATGTCGATCTCGCCGCGGTTGTTCTTCAGCAGCGAAATCGCCAGATTGACCGGCAGCTTGGTCGCATCGGGACTTTCGACCGCTTCGCCGAAGGTGAATTGGTCGATGAACACCTTGTTGTCAGCAGTCAGGGTGTTGTTCTCCAGCTTGTAGGCGACGTCGAGGGAGAGCTTGCCCTTCTCGATCGCATAGCCGGCATACTTGCCGGAATAAGGAGAAAAACCGGTCAGGTCGACGCCCTTCACGTTCGCCTTGATATCGAGGTAGGACTTGGCGGCCAGCGGATTGAGCTGGCCGAGGATCTGTACCGGCGCCGACTTGGCGTAGGCACCGCGCAGGTCGAGCTCGGCAACCGTGCCCTCGACCGACGACAAACCGGTAACCCGTCCGCCGAGGCGGGTGACGTTTACGGTGTAGTTGGGCTTGACGAAGTAATCGGAGAAATTGACCGTGCCGTTCTGCAGCGTGATCTTGGCGATCTTGACCGGCACCGGCGGCTTTGCCGGTGCCGCGGGAACCACAGCGGCAGCAACTGGGGCCGGTGCGGCTGGCGGCACAACACTGGCGGGTGGCACCGTCGCGTCCTTGCTGCGGACGATGTCCTGCAGGTTCAGGCGCCCCGCCTCGCTGAGGATCAGGCGGGCAAAGAAATCGCTGAGGGCGATCTCGCCGATGCCGATCGCCAACGGCTCGAGGCGGAAATCGATGCCGCCGAAATACAGCGACTTCCACTTGAGAAAATCGGCCCGGTTGCCCTTGTCCACCGCCAGCAAGTTACCCAGCGTCGCCGAGCCGCGGTAGCCGGCCTTGAGCTGCCCCTTGTCGAGGCTGACAGTGGCCTCGCCCTTGTTCGAGAACTGCCCGGCCGTCAGCGCGATATTTACCTGCTCGGCGAAATAAGGCTGCAGCGGCAACAACGGAATGGCCTGGGTCTCAATCGCCAGCGCCAGATCGAGTGGTACCAGTTTGACGCTGCCGGCCAGCTTCAGACTGCCACTCTTGTTGATCCGCCCGGCCAGGCTCAGGCTGCCCTTGCTGCCCGGTTCATTGCTCAGATTCTCGCCCTGCAGGTGCAGCCCGGTCAGTTCCTGGACGGCGAGCGCCTGCGTCTGGCGATCCTCGAAGCGAAAATCCAGGCCAGCGATATCCAGTCGGGCCACCCGGCCGATCCACGGCCGACTGTCGCCGGCCTTGGCCTCGGTCGCCCGGACCGTTTTCAGCACCGGCGAACTGACCCACTCGATATGCCCTTGCGGATTGCGCAGCATTTGCGCCCGCGTACCGCTATTGGAGACTTCGGCGATCTCGATCCGGTGGGCCGGCAGATCGACGCGCATGCCCTTGACCTGCATCCGCTCAACCCGGAAGCGCTCGCCAAGGTCCACCTGATACGCGATCTCCGGGATCTCGATCGGCGCGACGAGCCGGCTGTCCACCCGGCCAACCCGCGCCTGCAGATTGCGCACCTCGCCGACCACCGGCTGCGGATTCGACTCGTCGCGCCAGCGCAGCAGCCCGTTAGCCAGGGTGAACTCGCCCAGCGACCAGCTCAGCGCCGGCGCATCCGCCGCCGGCGTCGCCTTGGCCGGCGCCCCGGCCGTCATGCGCTCGATCAGCGCCAGGATGTTGAACTCGCCCTGCCGATTCACCGTCAGGCTGACCTCCGGTCCATCGAGCGCGATGCGGCGAACGGCCAGCTGGCGCTTGACCAGATCCGCTTGCTCCAGGTCGACTGCCAGTTCCTTCCAGGCGAGCAGCGGCTGGCCGCTGCGTTCGCCGAGCTTCAGCGCCGAAATCCTGGCGCCACCGATGACCGCCAGCGAAAACGTCGCGTCGGCCAGTTCCTTGAAGACGATCTTCAGATCGGAGTCGAAACGTCCGGCCAGCAGGCGCAGGGGCACCGACTCCGGCAGATAGGGCTGAATCCCGGCCAGATCGAAAGCCTCGACACTGAGATCCAGTTCGCTTTCCTTCTGCCCGGCGAAGGGCCTGCTCCGCCCTTTCAGGTCCACCAGCGAGCCATTGAAACGCATGGAAAAACTCGGCTCGACGAAAATCTCCGCCTGGTACGGCAAGCTGGAAACGAAAGGCAGTGCCAGGTTGATGTCGGCAAGCTCGTGACGTACATCCTTCGGCCGGTCATCAAAGGTGATCCGCCCGCCGACCAGCTCGATGTTGTTCAGCGAAAAACGCGGCACGCCGGTGCTCGGCTCGGCCTTCGGCTTGCTCCATTCATCGAGCAGGTCGGAGATGTCGTAACGCCCTTCGCCCTCGTGCACGACCGCCAGGCGCAGGCCGTCGAGACGGATCGCGTCGACCACCACGGCCGCCTTGAACAGCGATGCCGACGACAGATTGACCTGCAGCGCGTCGAAGCCCGCCACCTCCCGGCCATCGGCGGCCTTTACCGCCAGCCCCTCGAGGCGCGCCGACAGCGCATAGGGATTGATGGCGATAGCCGCGATGCTGACTTCGCGGCGCAACTCCTGGGAAAGCTGCTTGACCAGCACATATTTGAACAGCGGCGGCCCGGCAAAATAACCGAACAGGCCGAAGAGCAGGATGATCGCCGCCGCCCACAGGCCGACTCGCTTGCTACGGGGTGACTTCGCCAGCTGGACAAGGCGGGATGCGCCTAGCTGAGTGCTTGTCGGGGCTTGTGCCATGTTAATCTACCAACGGGATTGTCCTCGGCACAATTTAGCACACCGCAACCACGCGAAAAGCAGCAATAGTTCATGACCTGGATCATCGAAGACATCAAACGCACCGTTGTCCAGCTCAAGCGCTGGCAGACCTGGGCCGGCATCGGCTTGATCGGCCTTTTCGCCCTCCTCGCCTACCTGGTCGGGCGTCACGCCCTGAAAACCGACTCGGTACTCACCTATCTGCGCGTTTCGTCCAACGCCTGCCGCGAATTCACCAACGGCATCATCATCTTCCTGTTCTGCGGCATGATTTTCTTCCTGTTCACTGCCGTGTTGACGCTGGGTGAACTGCAGCGCTATTTTCAGTTCCGCCAGCGCGGCGCCTCGCACCAGGCCAATCAGGCGATGCTCTGGGGCTGTGGCTGGGGCTTCGTCGCCCTCGCCATTGCCATCGCCGGACTGGTCTTCTTCAACACCTTCTGCCGCTGAGGCAGCCCACCGGGCACACGGCCGCGCCAATGAAAATACTGATCGTCGAAGACAGCCGCTCCAATCTGCTCGTCCTCACCCAGTACGTCGAACGCTTCGGTGCCACCGTCCTGCCGGCCGAGAACGGCGAGACGGCGGTGGCCAGCTTTGCCGCCGGGCGGCCCGATCTGGTGCTGCTCGACGTTGTCCTGCCCGACATCGACGGCTTCGAAGTCGCCCGTCGCATTCGCGGCATGGAACACGATGGCGAATGGACGCCGATCATCTTCCTGTCCTCGCTGGGCAAAGACGAAGACATCGAGCAGGGCATCATGGCCGGCGGCGACGACTACCTGCACAAGCCGGTCAGCGAAGTCGTGCTCGGCGCCAAGGTGCGCGCCATGGGGCGCCTGATCCAGATGCGCAGTTCGCTGGTCACCCTGGCCAGCAAGCTCGATGTCGCCAACCAGGAACTGCAGCGCCTGTCGGCCAGCGACGGCCTGACCGGCATCGCCAACCGGCGCTATTTCGACGAGCATATCGCCCGCGAATGGCGTCGTGCCCGCCGCAATGCCAGCAGCCTCGCCCTGATGATGTGCGACGTCGATCATTTCAAGCTGTTCAACGACACCTACGGCCACCAGGCCGGCGACGATTGCCTGCGCCGGGTTGCCGGCGCCATCGCCACCAGCCTCGAACGGGGCTCCGACATGGCGGCCCGTTACGGCGGCGAGGAATTTTCCGTCGTCCTCTCCGAGACCACCATCGGCGGCGCCCTGATCGTCGCCGAAAAGATACGTCACGCCGTGCATGCCTTGCAGATTCCCCACGCCGCCTCCAGCCTCGGCCGGGTCACCCTGAGCATCGGCCTGGCCGCCGCCGTGCCGGAACTCAACGATCCCTACGCCACGCTGATCGCTGCGGCCGACCGCGCCCTCTACCAGGCCAAGCACAATGGCCGCGACCGGGTGTGCCGTGCCAGCACGGCAAGCGCCGGCTAAATCGCGATGCCCAAGAAACGCGCCACGGTGATCATCGTCGACGACAACGACATCATGCGTACCATGCTGCGCAGCATTCTGCGCAGCCATTCCTACGACGTCGTCGGCGAGGCGCGCAACGGCGTCGTCGCCGTCGACCTGGCCACCCGCCTGAAACCCGACATCGTCTGCCTCGACGTGGTCATGCCGGAGAAAAATGGCCTAGAGGCGCTGGGCGAAATCAAGGCGGCACGGCCGGAAACCAGCATCGTCATGATCACCGGCAATGCCGATCCGGATACGGTGCAGGAAGCGATCATCAACGGTGCCGCCGGCTTCATCGTCAAGCCCTTTAATGCCGCCAGGGTGCTCGACACGCTCGACGGCATCAGCGCCAAGCTGCCGCGCAAGCCCCGCTAGAAAACGTTGCGCCAGGCGCGGATGGCGGCGAACACGGCCACCGGCGAAACCTCCGTGGCCCCGTGGCGTACCGCCGCCGCCATGACATCGTTCTCCCGGCAACGCAGGAAGGGATTGGTCGCCTTTTCCTCGGCCAGCGTGGACGGCACGCTCGGCAAGCCGGCGCCGCGCAGTTCGGCGACCTTGGCCAGGCGCGCCTGGATCGCCCGATTGTCCGGCTCGACGGCGAGCGCGAATCGCAGGTTGACGTCGGTATATTCATGCGCGCAATACACCTGCGTCGCTAGCGGCAAGGCGGCGATGGCGTCGAGCGAAGCCACCATCTGGGCCGGCGTGCCCTCGAATAAGCGGCCGCAACCGGCACCGAACAAGGTATCACCGCAGAACAGCCGGTCGCCGGCGAGGTAGGCGATATGCCCGGCGGTATGTCCCGGCACGGCCATGACCTGTACCGGACAGCCGAGCACTTCGATGCTTTCGCCACCGAAAAGGGGGTGGGTACAGCCTGTGATAGACTCGGCAGCCGGTGCAAAAACCGGCACCGGGTAGCGCTCCGTCAACGCGGCGACACCACCCTGGTGATCGGCATGGTGATGCGTGATCAGGATGCCCTCGAGCCCCAAGCCGTCGGCCTCCAGCCGCGCCAGGACCGGTGCGGCATCGCCCGGATCGACGACGAAGGCGCGCCGGTCACGGTGCAGCAACCAGATGTAATTGTCCTTGAACGCGGGAATGAACGAGATTTCAAACATGCCGGAACTATCGAGCGGGCAGCGCCGGATGTCAATTCCCGGCCTCAATGCCTGGCTCCGTTCGGCCCAGGGGCGCTATGTGCTCGACTGGGAGCAGCGGGCGCTTGATGAGATCGTCGTCGATATCTTCGGCTTCAACGCCCTGCAGATCGGCCTGCCGCAATGCCCGCTGCTGCGCGCCAACCGCATTCCGCTGCGCCAGACGGTCAGCGAATTCGCCGGTGCCGACGTCGTCTGTGAACTGACCGCTCTGCCCTTCGCCTCGCACAGCACCGATCTCGTCGTCCTGCCGCACATGCTGGAGTTCAGCGACGATCCGCACCAGATACTGCGCGAGATCGAGCGCATCCTGATTCCCGAGGGCCAGGTCGTCATCATCGGCTTCAATCCCCTATCCCTGTGGGGCATCCGGCGGCGCTTCGACCGTTCCGGCGACTTTCCCTGGAATGGCAACTACCTGTCGCTGAATCGCCTGAAGGACTGGTTGCAGCTGCTCGGTTTCGAAGTCGACCGCGGCACCCTCGGCTGTTATGCCCCGCCCCTGGACCAGGAGAAATGGCTGCAGCGCTGGCAGTTCATCGAGAACGCCGGTCGCCGCTGGTGGGGTTTTTCCGGCGGCGTCCATGTCCTGCGCGCGATCAAGCGCACCCACGGCATGCGCCTGATCACCCCCAACTGGCGCACCAAGGCGGTTACCGCCAAGGCCCTGCGCCCGATTGCCCGCAAGGAAGGCCATGGCCAGCACTGAAGACAGCATCGAGATATTCACCGACGGCGCCTGCAAGGGCAATCCCGGCCCCGGCGGCTGGGGTGCCATCCTGCGCAGCGGCCCGCACGAGAAGGAGTTGTGGGGTGGCGAGAAGGAAACCACCAACAACCGCATGGAACTGACCGCCGCCATCCGCGGTCTCGCCGCGCTGAAGCGGCCGGTCAGCGGCCGCGTCTATACCGACTCGCAATACGTGCTGAAGGGCATCAGCGAGTGGATCCACGGCTGGAAGCGCAACGGCTGGAAAACCGCCGACAAGAAGCCGGTGAAGAATGCCGACCTGTGGCAGGAACTCGACGCCGTGGCCCGCCAGCACAAGCTGGAATGGATCTGGGTCAAGGGCCATGCCGGCCACCCGGAAAACGAACGAGCCGATGCCCTGGCCAACCGCGGCATCGAGGAATTGAAGAAGGACTGAGATGCGCCAGATCGTACTCGACACCGAAACCACCGGCCTCAATCCCCGCGACGGCCACCGCATCATCGAAGTCGCCTGCATCGAGATGGTCAATCGCCGGCTGACCGGCCATCACCTGCACAAATACATCAATCCCGAGCGCGAGATCGACGAAGGCGCCCAGGCGGTGCACGGCATCAGCCTCGAATTCCTCGCCGACAAGCCGAAATTCGCCGACATTGCCGACGAGTTCCTGGAGTTCATCAATGGCGGCGAACTGATCATCCACAACGCCCCGTTCGACCTCGGCTTCCTCAATGCCGAGCTGCGCCGCCTCGACCGCGTGCCGGTCGAAACCATCTGCAACGGCGTCACCGACACGCTGAAGATGGCCAAGGAGATCCATCCGGGCAAGCGCAACAGCCTCGATGCGCTGTGCGAACGCTACGAGATCGACAATTCCAGCCGCACGCTGCACGGCGCGCTGCTCGATACCGAACTGCTGGCCGAAGTCTTCCTGGCCATGACCCGCGGCCAGAACACGCTGATGATCGAACCGGACACGGCACCGCGCCCGCAGCTCGGCGCCGACGGCCTGGTCCGCCAACGCCAGCCGCTGCTGGTACGGCGCGCTACCGCCGAGGAGCTGGCCGAGCATGAGCGCGTGCTGGCGGCCATCGACAAGGAATCCAAGGGCGCCTGCCTGTGGCTGCCAAAAAACGATAGCGCGGCCTGAGGATCACCGTGGTTCCTGTTTCCCTGTTCATCTGGATCGTCATCGAACTCGCCTGGTACCTGGCGATCGGCCGCCACTGGCTGGGCGCCGACTGGAATGCGGCCATTCTCGGCGCGCTCGGCGGCCTGCTCGGCATGCGTGCCGGGATCAACGCCCTGACCTGGCTGTACGCCAGCACCTATGCCTCGCCGGCAGCACCGCTCGGTCTGGCCGGCCGCCTGCGCCTGATCGCCAGCGAATACCTGGCCTTCCTGCTCACCTTCGTCGCCGTCCTGCCGCTCGAACGCCTGTGGCTGCCGGCCGACCGCCTGCCGACCGGCGCCCGCCGGCCGCTGCTGCTGGTCCATGGCTACGGCTGCAGCCGCGGCGTCTGGTGGCTGCTGCGCCGGCGCCTGGAGGCCGCCGGCCATACCGTCGCCACCATCAGTCTGGCACCGCCCTACACCAGCATGGGCAAGCTGGTGCCGCAACTGCACCAGCGCATCGAGGCAGTCTGCGCCGCCACCGGCGCCAAGCAGGTAACGCTGATCGGACACAGCATGGGCGGCCTGATCGCCCGCTCCTACCTGGCCCGCCACGGCATCGCCCGGGTCGCCCAGCTGATCACGCTGGCGACGCCGCACGCCGGCACTGAACTGGGGCGCATCGGCTTCGGCCAGAACGCCCGCGAGATGGAACCGGATTCGCTGTGGCTGCGCGACATGGCGCAGGAAGCGGTGAAGATCCCGGCGATCAGTCTGCGCAACCCCTACGACAACTACGTGATGCCGCAGGACAACCAGCGGCTACCCGGCGCCAACGATGTCGAACTGCCCGCAGTCGGGCACATCGCCATGCTTTATGATGCGCGGGTTGCCCGCCTGCTTCTCGAACTCTGCCCGCCGCCAGGAAAAACCGCATGAACATTCCCGCCGCCGCCCGCGCCCAGGCGCAGGACCTGCTCGACTTCATCGACGCCAGCCCGAGCCCCTGGCATGCCGTGCAGCAGTGCGAACAGCGCCTGCAGGCCGCCGGCTTCAGCCGCCTGGAGGAAAGCGAACGCTGGAACCTGCTTCCCGGCGGCCGTCACTACACGGTACGCGGCGGCTCGTCGATCATCGCCTTCATCGTCGGCCGCGATGCCGCCAAGGCTGCCGGCCTGACGCTGATCGGCGCCCACACCGATTCACCGGGCCTGCGCCTGAAGCCGAAGCCGGCCGAGGACAGCGCCGGCATGGTCCGCCTCGGCGTCGAGGTTTACGGCGGGCCGATTCTCGCCACCTTCGCCGATCGCGACCTGTCGCTGGCCGGCCGCGTCAATGTCCGCACGGCCGACGGTTTCGCCAGCCATCTGCTGCGCTTCGACACACCGCTGCTGCGCCTGCCGAATCTCGCCATCCACATGAACCGCGAGGTCAACGAGGCCGGCCTGAAGTTCAACAAGCAAACCGAACTGCCGCTGCTGCTCGGAGTCGCCGCCGACGGCACGACGGCCGAGGCGCGCTTCCGCCAGCCGCTGGCCGACAAACTGGGCGTCGCCCCAGCCGACCTGCTGACCTGGGAACTGGTCGCCTGGGATACGCAGAAAGGCAGTTTCTGGGGCGTCGATGGCGAATTCATCGCCGACAGCCAGCTCGACAACCTGGCCTCCTGCCACGCTGCGCTGAGCGCGCTGCTGGCTACCGGATCGCCGGCCGGCAGCTGCCTGGTCGCCCTGTTCGACCACGAGGAAGTCGGCAGTGAAAGCGCCGCTGGCGCCGGCGGCAGCTTCGTCGCCGACGTTGTCGCCCGCCTGGCCGCCGGCGCCGGGCTCGATGCCGAGGACCAGCGGCGGATGCTGGCCCAGAGCTTCTTCATCAGCGCCGACATGGCGCATGCCTGGAACCCGAACTTCCCGGCCGCCTACGAACCCTGCCACCGCGCCCTGGTCAATGGCGGGCCGGTGATCAAGAGCAACGCCAACCAGCGCTACGCCACCAGCGCCGACAGCGCCGCCCGCTTCATGGGCTTCTGCGCCAAGGCCGGCGTGCCCTGCCAGCAGTACGCGCACCGCACCGACCTCGGCTGCGGCAGCACCATCGGGCCGATCGTCGCCGCCCGCCTGGGTGTCGCCAGCGTCGACGTCGGTTCGCCGATGTGGGCCATGCACAGCATCCGTGAAAGTGCCGGCGTGCTCGACCACAGCTACATGATCGCCGCGCTGACGGCGGCCTTTGCGGACTGACGCCATGCCGGAAATCATCGCCCTGACCCTCGGCACCGCCGCCAATCTGTGGTTGTCCCGGCGCGCCCTGCGTGCCCCCGGCGGCCACGGCTTCTACCGTTTCTTCGCCTGGGAAGCGATTCTCGGCCTCCTCGTCCTCAACCACGAACCCTGGGGCCAGGATCCTTATTCGCCGCACCAATTGGTCTCCTGGCTGTTGATGCTGCTCAGCATCGCGCTGGTGTACCTCGGCGCCAGCCAGCTGGTGCGGCGCGGCAGCGCCGCCCCGGAGCGCGGCGACGAGACGCTGTACGCCTTCGAGAAAACCACCCGCCTGGTCACCAACGGCATCTACGCCTACATCCGCCACCCGATGTACGCCTCCCTGCTGGCCCTGGCCTGGGCCGCCTACCTGCAGGACCCCAATCTGACCGGCACGTTGATCGCCGCCTTCGCCACGCTGTCGCTGCAGCTCACCGCCATGGCCGACGAGAAGGAATGCCTGGCCTACTTCGGCGCCGAATACGCGAACTACATGCGGCGCACCCGCCGCTTCATTCCCTGGCTGCTCTAGCCGTCCCGCGCCGCTCGACGGCCAGCCCCTAGCAGCCTGTCGGATTGAGTAAGCCATCGGCGCTCTTCTGGAAGCACCGTTTTGCAGGATCGAGGCAGCTGAATTTCCAGGGGACGAATTGGCTGG
>PHCU01000099.1 GCA_002842345.1 Betaproteobacteria bacterium HGW-Betaproteobacteria-12 | reverse complement strand
CCGCTGGCCGGTCAAGATCCTGCTGCCGATCGGCTTCACGCTGCTGGCCCTGCAGGGCATCTCCGAGCTGATCAAGCGCATCGCCTTCCTCGCCGGTCGCATCGACGACCCGAACGAGAAGGTCAAGGCACCGACCCCCGAAGAACAACTGGCTGCCGATCTCCTCGCCGCTGCCAACAAAGCCAAGGAGGGCAAATAATGGAATGGGTCATCGCCAACATGGCGCCGCTGATGTTCGGCGCCCTCGTCCTGTTCATGCTCTTCGGCTATCCGGTGGCCTTCGCGCTGGCCGCCAACGGCATCGTCTTCGGCCTGATCGGCATCGAACTAGGCCTGCTCACGCCGGCGCTGTTCCAGGCGCTGCCCGAACGCATCTTCGGCATCATGGCCAACGACACGCTGCTGGCCATCCCCTTCTTCACCTTCATGGGGCTGATTCTCGAGCGATCGGGCATGGCTGAAGATCTGCTCGACACCATCGGCCAGCTGTTCGGCCCGATACGTGGCGGCCTGGCCTTCGCTGTCATCTTCGTCGGCGCCCTGCTCGCCGCGACGACCGGCGTCGTCGCCGCCTCGGTGATCTCGATGGGCCTGATCTCGCTGCCGATCATGCTCCGCTACGGCTACGACAAACGCCTGGCCTGCGGCGTCATCGCCGCCTCCGGCACGCTGGCGCAGATCATCCCGCCGTCGCTGGTGCTGATCATCATGGCCGACCAGCTCGGCAAATCGGTTGGCGACATGTACGAAGGCGCCATTTTCCCGGCCCTGATCCTGACCGGCCTCTATGTCGGTTATGTCCTGCTGCTCACCATCTTCAAGCCCGCCGCCGCTCCGGCACTGCCGCCCGAAGCCCGCTCGCTGCGCGGCTTCAAGCTGCTGCTGCGCGTCATCACGACGATGGTGCCGCCGCTGCTGCTGATCTTCCTGGTCCTCGGCACGATCTTCCTCGGCATCGCCACGCCGACCGAAGGCGGCGCCATGGGCGCGGCCGGCGCCATGATCATGGCCGTCATGCGCAAGCGCCTGTCGTGGAAACTGCTCAAGCAGGCGATGGAGACGACCGGCAAGCTGTCTTCCTTCGTCATCTTCATCCTGGTCGGCGCCACGGTGTTCGGTCTGGTCTTCCGTGCCGTCAATGGCGACCTGTGGGTCGAACACCTGTTGACCTCGCTGCCGGGCGGCGAAATGGGCTTCCTGATCGTCGTCAACATCCTGGTCTTCCTGCTCGCCTTCTTCCTCGACTTCTTCGAACTGTCCTTCATCATCGTGCCGCTGCTGGCCCCGGTGGCGGACAAGCTGGGCATCGACCTGATCTGGTTCGGCGTACTGCTGGCGGTCAACATGCAGACGTCCTTCATGCACCCGCCATTCGGCTTCGCACTGTTCTATCTGCGCTCGGTCGCCCCGCCGTCGATCAAGACGATGGACATCTACTGGGGTGCCGTGCCCTTCGTCTGTATCCAGATCATCATGGTGTCGCTGATCATCATCTTCCCCAACATCGTCAGCTACGGCGACGATGCCCAGCGGGAAATGCAGCGTCTGGAGCGCGAAGGCAAGGCGCCGGAACTGGATCTCGAGTCGATGATGACTCCCCAGACCGCCGAGACTGACGGCGACAAGCCGGCGGGCACAGCGGCCGAGGAAGAAAAGTCCGATGCCGACTTCCTGAAGAACCTGCAGAGCAACGACGCCAAGTAGGCGATTGCCCGGCACCACAAGGCGAGGCTACGGCCTCGCCTTTTTTGTCGACTATCGCGGCAATAGGCGCATTTCATTTGCCTGCCCATAATGGCCGGGGCATGATACGGAATGTGAAAACCTTCATTCTCAGGAGAACATCATGGATATCGGCATCAGCAAGAAAGATCGCGAAAAGATCGCCGAAGGGCTGTCCCGCCTGCTGGCGGACTCCTTCACCCTGTATCTGAAAACCCACAACTTCCACTGGAACGTCAAGGGACCGATGTTCAACACGCTGCATGTGATGTTCATGGAGCAGTACACGGAACTGTGGAATGCCCTGGACATGATCGCCGAGCGCATTCGCGCCCTCGACGTCGCCGCCCCCGGCACCTACCGCGAATTCGCCGCGCTGACGGTGATCAAGGAAAGCGAAGGCGTGCCGACCGCCACCGAGATGATCAAGCAGCTGGTGGCCGGCCAGGAAGCGGTGACCAAGACCGCCCGCAGCATCTTCCCGATCGTGGACAAGGCCGGCGACGAACCGACCGCCGACCTGCTGACCCAGCGCATGCAGATCCATGAAAAGAATGCCTGGATGCTGCGCAGCCTGCTGGAAAGCTGAACGGACTCCGCAATCATCGAACGCCCCGCAATGCGGGGCGTTTTTCATTGCATCCCCGTCAGCGCGGCGTACGGCTCACGGCCGCCAGACCCAGTGGATGCCGCGCTGCTCGACCTCGACGCGGATTTCTTCCATCGCCCGATCGACCAGCGCCGGCACGCCTTCGACGCCCAGCTCCAGGTGCTTTCTTTCCTTGCCGACCAGCGACGGCAGGGAGAACAGGCGCAGCGTCGGGTAGTCGGCAACGATGCGCTCCATCAGGTCGAGCAGCGCGCTTTCGTAGGCGGTCGGCCCGGTCAGCAGGAAGGCCTTCTCGATCTTGTCGCCGAGCGGCTTGAATTCGCTCTGGTAGAAGGTGTCGAGCGCCCATTCGATCATCGGGTGCGCCATCTGCGGGAAGCCCGGCACGAAGTAGTGGTCGTTGGCCATGAAGCCGGGAATGCGGTTGAACGGGTTGGGAATGATCTGCACACCCTGCGGAAAAGTAACCAGCAGCTTGCGCTTGTCGGTGATTTCCTCGCCGGCGAAACGCACTTTCAGTTCCTCATAGCCCTCCGGATGTAGCGCCAGATCGACGCCCAACGCCGCCGCCACGGCCTGCCGGGTATGGTCGTCCGGCGTGTTGCCGATGCCGCCGCAGGAAAACACCACGTCGCCGGCGGCCATCGTGCGCTGGAAGGTCTGCGTCAGACGCTGCCGGTCGTCGCCCAGGTACTCGACCCAGGACAGTTGCAGGCCGCGCGCGCCAAGGAGTTCGGCGATCCTGGCGAAGTGCTTGTCCTGGCGTTTACCGGACAGGATTTCGTCGCCGATGATGACGGCGCCAAAGATACGGCTCATGCGGATTCTCCCTCGATGGTGACGATAGCGCCGCCACGCGAGCGGCGCAGGGCTTCCAACCCGTAATGAACGAACGATAGCGCCGCCAGCGCCGGCACCAGCAGACCGAGCAGCGGAATGTGGGCGAACAGTGCCATGGTCAGGCCGAGCATGAACAGCGGCGCCTTGTTCTGCTGCCGCAGCGCCGTCCATTCTTGGGCCGTGGCATGCATCGACAGCGCGTCGTAGGCAAAGGTCCGGCGGTTCAGCCAGGCCATCAGCAGCAGCGGGATCAGCAGCGAGAAGCCGGGGATCAGCCACAGCGGGATGGTCAGCAGCCAGGCGAAGATGAACAAAACCGAGGCCAGCACGCTATTGACCGCCGCCGCGACGAAGCTGTCCTTACCCATCGGCGCCACGTCGCGGTATTCGGTGGCCGACAGGTGCTTGAGCATCAGCGGCATGATGACGATGGCCGCCAGCAGCGAAGCGAACAGGTAGGCGAGCGCGAAGATCGCCAGCCAGCCGCCGAGGTAGGCCAGGATGGTGGCCAGCCACAGCAACCCCCAGGCGGCCAGCCAGGTCATCGGCGGGTAGTTCAGCAGGTGCTGGACGACAGCGCCGAGCGCCCAGACCGCCAGGCCGATCGACAGCAGCAGCGCGAACAGCGCCGGAGTCAGCACGTACAGCCAGACCTTGCCGCTTTTCAGGTTGGCGAAAGTGCGCGCCAGCGCCTGCATCACGTCAGCCATTCTTGATTCCTTCCCATTGCTTTTGCAGACGTTTGGTCGAGACCGGCACCGGCGTGCGTAGTTCCTGCGCATACAGGCCGACGCGCAATTCTTCCAGCAGCCAGCGGAACTGCTCGACCTGCGGATCGAGCGTGCCGAGCTTGGCCAGCTGGATGGCGCGGCGTTCGTAATTGGTCCACAACGGGCCGTACTCGGCCATCAGCTGGGCATCGCGTGCCGGGTTGGCCTTGAGTTTGTCGAGGCGGACGCCAATGGCCTTCAGGTAGCGCGGGTAGTGCTGCAGGCGCTCGAAGGGCGTGTCGACGACGAAGTTCTTGCCGAGCAGGCGTTTCAGTTGCGCCTCGATGTCGGCGAACGCCGCGGCATGCGCCTTGAAGGCCGGCAGTTTCTTGACCACTGCCTGCCACTCACCGAGCACGGTGCCGACCAGGCGGCAGACTTCCTGCATGATCAGGCCGAGCCGCGCCTTGGCTTCGCCGCAGCGGGCCTTGAAGGCCTCCGGCGTGGTCGGCAGCGGCTCGGTCAGACAGGCCCGCTCGAAGCTCAGGTCGACCAGCTGGCGCTTCAGGTCGTCGCTGCTGCCCAGTGCCATGTACTGCATGGCCATCTGACTCAGGCCGGGAATGTTCTTGTCGAAGTACTTCACCTGTTCGCGGAACTGCAGCATGAACAGCCGGGCCAGGCCCTTGCGGTGGCAATCGGCGGCTTCCTCGGCGGAATCGAAGACTTTCAGGCTGACCGTCTCGCCATCGTCGATCAGCGCCGGGTAGCCGATCACCGTCTGCTTGCCGACCGGCACTTCCATCAGTTCCGGTAGTTCGCCGAAGGTCCAGTCAGTCAGCTTGGTGTATTCGGACGGCGTTTCGTGCAGTTCGGCGAATTCCTCCTTGGCTTCCTTGCCCCACTCGCCGCGCAAGGCGACCAGGCTGCGGTTCATGTCCAGTTGCCGGCCATGCTCGTCGATCAGCTTGTAGTTCATCGAGAAATGCGCCGGCAGCGCATCCGGGCGGAAGGCATCCGGCGTCACCGCCCAGCCGCGGGCATTCAAGCCGCGCGCTTCGAGGATGTAGTCGATCAAGGGCGGAATCAGCCCCTGGTTCATCTTGCGGTCGTTGCCGACGGTGGCGGCGATGAACTCCTCGACGAATTCCGGCACCGGCACCAGCTTGGCGCGAATCTTCTGCGGCAGCGTCTTGATCAGTTGTACCAGTTTTTCCTTCAACAGCCCCGGCACCAGCCATTCCATGCGCAGTACCGGAATCTGGTTCAGTTGCGCCAGCGGCAGCGTCAGCGTTACGCCGTCGCGCGGCGAACCGGGCTCGAAGTGGTAGGTGAGCGCGTACTCGACGCCGCCGACCTTGATCTGGTGCGGAAAGGCTTCCGTCGTCACGCCGGCCGCCGAATGGCGCATCAGGTCGTCGCGAGCCAGGAACAGCAGCTTCGCATTCTCCTGCTCGGCTTCCTTGCGCCAGTGGTCGAAGGTCGCGCCGTTGTGGATGCCTTCGGGAATGATCGAGTCGTAGAAGGCGAAGATCAGCTCGTCGTCCACCAGCACGTCCTGCCGGCGCTGCTTGTGCTCGATCTTCTCGATGTCGCGGATCTGCTTCTGGTTGTGCTGGAAGAAGGGCCAGCGCTTGGCGAAGCTCTCGTCGATTTCCTCGCCGACCAGACCCTGGCGGATGAAAATTTCCCGCGCCTCGGCCGGTGCCAGCGGGCCGTAATGGATGCGCCGCTTCGGATTGATGACGATACCGTACAGCGTCGTCCGCTCCCAGCCGGCGACCTGCATGGATTTCTTTTCCCAGTGCGGATCGAAGTACTGGCGCTTGAGCAGGTGCGCGCCCACTTTCTCGATCCAGCCATCTTCGATGCGGGCGACGCAGCGGCCGAACAGGCGCGTCGTCTCGGTGATCTCGGCGGCCATGATCCATTTGCCGGCCTTCTTCTGCAGCGGCGACGATGGGTGGATCAGGAAGCGAATGCCGCGCGCGCCGAGGTAGTAGCCGGACTCGTCCGACTTGCAGCCGATGTTGCCGAGCAGCCCCGAGAGCAGCGCCATGTGGATGGCGTCGTAAGTGCCGGGAACATCGTTTTCCTTCCAGCCCAGTTCGGTGACCATCGCATGCAACTGGCCATGCACTTCCCGCCATTCGCGCAGCCGCAGATAGGACAGGAAATGGGCGTGGCAGGTATCGACCAGCAATTTGTTCGATTTCTTGTGTTCGACGGCAGCCTTGAACCAGTTCCACAGCTTCCACCAGGACAGGAATTCCGACTTCTCGTCGGCAAACAATTTATGCTTCTCGTCGGCCGCCTGCTGCCGCTCCTGCGGCCGCTCGCGCGGGTCCTGCGTCGCCAGGCCGGCGGCGATCACCAGCACTTCCTTCAAACAGCCGAGATCGCGGGCGGCGACCAGCATGCGGCCAATGCGCGGATCGAGCGGCAGGCGGGCCAGCGCCTCGCCGACGCGGGTTAGCTTGTTGTCGTCGTCGAGCGCCCCGAGTTCCTGCAGCAGCGCGTAACCGTCGCTGATCGCCTTGGCCGGTGGCGGCTCGATGAAGGGAAAGCTCTCGACATCGGCCAGTTTCAGCGACTTCATGCGCAGGATGACGCCGGCCAGCGACGAGCGCAGGATTTCCGGATCGGTGAACGGCGGCCGGGCGTTGAAATCCGCCTCGTCGTAGAGGCGGATACAGACGCCGGCCGCCACCCGGCCGCAGCGCCCTGCCCGCTGCCGCGCCGCCGCCTGCGAGATTTTCTCGACCTGCAGCTGCTCGACCTTGTTGCGGTAGGAGTAGCGCTTGACGCGCGCCAGCCCGGTGTCGATGACGTAGCGGATGCCCGGCACGGTCAGCGAGGTTTCGGCGACGTTGGTCGCCAGCACGATGCGCCGCTGGCCGCCGGAGGGCTTGAAGATGCGGTCCTGCTCGCCGGCCGACAGGCGCGAGAACAAGGGCAGGATTTCCGGCGCGTGCGCCGAGGACAGCCCCGGCCGGGCCAGCGCGTGCTTCCTCAGCGCTTCCGCCGCCTCGCGGATTTCCCGCTCGCCGGGCAGGAACACCAGGATGTCGCCGCTGCCCAGCCGGGCCAGCTCGTCGGCAGCGTCCACGATGGCGTCGTACAGGTCGCGCTCGTCGTCCTTCTTGGCCAGATCCTCGACCGGGCGATGGCGCACCTCGACCGGATACAGCCGGCCGGAGACCTCGATCACCGGCGCCCCGTTGAAATGCTGCGAGAACCGCTCGGCATCGATGGTCGCCGAGGTGATGATCACCTTCAGCTCCGGGCGCCGCGGCAGCAGCTGCTTCAGGTAGCCGAGCAGGAAGTCGATGTTGAGGCTGCGCTCGTGCGCCTCGTCGATGATGATCGCCTCGTAGGCGTTCAGGTAAGGATCGGACTGCGACTCGGCGAGCAGGATGCCGTCGGTCATCAACTTGACCCAGCTCTCCGGCCCGCTGCGGTCCTGGAAGCGGATCTTGACGCCGATGCCGGCACCGACCTGGGTCTTCAGTTCCTGCGCCAGGCGCGTGGCGACCGAGCGAGCGGCCAGCCGGCGCGGCTGCGTGTGGCCGATCAGGCCGCGGGCGCCGATGCCGAGATCGAGGCAGATTTTTGGCAACTGCGTCGTCTTGCCGGAACCGGTCTCGCCGCAAACGATGACCACCTGGTTGCTGGCGATCAGCTCGGCAATGTCGGCGCGGCGCTCGTTGACCGGCAGGTCGGCCTGGAACTCCGGCTTCGGCAGCTTCGCCCGCCGCGCCGCCACCGCCGCCTGCGAAGCCGCCAGCAGCGCGCCGAGCTCGGTCTGCAGCTTGTCGCGCTTGTCGCCGGCCGCACGCTGCAACTCGCGTTGCAGCGCGAGCAGGCGGCGGGCATCGGCAGTCAGGGTGTCGCGGACGGAATCATCGCGTCGCGGGCGGACGCTGCGGGAGGGGGAAGAAGCCATGGGGTCGCATTATATTCGCCCCAAAAATCAAACGCGCCTCGTGGGCGGCGTTTGGCCACGGGGCAGGAAGGCGCTTAGTGGCCGGCGCCCATCCACTGGCCATTCTTGCCTTCACCGGCCGGCTTGCAGCCGACTTAGGCATCGGAAATCTAGGCCTCGACACCGATGGTACGATCATCCCTGTAGCGAACCATGGCACCGCCCTGCTTTCAACCTCAGGCTGGCGCCTTGTTATTCCTTATGGCTCGAGGCACGATGCGGGCATGAATACAATCTTTCTACAGCCTCGTTAGCCGTCTAATCCATGGAAGTAATCGGACCATTAATTGCTGTATTGGCATGCTGCCTGCTTGTCAGGCGTTTCATGAAGGTTCGGCGCTATAAAGTAAAGTCCAGAGCTGACGCCGAAATCGTATTTAGCGGTCTGTCGCTGAAAGGAACAGCCCCACAATTCTCATTTGCGGGGAACGCGGCCGAGATAATTTGCGACGACGAATCCGTTGAGGAAATGAAGGGAGTTCTCCTTGCTTTCACCTTGACTCGAATCGCTCGCAACAAACATGGGGAATATTTCTGGTTCTATTTCCGGACTGACGCATCACCCCTCATAAAGCACATTGATCAATCTCGCGCCAAAGCCTTACTAAAAAGCAAATATCTTGCCCCTCAGCCCAACCATCATTCCGCACCAGCCCGCTAACGATCCCATCAGTCAGCCGGACCGCCGTGAACCCTCATCGCTTGGGCTGGCCACCTCACACGGCGTCCGTCTACTGTCGTTGTTCAGGGTTGATGCAGGTTGCACATCGGTGCCTACCCGTGCAGTCCCCTGACCTGCGCAAAAACCCTGCAGGCCGATCTCGCACGCTGGACCCCACCCATGACCGTTTTTCTTGCCCTCGCGTTTGTCGTAGTACTTGGTGTCCTGATCATCCGCTGGCAACGCCAGGTCGCGCTACAGCGGCTGGAATACATCAGAAGCTTCGAGTTGCCTCGCGGGTTGTTTGAGCGCCTGCGCAAACGTCGGCCGGAACTGGCGTTGAAGGACTGTCAGTTGGCAGCTCATGCGTTGCGTCATTTCTTCCTCGCCTATGCAATGAGTGGCCGAAAGTTCGTTTCCATGCCCTCGCAAGTTGTGGACGACTTGTGGCATGAATTCATCTTGTATACAAGGAACTACGAGTTGTTCTGCCGCAAGGCTTTCGGTTGTTTTTTGCACCACACGCCAGCGGTCGCCTTGGGCAGCGACCGCCTCGCCAACGCTGGTCTTCGCCGTTGCTGGTGGTATGTCTGTCGCGAAGAGCACATCGATCCGCGCCATCCGACGCGACTGCCACTGCTGTTCGCCATCGACGCCAAGCTCAACATCAAGGATGGCTTTCGTTATGTTCCCGATTGTGGATCGGTGCGCCGCGAGTCAAAGGATGGCGCGTCGGGACCGGTCCATTGCGGCAGCGACTTCAACAGCTCGTCAGTCGATGGATCCACCGACGGGTTCGGCGACTCGGCTTCCGCTGAGGCGGGTGATAGCGGGGGCGGGGACGGCGATGGCTGTGGCGGAGGGGGTTGCGGAGGAGATTGATGCGGCACAACCTGCGGCGAGTGCCAACACGCACGTCGCGGACTTGCCCGGCAAGCGGACCGGCGGACCAAAGGAAACGGGAAACGCCCCTGCTCTCTTTGGTTCCATATCCCCCTAAAAAATCAAACGCCGCCTCGCGGGCGGCGTTCAGGCACGTAGCAGGAAGCTGCTTAGTGACCAGCACCCATCCACTGGGCATTCTTGCCGTCGCTGGTCGGCTTGCAGGCGACCTCGACGCCGGAAATCTTGGTCTTGACGCCGACCGCCTCGAACTTGCCGGCATCGCCGTTCCAGCACTGTGGCGCCTTCGGCGCTGCGGCAGCGACCGGCGCGGGCGTGGCGGCTGACGGGGTGGACTGGCTGGCGCAGGCGGTCAGGAACAGTGCGGCAACGGAGACGGCGAACAGGGAACGCATGGAAAACTCCTCAATGGATGGAAGGACAACCCGGGCATTCTCTGGCGCCAATGTTGCAGTTTCGTTGCGAAACACCGGCATGACCTTGCCCTTATACTCACGGGATATTCCAACCGCCCACCCTTATCCCATGGCCATCGTCCGCTGCAACAAATGCGCGCTGCTCGCCGAACAGCCCGAAACCTTCGCCAACCAGAGCATCGCCTGTCCCGGCTGCGGCGCCCAGGCGGCCGTCTACCCGACGCTGTTCTTCATCGAAAAGCTGCTCGACAAGTATTTCACCGCCCAGCGTGAAGTCATTCGCCTGAATTCGGCTAACAAGCCGGCGGCCCAGCCCGCTGCCGAATCCGTAACTGCCCCGGCAGCGCTGGCCGATCTCGATCTGACCAACACCGATACGCTGGCTACCGAACTGCAGCACGGCCCGATCCACGACTGGTTCCACAAAAAACAGATCAAGATCCAGGCCAACCTGCGCGGTGTGGATACCACAGGATTTTTCGACGAAGTGGCGATGAGCATCGGCGGCGATCCGACGCTGCTCAAGGACGTCGTCGAGCGCATCCGCTGGGCGCAGCAGAAGGAACATTCCAGCACGACCATCCCGCTGGCCAAGAAATCGCCGGCCGAGGCCCAGGCCATTTCGGCCTTCTGCCAGCAGTTGTATGACTTCTCCTTCGTCGCCAAGTGCTTCCACAACCGTCCGGAAAACAATGTCCGGCTGATCCTGCAGAGTGCCCCCAGCATCCGTCATTTCTTCAACGGCGAATGGCTGGAGTGGTTTGCCCTGATGACGGCGCTGAACTATGCCCGCGAACGCAACAAACGCTTCTCCTGCGCCCGCAACCTGAGCATCACGCTGCAGAACGACGACAGCTACGAGCTCGACGTGTTCATGCTGATCGACGGCAGGACGCCGGTCTGCATCGAATGCAAGACCGGCGAGTTCCGCCAGAACATCGACAAGTACCTGACCGTGCGCAAGCGCCTCGGCCTCGACGGCAAGCAGTTCATCATGTGCATCGTCGGCCTGAGCGACGAACACGCCAAGGGCCTGAGCGCCATGTATGACCTGAGCTTCGTCAGCGAACGGGAACTCGCCGCGCACCTGACCCGGCTGTTCTGAGCGCATCGCCAAACGGCAAAGGAACGAGGTCGGGCCAGCGCTGTCCGATATTGGCCTGACAGCGCCGTACACGGCTGCCTCGGGCATCCCATGATCCCGCGCGAGGCAAGTCATCTACCACGGAGAACGCTTCAACGCCTGGACGCACCTGATCGGCGCCGTGTTCGCGGTGGCCGGGGCGGTCTGGCTACAACTCCAGGCCGCTGCCAGCGGCGATGCCTGGAAGATGGTCAGCGTCGCCGTTTATGGCGCGACGCTGGTGCTGCTCTATGCCATCTCCACCGCCTACCACAGCGTGCGCGGCCGCCTGAAGCGGGTGTTCCGGAAACTCGACCACCTGTCGATCTACCTGCTGATCGCCGGCAGCTATACCCCCTTCTGCCTGATCAGCCTGCGCGGCCCGTGGGGCTGGACGCTGTTCGCCATCGTCTGGAGCCTGGCGCTGCTCGGCATGCTGCAGGAGATCAAGCCTCGCTCGGAAGCGCGGGTGTTGTCGCTGATCATCTACGCGCTGATGGGCTGGATCGTCCTCGTTGCCATTGAGCCCTTGCTCGACCAGCTCGGGCTGGCCGGTTTCCTCTGGCTGGCGGCGGGCGGCCTGTTCTACACCGTCGGCATCGTCTTCTTCGCCTTCGACGAGCGCTTCCGCCACTGGCACGGCATCTGGCACCTGTTCGTCATCGCCGGCAGCCTGGCGCATTTCATCGCGATACTGTTCTACGTGCTGTGATTCGGCGAAAATGCCGGCCGAATTTGGCAAACAGGAGCGGGCATGCGTCTTCAGGGAAGAATCAGCCAGTGGAAGGATGAGCAGGGTTTCGGTTTCATCACGCCCAACTGCGGCGGCGAGCGTCTTTTTCTGCATATCCGCGCCTTCGCCCGCGGCCAGCCAAGACCGGCCGGCGACGAGATCGTGACTTACGAAATGGCCCGTGACGACAAGGGCCGCCCACGCGCCGCCGCCGTTCAGTTCGTCCGCCCTGCCGGCCAGAAAAGGATGCCGGCCGGTCCAACCAGCAAGCGCTGGCCGCTGATACTGGCCGCCCTGTTCCTGGCCTTGCTCGCCGTATCGGCCTTGGCCGGCAAGCTGCCGGCGATGCTGCCGGTGATCTACTGCGGGCTCAGCGTCGTTGCTTTCCTCGCCTACGCTCTCGACAAATCGGCTGCGCGCAACGGCCGCTGGCGCACCCAGGAAAACACGCTGCACCTGCTGGCCCTGGCCGGTGGCTGGCCGGGCGCGCTGGTGGCGCAGCAGCAGTTGCGCCATAAGACGGCCAAGACCTCGTTTCTCGTCGTGTTCTGGGCCACCGTGATCGTCAACTGCGGCGCCCTCGCCTGGCTACTGACGCCGGCTGGCGGCCAGACCTTGCACCGCTTGCTCGCCAGCCTCTGAGGCTTGCCCGGCGCCGATCAGGCGCCCAGCTTTTCCTGCAGCAACGGCACCACCTGGGCCAGCCAGGTATCGATCCGCTCGTCGGTATGCATGCCCTGCGTGCGCTGGTCGATGATCAGGCCGAGGAAGCGCCCGTCGACCAGCGCCGCCGACTGCTCGAAGGTATAGCCGTCGGCCGGCCAGTCGCCGATCACCTCGGCACCCCAGCGCTTGAATTGCTCGACCAGTGGCAGCAGCGAACTGCAGAAACGGTCGGCATAGCGCTCCTGCGCCCCAAGGCCGAAGAAAGCGATGCGCTTGCCGGAGAAATCCGGGTTCTCCGGCATTTTGGCGAAAAACTCAGCCCAGTTCGGCTCGAAACAGCCGGAAACGCCGTTGCCGGGAATCTCGCCGACGCCGTAGCTCGGCGTGCCGAGAATCAGCGCCTCGTAGGCCAGCATCTCGTCGGGCGTGATGCGATTGACGTTGACCGGCTTGTCGCAGAGTTCATCGCCCAGCTTCTTCTGCATTTTCTTGGCAACCAGCCGGGTGGTGCCGGTTTCGGTGCCGAAGAACATTCCTATCCTGCTCATATTCCCTCCTTGAAAAATCCGGGGTGGCACGCCAGTTGCACGCCACCATGAAAAGTCCCTGCCAGCGTCGACTTTGCGACACGCTGCCAACCCCACCGGAGCCAGCTATGCCCGCTACCACCCTCGACTGCCGGGGCCACACCGTCGCCCGCGGCGACCATGTCCGCATTCTCAGCATCACCCCCGATCCGGAACTCGACGAGGACGACCTCGACCTGTTCATGGACATGATTGGCTCGACCTGCGCCGTCGAGCGCATCGACGACGACGGCGCGGCCTGGGTCGCGGTCTGGTGGAATTGCAGTGAGGGCAACCTGATGACCCAGGTCGGCCTCTATCCGCGGCAGATGGAAAAAGCGGCCGCCTAGGCCGCCGGACTTGCCCATCTATTCTTCGTCGGTGGCGGCGCTGTAGTTTTTCAGCCGCTTCTCGGCCGAGACGCCGAGGATTTTCGACAGCCAGGGTGGCGGCGATTCGCGCATGGCAACCTGGAAGGGCTTGATGATGTCGAGTGCCGGCCCGCCATCCGGCACCTTGATCGGATAGATGTCGGCGCGGATCACCTTGGCCGCCGCCGGCCCGCCGATCGACACCACGTAGCACACCTGACAATCGCCGATCAGCTGCGCCCGCCACAGGTTCTTGTCTTCGGCGAACTCGGCGTCCATGGTGTCGCGGATGTCGATCAAGCGAACTGCGTCCGGCGACACCTGGTAAACCAGAAAGCGCAGGCAGGAGCCGAAGTGGCCAGAGAGCAGGTCGCCCTTGTCGGAAGCGATGGCGACGCGCACCGAACCGGGCATCTCGCCGGCTTCGTACGACTGGATTTTCGGCAGCGAATCGTCGCCCTGGGTTTCGCCCCACAGGATGCGCACGGCCAGTTTCATCGCTTCCAGGCCGATGCCGATATCTTCGCCGTCCTCCTCGCCGTCGACACTGGCGAAGCCGGTCTTCAGCATGGTGACGGTGACCTGGCGCAATTTCTCCTCGTCGATGTCGTCGCCAAGCCGGCGCTGCAGCAGGTCCAGCAGGCTGGCCAGCGTCACCGCCGGCATGGCGCGGGCGGCCAGCGCGACGCGCAGGGCGGCCTCGCGGGTAATCGGAGGCGTGGTTGTTTCCATCATGATCTCCTCGGTTGATCGGGTTGGGGTTTGAACCTTCTCGCAGGGATGGTGCCAACCTTGGCAAGCCCCTGATTCCAAACGGGCACAGGCCTTGCTCAAGATCGTTCAACCAAGGAAAAACCAGACGCCGTGTCGGATACCCCACAAAATCTTTTGCGCGCCTACCATGCGCGCACCAAGCACCGCTTCGCCGCCTACGCCGAAGGGCCGGGCCAGCTCGACTGGGATGCCCAACCGGCGCCCTTCCGCCATTACCCTGGCGCCCCGGTGCTGGAACTGCCGCTGGCGGCCGAGCGCTTCGACCGGCCCTACGCCCGGCTCGCGGAAGCACCGGCCCAACCGGTGACACCCGACCTGACCAGCCTGGGCGTCCTGCTCGAACTCTCCCTGGCCATTGCCGCCTGGAAAAGCTGGGGACCGAGCCGCTGGGCGCTGCGCTGCAATCCGTCCTCGGGCAACCTGCACCCGGTCGAGGCCTGGGTGTTGGCCGGCGGCCTGCCCGGCGTGCCGGACGGCCTGCATCACTACGAGGCGGAACAGCACGCACTGGAAGGCCGCGCCCTGACGCTGCCGACCGGCGAGGCGCCGTGGCTGGCCGTGGCGCTGAGCAGCGTCATGTGGCGCGAAGCCTGGAAATACGGCGAGCGCGCCTTCCGCTACTGCCAGCTCGACGTCGGCCATGCCGTCGGCGCCCTCAGCTATGCCGCCGCGCTGCTCGGCTGGACGGTCCGGCCGCTGCCGGTGTCCGGGGCAACGCTCGGCGCCTTGCTCGGCCTCGACCGGGCCGAGGATTTCCCGCCCTCGCGCTACGCCTTCACCGAGAACGAGGAGCCGGAAATCCTGCTGGCCATCGAGGGCCCGGGCCTGCAGTCGCTGCCCGCGCCGGCAGCCTTGCTCGAGCGGCTGAAAGCGGCAACCTGGCAGGGCCAGCCAACGCGCATCGACCCGTCGCCCGGCTATCGCTGGCCGATTATCGACCAGGCCGCGACGGCCAGCCGACCGCTGCCGGACGAGGCGGCGCCCGTCGCCGCCCCGGCCTTTCCTGCCTATCCGCCGCTGCCGCCGCATCCGGGAACTGCCAGCTCCGGGCAACTGATCCGCCAGCGGCGCAGCGCCCAGCGCTTCGACCCGAAATGCCGACTGCCGCAGGCGGCCTTCTACCGCATCCTCGATGCCGCCTTACCGCGCCCCCAGCTGCCGTTCGTCGCCCAGGAGGCCAACCCGCACATCCACCTGCTGCTGTTCGTGCTACGCGTGGATGGTCTGTCGCCGGGTCTCTATCTGCTGCCGCGGACACCGGCCGCCGATGAACTGGCGGCGACACTGGCGATCACCTTTCCCGATCACCAGACCGTGGCCGAAGCACCGCCGCATCTCGGCCTGCGCCGCCTCGCCGAACTGGGCCTGCAGGAAGTGCAGCGCCTAGCCCGCAGCCTCTCCTGCGATCAGGATATCGCCGCCACCAGCGCCTTTTCGCTCGGCATGCTGGCGGAATTCACCACGGCCACCGAAGACGGTTACGGCTACCGCGCCCTGCTGCGCGAGGCCGGTCTACTCGGCCAGGCGCTCTACCTCGAAGCCGAAGCGGCCGGCGTGCGCGGCACCGGCATCGGCTGCTTCTTCGACGATCCGGTGCACCAGGCTTTCGGCCTGGCCGGCGAGCGCTGGCAGAGCGTCTATCACTTCACCGTCGGCACGCCGGTCGACGATGCCCGCCTCGAAACCGGGCCACCCTATCCGCAACGCCAGAAA
>PHCU01000098.1 GCA_002842345.1 Betaproteobacteria bacterium HGW-Betaproteobacteria-12 | reverse complement strand
TCTGGCGCGCCCAGCGCGATTCGAACGCACGACCCCTGCCTTCGGAGGGCAGTACTCTATCCAGCTGAGCTATGGGCGCTTGGGAGGTCGGATTCTACCGTTTGCCGCCGTAGGCGTCCAATCAATCGTCGCTGGCAACTAATCGAAAAAGCTCCGTGCCGCCTCGAAACGTTGCGCGTAATAACGGTCGCCGAGGGCGTCGATGCGGACGCGGCCGTTGGTGGACGGAGCATGCACGAAGCGGTCGTCGCCCAGGTAGATGCCGACATGCGAGAACGGACGGTTGCGCGTGTTGAAGAAGACCAGATCGCCGGGACGCAGCAGGTGGCGTTCGATCGGCCGGCCGCGGCGGGCGATGTCGGCGGCGCTGCCTTGCACCTTGATGCCGGCGGCCTGGTTGTAGATGTAGCTGACCATGCCGCTGCAGTCGAGGCCGGCTTCCGGGTTCTTGCCGCCGAATCGGTAGCCGGTGTCGATCAGGCCGAGGGCGTAGAGGGCGACTTCGTTGCCCTTCTCGCTGATCGCCAGCGGCGCCTGCGTTATAGTTCCCGACGCTGTGCCGGGGCGGCTGGCAGGCGAACCGCAGGCGGCCAGCAGCACGGCGGCGAGGATGGCAAGTAGCGAGGGCAGGACGGGCATGCGTTTCGTGAAGGGTCTCCGGTATGTCCGCCAACTTAACGTTTTCACGGGAATTTTCAAAGTCATGAAACTACAGAATCCGGATTTGCTGCGCGCCGCCAACCTGATCGGCGGGCAATGGGTAGGCGCCGACGACGGGGCGACGCTGACGGTGGTCGACCCGGCGACCGGCGAGCGCCTGGCCGAGGTGCCGCGCTGCGGCGCCGGCGAAACGCAGCGCGCCATCGCCGCCGCCGATGCGGCCCTGCCGGCCTGGCGGGCGCTCACCGCCAAGCAGCGCGGCGCCGTGCTGATCGAGTGGTTCCGCCTGATCAACGCCCATGCCGACGACCTCGCCCGGCTGATCACCGCCGAGGGCGGCAAGCCGCTGGCCGAGGCGAAGGGCGAGGTGGCCTACGGTGCGTCCTTCGTCGAGTGGTTCGCCGAAGAGGGCAAGCGCACCTACGGCGAGAGCATTCCCAGCCCGAATGCCGACAAGCGCCTGCTCGTCGTGCGTCAGCCGATCGGCGTTTGCGCGGCGATCACGCCGTGGAACTTCCCGCTGGCGATGATCACCCGCAAGGTGGCGCCGGCGCTGGCTGCCGGCTGCACGGTGGTGGGCAAGCCGGCCGAAGCGACGCCACTGACGGCGCTGGCCCTGGCCGTGCTGGCCGAACGGGCCGGCCTGCCGGCCGGCGTGCTAAACGTGGTGACCGGCAATCCGGCCGAGATCGGCGGCGCCCTGGCCGCTAGCCCGATCGTCCGCAAGCTGTCGTTCACAGGCTCGACGGCGGTCGGCCGGCTACTGATGGCACAGAGCGCCCCGACGGTGAAGAAGCTGTCGCTGGAGCTGGGCGGCAACGCGCCGTTCATCGTCTTCGACGACGCCGACCTCGACGCCGCAGTCGACGGGGCGATGATCGCCAAGTACCGCAACACCGGCCAGACCTGTGTCTGCGCCAACCGTTTCCTGGTCCAGGCCGGCATTTACGAAGCTTTCGCCACCCGCCTGGCCGAGCGCACGCAGAGCCTGAAGGTTGGCTCGGGCAGCGAGGACGGCGTCAACCAGGGACCGCTGATCAACGCCGCCGGCCTGGCCAAGGTCGAGGCCCATGTTGCCGATGCCGTTGCCAAGGGCGCCCGCGTGCTCTGCGGTGGCGCCCGCCACGAACGCGGCGGCAACTTCTTCCAGCCGACCGTGCTGGCCGACGTCAGCCCGGCGATGGCGGTCGCTCGCGAGGAGACCTTCGGCCCGGTAGCGCCGCTGTTCCGCTTCGAGACCGAGGCGCAGGCCATCGCCCTGGCCAACGACACGGAGTTCGGCCTGGCCGCCTATTTCTTCAGCCGCGACATCGGCCGCTGCTGGCGCGTCGGCGAGGCGCTGGAATATGGCATGGTCGGCATCAATACTGGCCTGATCTCGAACGAGGTGGCGCCGTTCGGCGGCATCAAGCAGTCCGGCGTCGGCCGCGAAGGGTCGAAATACGGCATCGACGAATACCTGGAAGTGAAGTACCTGTGCTTCGCCGTCGGCGCCGCCTGAGCGGCGTTCAGACTGGCGGCTGGGCGAAGACGACGACGCGGTTGCGGCCGCCTTCCTTCGCCTGGTAGAGCGCCAGGTCGGCGCAATTCATCAGGTCGTCCGACATGCGGGCGTGATCGGGATAGGCGGCGACGCCGGCCGAGGTGGTGAAGTGCAGTTCGAAACTGCCGAAGCGGACGCGGATGGCGGCGATCGAGGCGCGCCAGCGCTCGGCCCGCTCGGCGGCGATGAGCAGCGGCATGCGCGGCATCAGGATGACGAATTCCTCGCCGCCATAGCGGCAGAGCACATCCTCCTGGCGAATGTCCTGGCGCAGGCGGTCGGCCAGCACGCGCAGCGCCTCGTCGCCGGCCAGGTGGCCGTAGGTGTCGTTGATCTGCTTGAAGTGGTCGAGGTCGAGGATGACCACGGCCAGCGGGTAGCCTTCGCGGCGGGCCCGCCACAGTTCGCGCTCCATGGTCTCGTCCAGGTAACGGCGGTTGAAGCAGCCGGTCAGGCTGTCGCGGATCGCCTGCTCGTGAAGCGCCTCCTGCAACTTGCCGATTTCCTCCAGCTGCTGGCGCAGACGGTCGTTGGCGCCCCGCAACTGGGCCTCGACCGCCCGCCGCTCGGCGTTGTTGCGCGAGATGCCGAGCACGGCCACCGGCTGACCGGCCTCGTCGAGCAGGAAACTGGCCACCACTTCGGCCGACACCAGGCTGCCGTCCTTGTGCGGTTGCTCGATCTCGGTCATGCCGGAAATCGCCGTCCGGTCGCCGGCAGCCAGGCGCCGCAGATGCTCGTCGAGCATGGCCATCACCCGCTGATACGACTCGGCCGACAACGAGCCTTGCACCGGCTGGCCGATCACCTCTTCCGGCAGGTAACCGCGGGCGCTCTCGATGGCCGGGCTGACGTAGGTGTAACACAGGGTGGCCAGGTCCACCGTCCAGATCACGTCCCGGCTCTGCTCGGCCAGGCGGCGGTAGCGCTCCTCGCTGCAGCGCAGGGCCGCTTCGGCCGCCTGGCGACTGGCCATTTCACCGGTCAGCCGGCGATTCAGCCGGGCGTAATGGGCCGCCGCCGTGCTCACCATCAGCAACAACACGGCGGTCAGCGCCAGCGCCGTCCACAGCCAGGCCGGCGTGCCGCGCGATGTCTCGGGCAGCATCAGGCCGTCCAGCGAAAAATCGGCCGGCAGCATGCCGAGTTCGGCGTAGGTCATGCCGATCTGCTGCCAGCGGGCGGCCGACATCTGGCCGATGTCCACCAGGTCGGGTTGCATCAGGCGACGCAGTTCGGCCGCCTCGAACAGCAGGTGTTCGCGGCTGTGGCGCTGGCTGTAGCGGCTGCGAATGAGGTCGGCGACGGCTTCGGGATGCTGCAGCGCATAGACCCAGCCGCGCAAGGCGGCGGCGCGGAAGGCCCGGACTTGGGCCGGTTTGGCACGCACCCGGCTGTCCTGGGTGAATAGCGTATCGCCATAGAAATCGATTCCGGCGGCCTTCGGCACATAGGTAATGTAAGGAAAGCCCTTTTGCCGGAGCACGAAGGGTTCGTCCGTTGAATAGCCGGAAATGGCATCGACCTTGCCGGCGATCAGGTCGGCCGCATCGAAACTGTGCGGCACCGCCGTGTATTGCTGGATGCCTTCGCGCTTGAGGTAGGCGAACAGCTCCGTCTCGTGCGGCAGCAGCATGATGCGGCTGTCGGCCAGGGCCTCGATGCTGGGAATCCGCCGCCGATTGGCCAGCAGCACCAGCGGCGAATGCTGGACGATCACCGCCAGGGCCACCACCGGCTTGCCCTGCGCCCGGTGCAGCGCCAGCTCCGAGGCGGCGATGCCGAAATCGGCCTGGCCCTTGAGCACGGCGCTGATTGGATCGCCCCCATCGGGCAGTTCGCGCAACTCGACCACGAAGCCGGCCTCGCGGAAATAGCCCTGTTCGATGGCGGCGTAATAGCCGGCGAACTGGAACTGGTGTTTCCAGTTCAGTTGCAGCGACACCCTTTCCTGGGCCGTTGCGGATGACAGACAGAGGCCGGCGAGCAACGCCGCGAACAGCTGGCGGAGCCCCCGGCCGGCGTTCATTTGTGGCTGACCCGGCTGCTGCTGCCCTTGCCGCTGCCCGGATTGGCGACGTCGTCAAAGAGGTTCCAGCCCTGCTGCTGGGCCGTGGCGAACAGGGCCAGGGCGAGCGAAGCGACGAGCAGGTTGAACTTGTGGAACATCAGTCGTCGTCCTCGCTGCTCTCCGGCGCGTGATCGCTTTCCGCCCAGCGCTGCACTTCGAAGGCGGCATGACGCATGCGGGTCAGGATCGGGAAGATGACCAGGACGATCATCACGATAATGAAGTTGGACCAGCCAACGCCGGGCGCCGTGACTTCGAGCAGGGTGCGCACCGGCGCCGGCCGCTCCGCCGGCAGTTCGGCATCGACCGTCAGGTAATAGGTACCGGGCGGCACGTTCAGGAACACCACCTCGTCCTCATTGTTGCCCTCCCACCAGTAACCGTCGTCGTAGCCATGATAGTAGGCGATTTCCCGCGCCGCCGGCCAGGCTTCGCCGGTGGCCTTGTTGACCAGCAGCAGCTCGAGGCCGAGCCAGCTGTTGTCCACCGAGGTCAGGTTGCGCACGGCCAGCTTGCGCGGTTTGCCGCTGACCGTGAACTCGCCGGTCTGGCGGGCCTCGGCAACGCTCTGCGGGGTGAATTCGAAGGCCTCGCGCAGGAGCGGCTGGCCGCCCGAGAACAGCCAGAACCAGGCCTGCAGCACGACGGCGAGCAGGGCCAGCTTCCAGAACAGGCGGCAGACGCGGCGGTGCGTCTCCTGCCAGGGATTCGGCTGGTTGGCATAGACGCCGAGCGGATCGGGCAAGGCCTTCGGCGGCCGGAAGGCGGCAGCGATCACCGCCGGCTCGACGTAACTGCCGAGCGACCAGGAGAGTTCGCTGGCATTCGATTCGCGCGACAGCAGCAAGGGCGGCGCGACGTAATCGACGACGCGATTGCGCTCGCCGCGCTGCACCCGCCAGGTGAATTCGCCGGCGACATAGACCACTTCGGCATTCGGCGCGCTGGCGAAATGGCGGAAGCTTTCGCCCGACCAGCGCACCTCGGCGATTTCCTGGGCGCCGGCGCTGGCCGGCGGCTGCGTCAGCACCTCGACCACATTCCAGTGGTTGTCGTATTCGGTCAGCCAGCGATAGGTGCCAAGTTCGCCGGCCAGCAGGTACTCGCGCCAGTCGTAGGCGAACCCGTCGACTTTGCTCCGCTTGACCAGGAAGCCGATGACCTCGAACGGCTGGCCGTCGAGCAGCCCGGTGCTGCCGAGCGGCAGGCGCGGGTCCCAGGTTTCGTCGTTGTGCTTGAGGGCTTGCGACAGCAGGCGGTGATTGGCGTCGGCGGTATCGACGACGGCTCCGCAGCTGGCGCAGGCGACGGCGACGATGTCGGCCGAACGCGCCTGCAGCGGCGCGGCGCAGGACGGGCAGCGGAAGACCTGGGCGGCCACCGTCTTGTCCTGCAGTTCGGCGCGCAGGCCGGACAGCTGCAGCTGGCGGATATCCGCCGCTTCGCCAAGAAACAGCAGCGGCGGCGTTTCGGAATAATCGAGCGTGGCGAAATGGCTGGCGCTGCGCAGGTCGGCGGCGAGCAGCGGATAGCCGGCGCCGACCTTGAATGGCAGTTCGCCTTCGCCGGCGACGCATTCGGCGCGCTCCAGATTGCTGACCGTCCACACCTGGCTGCTGAGCACGAAGCGCTGGCCGATCTGCAGGTCGTCGTAGGCCGGGATCGGTTCCATCACCGGCTCGGCAAAAGTGAGCACATATTCGCCGCCGGCTTCCGACAGCCAGCCGGTGCGCGCGTCGTCGAACAGCAGATGCCATTCGTTCCAGTAGCCCTGACTGTATTTCAGCTGGATGCGCCCGATCAGCGCGAAATGCACGCCGCGGTAGTGGCCTTCGACGCCCAGTTGCAGCGGCGAGCGGTCCTCGACCAGCGCCGCCATCTTGCCGATATCCTCCAGCGCCAGGTCGTGGCGGACCAGCGTGCTGCTGCAGTATTCGCAGACGGCAAAGACCGATGACGCCGAGCGGAAGACGACCGGCGCGCCGCAGGACGGGCAAGTGGCGTTGAGCGCCACGAGCCTAGCGGAGAGGGAGGAAGGACGGCGGGCGGCGCAAGATTCAGGTCAGCTTCTTCAGCAGCTCGGCCTTCTTGGCATCGAATTCGGCCTGGCTGAGGATGCCCTTCTCGACCAACCCATGCAGCTTCTCCAGCGTCGCCACCACCTCGTCGGCCGACACCGTGCCGCCGGCCGCCGGGGCTGCGCCGGTCGGCTGCAGCGCCGCCGCCATCGATTGGCCGACCACCTGGCCGAAGCCGACGCCGGCGCCGAGGCCGACGCCCATCGCCGCCAGGCCGCCCTCGTTCTTGGCCGCGTCGGGAATGCTGTTGGCGACCTGGAACTGGGTGTAGCGCTGCATGTCGCCGATCATGTTCATGCTGATCTTCTGGTCCAGCGTCTTCTGCAGCTCTTCCGGCAGCGACACGTTCTGGACCACCAGCGAGTCGAGCGCCAGGCCGTATTCGGCGAACATCGGCCGGGCCTTTTCCAGCATCGCCTTGCCGAATTCGTCCTGATTGGCCGCCATGTCGATGAAGGGCACGCCGGATTCGCCGAACAGGTCGGTCAGGCCGGCGACCAGGGTGTTGCGCAGCTGGCCCTCGAGCTCGTCGCGGCCGTAGCTGTCGCGGGTGCCGGAAATCTTCTGATAGAAGGCCTTGGGATCGACCAGGTGGTAGCTGTAGATGCCGAAGGCGCGCAAGCGGACGATGCCGAATTCCTTGTCGCGGATGGTGATCGGGTTCGGCGTGCCCCACTTCTGGTCGAGCTGGGTGCGTGTCGAGAAGAAGTAGAGGTCGCTCTTGAACGGGGATTCGAAGAGCTTGTCCCAGTTCTTCAGGTAGGTCAGTACCGGCAGCGTGTTGGTCGTCAGCGTGTACATGCCCGGGGCGAAGACGTCGGCGACGGTGCCTTCGTTGACGAACAATGCCAGCTGCGAGTCGCGCACGGTCAGGCTGGCACCGTGCTGGATTTCCATTTCCGCCATCGGGAAGCGCCAGGCCAGCGTGCCGTCGCCGTCCTCGGTCCACTGCAGGATGTCGATAAACTGCTTCTTGATGAAGTCCATCAGGGCCATGCGAGTCTCCTTGGAAAGATCAGGCGATGCAGCCGGCGTTGAGGATGCCGGCGACGACGGAAAGGGCGGCGAGAAAAATGCCGGAAGCGACCTTGCCCTGCGGAATGGCCAGGTTGATCTGCGGCAAGGCCAGGCGGGCGGCGACGTAGACGAGCAACTGGACAACGCAGGCGACGACACCCCAGCCAATCATCACGTAGAAATCATGGCTGACGACGACAGCAACGGCGATCGGCAGCGCATAGCCGAGCAGCGCGCCGGCCAGGCTGATGGCGGCGGCGGTGTTGCCCTCGCGGATCAGCTTCACTTCGCTGTACGGGGTGGCGAACAGATAAAGCGCGGCGAACACGGCGAGCAGGACCACGGCCGTGGCGAAAAAGCCGGCGAAGGCCGGCAGGCTGTTGATTACCGGATCGAACATGTGATCTCCCGTGCAGGTCGCGACTGTCCCGGATTGTCTCCGGGCGTCCCGGCGATTTCAAGCATGGTGGGCGTGATACCAGGCGATGAAATCCGCTTCCGGCAGCGCCTCGGCGTGCAGATAGCCCTGGATGCGGTGACAACCCATTTGTTGCAGCATCTCGGCCTGCGCCTCGGTCTCCACCCCTTCGGCCAGCGGCTGCATGTCGAGATCGCGGGCGAGGTCGACGATGGTGCGCACGACGCGCCGGTGCTCCGGCGAACGCGTCATGGCGACGATGAAGGAGCGGTCGATTTTCAGTTCGTCGATGGGCAGGCTGACCAGGTGACTGAGCGACGAATAGCCGGTACCGAAGTCGTCGAGTGCCAGGCGGAAACCGAGCTGGCGCAGTTGCGCGAAAATATCCCCGGCCCGCTCCGGGCTGGCCAGCATCGCCGACTCGGTCAGTTCCAGCGTGAAACGGTCGCCACCGATCTGCCAGGTTTCCAGGCGCTGGGCGATCATCTCGACCAGGTCGTCGTCGACCAGATCGTCGGCCGTCAGGTTGAGCGCCAGGCGCAGCTCGACGCCGGCCGCTGCCAGATCGGCCGACAGCCGTAGCGCATAGCGGAACATCCAATCGGTGTACAGGTGGCGCCAGCCGTTCTCGTCGATGATTTCCATGGCCAGCAGCGGATCGACCCGGTCACCGTTGTCCCGCCGCCAGCGCAACAACAGTTCGGCACCGACGCACTGGCCGCTGCCGGTTTCCACCTGCGGCTGCAGATAAAGCGCCAGGGTTTCCTGGGCCAGCGCCGCCTTCAGTTCGCCGGCCAGCTCGAAACGCTGCCGCCAGTCGACCTGCATCGCCGGTTCGAACCAGACGAAGGACTCGCGCCCGCCGGCCAGGTGCCAGCGGGCAATCCGGCTGGCGGCGAGGACCGCTTCGGGATCGCCGCCGTGGTCTGGCCAGGCGGCGGCACCGATGGCCACATCGAAATACAGGGCCTTGCCGCTGGCCAGCCGGAACGGCCGGGAGAAGTCGCGCTGCACATAGGCGCCGGCCAGGGCCGGCTGGGTCATCGAGCGGATGTTCGACAAGACCAGCAGCCACTCGCCCTCGCGTCCGGCGAACAGGCGATCCTCGGGGCGCAGCAGCGCCCCAAGGCGGCTGGCCAGCTGGCCGGGCAGGCTTTGCAGGTCGGCCGCCGAGAGATGCACGAAGGCATCGCGATTGACCAGCGAAACGGACAGCACGGCCAGCCTCGGCACCTTGCCGGCACACGCCCACAGATGGCGCAACGCCGCCAATTCGCCCGGCACGCCATCGGCCTGCAGGATGCCCTCCTCGATCAGGTCCACCGCGCAACTGAGCACCGCCAGGACGGCGCGGTGCAGCAGCGCCAGCAGGTCGACATGCAGCCGGGAGATGCTGCGCGCGTCACCCAGCAGCGAGCGCTCGCACTGATCGCTGATGCTGTTCAGCAGGCTGAACAGCATCAGCGTCGGATAACCCTGGCTGGTCAGCCTATGCCAGTCGCGCAGCCATTCCTCCTGCCAGGCAGGATCGCCGAGTTCGCCAGCCAGGCGGCGGCAACGGGCGATGAAATCGCTGGGCACCGTTTCGTCGCCCCCGGCCGCGAAGACCGCATCGACAGCGGCCGCCCAGTCGGCGGCCAGCGCCCGCAGCGACGCCAGCTCATCGCTGGCCAGCCCGAAGGCCGCCAGATCGATACGTCCGGCATGCCTAACGGAGATAGTAGTCATCGGTGGAAAGTCCGTAGGCGTCGGGCGGCAAGGTCTTGTCCACGTGCAGTTTCTGCCAGGCCTTGTCGCGCAGGTCGAGCACCCGGTAGCCTGGCACCGGCGCCTTGTCGCGGTCGAGCAGCAGCAGGACGCGCGGTCGCGAGCGCTGCACGCGGTTCTGCTGGATGACGACGCCGACTTCACCGCTGTCCAGTTCGACCAGGGTGCCGATCGGATAGAGCCCGACACACTGGACGAACTGTTCGAGCAAGGCCGGGTTGAACTGGCGGTTACGCTGGTTGTAGAGATCCTCGAGTGCCCCCTGGTGACCGATGGCGCTGCGGTAGGGCTTGTGCTTGAGCATGGCGCAGAAGGAATCGATCAGTCCGGCCATCTCGCTGCCCAGGCCGATCTGGGCGCCGCTCAGGCCGCGCGGGTAGCCGCTGCCGTCCCAACGCTCATGGTGCCGGGAGACGATAACCAGTACGTCGCTCGACAGGTGGGCATGGGCAAAGAGGATTTCCAGCGAACTGGCGACATGCGAGCGCACCAGCGCCTGCTCTTCGGCCAATAGTTGCCCGGTTTTGGCCAGCAGTTCCGGCGACAGTTGCGACTTGCCGACGTCCTGCAGCAGACCGGCCAGGCCAAGTTCGATCAGCCGCTGGCCGCGCCAGCCAATATGACTGCCGAGCATCAGCAGATAGACGGCGACATCGACGGCGTGGTCGAAGCTGTACTGGTCGACGGAACGCAGGCGCAGCAGCCAGATCAGCGCATCGGGATTGCGCTTGAGACTGCCGGCCATATCGTGCAGGCCGTCGCGCACCTGGCGCAGATCGATGTTCTGCGCCGCCTCGACATGTTTGAAGGTGGCGTGCAGGGTACTCTGGAAATCGTCGAAGCGCGGTTCGATGAAATCCAGTTCGCCGGACAGTTCGCGGGCGTATTCGCTGCCGTCCTGTTGCTGGAGAAAGCCGAGAAAGCGCTGGCGGCGACGGCGCAAGCCTTCATTCACCGATTGCGGCGTGAACGCCGGCGGGCCTTTCGGTCGTGCAGACGGCTCGACCGACTGTGCCTGGGCCAGGGGTGCGCTGCGCAAGGGGCGGTCGTGCTCGCGCCTGGGAGCCCGGTAGTGCTCATTCAGCGAGCGGGAGAAATCGACATGGACAAAGCGGCACTTGCTCTGAAAAATATCGATCTGCTTTGGCGTCGAGATAACGAAGCCCTGCAGGGCAAAGGGGAGCTCAGTCCAGGCGCAATCGGGGTCGGCAACGAACATGCCGATCTTCAGGTCCGCTACCGAGACGATTTCCAGCCCCATTCGTTTTATTCTTTTCTCATTGGCCGCGGCCAATGCGCAGCAATCCCTCGAGTGGCAGATTCTGCGCCCGGACGCAGGGGATGACAAGGTGCGCCAGCAAGACATCGACATTGCCGCCAGAAATCAGGCAAAGCTTCGCCGCCCCCGGCAGGCGGGCGAAGGCGCGTTCGATGGCGCCCGCCTGCGCCTCAATTGCGCCGCTGACAATGGCATCTTCGGTACAGCGCGGCGTCGCCGCCCACGCGCCGTCGGCCAGTTGCAGGCCGGCCGTATCGCGCGCCAGCGCCCGGCGCATCAGTTCGCTGCCGGGCAGGATCAGGCCACCGAGAAAATTGCCGGCGGCATCGAGGCTATCGATCGTCGTCGCCGTCCCCGCCATCACCACCAGGCAGGCATCGGTCGTCTGGCTGCGGGCACCGATCAGGGCGCACCAGCGATCGACGCCGAGACGTTCGGGAAACTGGTAACCATTGGTCACCCCGCCCCGTTGCGCCTCGCTGCGCACCTCGCGCAACAACGGCGCCCAGGCCCCGAGGCCGTTGCGGATGCGCGCCGCCGCCGCCGGTCCGGCGACATTGGCCAGCAGGATCTGCGCCGGCCTCGGCCAGCGCTGCGTCAGCCCGGCCAGCGCCAAGTCGTCGTCATGGACGGCCGCCCCTTGTTCCAGCCAGGCCTTGCCATCGTGCAGCCCCCACTTGATGCGCGTGTTGCCGCTGTCGAGGCAGAGGATCATGCCGTGCCTACCCAAGGGTAGTTCCTGCGGGGCGCACCCCAAGGGTACTTCCTTCGGGGCGCAGACTGACGTCGCCGCTGTAGATGCGCTGCACGCCGGCGGCCGTGGCGAGCAGCAGGGCGCCGTCGTCATCGGCGCCAAGACAACTACCGACAAGCGGCGCTTCGCCCTCGCCGAGCACCTGTACCGGCCGCTCCTGCCAGACGTGGCGCTGCTGCCACTCCGGGCGCAGGGCGCTGAAGCCGGCATAGGCGAAACGATCCAGGACATCGGCCAGCTCGCGCAGGATGGCGGCGAGCAGGGAATGGCGATCGGCGCCGAGCACACCGGCCTGATCCAGTCCGGCCACCGGCTGCGGCAGCTCAACCGCCGGCCGGCTGAGATTGAGGCCGATGCCGATTACCGCCTGGCAGCCGCGGCGGTCGCCGACCAGCTCGACCAGCACGCCGGCCAGCTTGGCATCCCCCGCGGCCGTGGCGAGCAGGACGTCGTTCGGCCATTTGAGGCCAACGCCGCGGGCTCCCTGCGCCTCCAGGGCCCGCGCCAGGGCAACACCGACGGCCAGCGACAGGCCGCCGAGGCGCGCCAGCGGGGCGTTGAAGCGCCACAGCACGGAGAAGGTCAGACTGCTTTCCGGGCTCGACAGCCAGCTACGGCCGCGCCGGCCGCGGCCGGCTTCCTGGCGGTCGGCGACGATCACCGTGCCGGCCGGCGCCCCGGCTTCGGCCCGGCGCATCAGTTCACTGCTGGTCGAATCGCAGGATTCCAGCGCGTCAACGTCAAAACGCCCAGCCAGTTCGCCGAGCCGGGCTTTGAGCAGTACTAGGTCGATCAGCGCCATGCGCCGGATTTTACTCCGTCGCCGCTTCCTTGCTGCCGTCGATGCCGAGATCGGCGATCTTGCGCGTGATGGTGTTGCGGCCGATGCCGAGCGCCAGCGCCGCCTCGATGCGGCGCCCGCCGGTATGGGCCAGGGCGCGCGAAATCAGGATGCGCTCGAAGGTCTGCGCCAGCACGCCATGGACCTCGGGCACGCCGCGCGCCAGCAGGCGGTCGACCTCGCCTTCGAGGGCGCTCTCCCAGTCGGTGGCCATAGCCAGCGGCGCCGACTCACGCAGCTCGCCGGGCAGATCGCCGATCTCCACCTGCTGCCCGGGCGCCATCACGGTCAGCCAGTGACAAAGGTTCTCCAGTTGCCGGACGTTGCCCTGGAAATCGAGCCCGCTCAGGTACTTGAGCGCCACCTCGGACAGGCGCTTGGCTTCGACGCCCAGTTCACGGGCGCTCTTCTGCAGGAAATGCCGCGTCAGCAGCGGGATGTCCTCGCGCCGCTCGCGCAGCGACGGTAGGCGGATGCGGATGACGTTCAGGCGATGGAACAGATCCTCGCGAAACAGGCCTTCCTTGACCCGGGTTTCCAGATTCTGGTGCGTCGCGGCGATGACGCGGACGTTGGCCTTGATCGGCGAGTGGCCGCCGACGCGATAGAAATGTCCGTCGGACAGCACGCGCAGCAGGCGGGTCTGCAGTTCGGACGGCATGTCGCCGATTTCGTCGAGGAACAGCGTGCCGCTTTCGGCCTGCTCGAAACGACCGCGGCGCTGCGCTTGGGCGCCGGTGAAGGCGCCGCGCTCGTGGCCGAACAGTTCCGATTCGAGCAGATCCTTGGGGATCGCCGCCGTATTGATGGCGATGAAGGGCTTGTCGGAGCGCGGGCTGTGCCGGTGCAGGGCACGCGCCACCAACTCCTTGCCGGAGCCCGATTCGCCGGTGATCAGCACGGTCGCATGCGACAGGGCCAGCCGGCCGATGGCGCGAAAAACTTCCTGCATGGCCGGGGCCTGACCGAGTATCTCCGGCACCAGGCCCTCTTCCTCGGCGGCACCACTCTGGTGCATCGACTCATCAATCGCGCGCCGGATCAGTTCGACCGCCTGATCGACGTCGAAGGGCTTCGGCAGGTATTCGAAGGCGCCGCCCTGGAAGGCCGCGACGGCGCTCTCCAGATCGGAATAGGCGGTCATGATGATGACCGGCACCGAGGGGAAACGGGTCTTCACTTCCTGCAGCAACTCCAGTCCCGACTGGCCGGGCATGCGGATGTCCGACATCAGCACCTGCGGCGGTTCGACGCCCTGCTCGAGCTGGGAAATGGCCTCGCTGGCCGAGGCAAAACTCTTGAACGGGATGCCTTCGCGGGACAGGGTCTTTTCCAGGACCCAGCGGATGGAGCGATCGTCGTCTACGACCCAGACCGGTTTCATATTATTTTGGCTCATTCACTGTGGCGACGAGCACGATCGAAGCAAAAGTCAGGCCTGTTCAACCGGCAGGCGCAGCGTGAACACCGTGTTGCCCGGCCGACTGGAGCAGTCGATCGTTCCATGATGATGCTGAATGAAATTCTGGGCGATGGTCAGCCCCAGACCACTCCCGCCTTCGCGACCGGAAACCAACGGGTAGAACATGCGCTCGCGGATGTCTTCGGGAATGCCCGGGCCGTTGTCGATCACCTTCAGCTCAAGGGCCAGGCGATAGCGTTTCTTGGCCAGCGTTACCTGGCGCAGGGAGCGCGTACGCAGCACGATCTGACCATCGCCATTCATCGCCTGGGCGGCATTGCGGGCGATGTTGAGCACCGCCTGGATCAGCTGCTCGCGGTCGCCGACCAGTTCCGGCAGGCTGGTGTCGTAGTCGCGGGCGATCTCCAGCGAACCGGGGAACTCGGCGGTCAGCAGGCTGCGGACGCGTTCGAGGATTTCATGAATATTGACCGTCGTCGGCAGCATCGCCCGGTGCGGCGTCAGCAGGCGCTGCATCAGATCCTGCAGGCGGTCGGCCTCCTTGATGATGACCTGGGTGTATTCCTTCAGCGACGGATTGGCCAACTCGTGCTCGAGCAACTGCGCGGCGCCGCGGATGCCGCCGAGCGGATTCTTGATTTCATGGGCGAGGTTGCGGATCAGCTCGCGGCTCGCTTGCTGCTGCTCGATCAGGCGCTCCTCGCGGGTCGCCGCCAGATGATGCTCGATCGGCTGCAGTTCGAGCAGCAGGCGCATGCCGCCGGCAATGTCCGGACGCAGCGGCGTCACCGTGCAGTTCAGGTGCAGCAGTTCGCCGTCGCTGCGCTTGAGCTGGATGTTCTGCCCGGTATAGCCCCAGTTGTTATTCAGTCCGTTGTCGAGCGCCGCCTGCAACGTCGTCGAGCAGGTGCAGACATCGGCCAGGGTGCGGCCGGTGATGGCCCGGCCGCTGACCGCCAGCAGGTTCTCGCCGGCCGGGTTGATGTAGCGGATCAGCTGCCCGTGATCGAGCAGCAGCACCGCCGAAGCGAGCAGGTCGAGACCGGCGTAGGAGGCGTGGGTAACGTTCATGGCGGCATTACGAAAGGCTGCGGAACCGCGGCTGGCGCCGTTCAGCGCAGGCCGCTCAGTTCCTTCTGGATAGCGACGATGTTGCGCTCGTGCTGCGCCACGCGGTCGCGGTAGGGCGCTAGGCGATCGACGCCGGCAGGCGCCCCGGTCGGTACGCGCAGGCTCTCCTGCTCGGCCAGCTCGCGCTTGGCCTGATCGAGGCTGCGCTGTTCGCCGGCGAGTTCCTGCTCGAGGATATGCCGGCGATCGTTGTCACGGGCCTTCTGGGTGTTTTCCTGGACGCGCGGGAAGGTGGCCGGTGTCGGATTGGCCGCCGCCGGCCGCGCCTTCGGGGCCGGCATGCTGGTTTCCGGCGCGCTGACCACGGCCTTGCAGTCCTTGTTGACCCGTGTCGTCGAAATCAACGTGCCGCCACTGTCATCGACACACTTGTATATGGTCTGGGCCGCTGCCGGCAGGCTCGCGGCACCGATCAGGAGGGCCATCGCAATACGTGTCATCGTCATCCTTCCTTGCATCGAATCAAGTGTACCCGGTTAACCCGCCGAGACACAAAAAAGGTCAACGAAAAAAGGGCGGGGAAAACCCCGCCCTTTCCTGAAACTGCAAGGATCAGCAGCTGTAATACAGTTCGAATTCGACCGGGTGCGTGGTCATGCGAACCTTGTTCACTTCTTCCATCTTCAGGCCGATGTAGGCATCGATCCAGTCGTTGGAGAAGACACCGCCCTTGGTCAGGAACTCGCGATCCTTGTCCAGCGCAGCCAGGGCTTCTTCCAGCGAGGCGCAGACGGTCGGGATCTTGGCATCTTCTTCCGGCGGCAGGTCGTACAGGTTCTTGTCGGCCGGATCGCCCGGGTGGCACTTGTTCTGGATACCGTCCAGACCGGCCATCAGCAGCGCGGCGAAGCACAGGTACGGGTTG
>PHCU01000268.1 GCA_002842345.1 Betaproteobacteria bacterium HGW-Betaproteobacteria-12 | reverse complement strand
CAGTTCGCGCAGGAAGCCGGCAAAGGTGCCGCCGTTGGGCGCGGTGAATTCGACGACGGAATTCTCCTTGAGTTCCATCTCGGCCGGCAGGCCGCTGCGAACGATGCGTTCGACTAGGCGTTCGTTGTGCTGGCCGAAGGCCTGCGCCGGTTCCAGTTCGAAGACAAAGTGCTCGTGCGCCGGCAGGCCAATCAGCACCGCTTCGAGATTCTCGGCCAGCTGGCCACTGCCCATCTGCAGGGTTGCCGGGCTCATGTCGAAGGTGGACAGGAACTCCTCGCCATCGAGGGTGGTGATGCGGTAATGCAACGTCAGGTAACTGTCGGGACGAACGGTACTCATGGCTTTTTCTCGGCGGGTTTGCGGGTGCTCACCATCAGTTGTTCGATGACGAGCAGGACGGCGCCGACGGTGATGGCCGCATCGGCGACGTTGAAGGCCGGCCAGTAGTAGCCGGCGGCGTGCCACTGGACGAAATCGACGACGGCGCCGAAGCGCACGCGGTCGATCACGTTGCCCAGCGCGCCGCCCATGATCAGGGCCAGCGACAGCGACGCCAGCCGCTGCTGCGGATGCTGGCGCAGCATCACGGCGATCCAGGCGGAGACGGCCAGGGCCAGGACGGTGAAGAACCAGCGCTGCCAGCCCGCCTGGTCGGCGAGGAAGCTGAACGCCGCACCCGGGTTGAAGGTCAGCACCCAGTTCCAGAAGGGGGCGACGTAGATGCTCTGGCCGTACTCGATGTGGTTGAGCACGACCCACTTGCTGAGCTGGTCGAGGACGATGACCAGCCCGGCCAGGGCATACCAATGGCCGGCCTTAGGCACAGGTGCGCGCCTCGCCCTCGCCGTGCAGGTTGCTGACGCAACGGCCGCACAGGGTCGGATGCTCGGCATTGGCGCCGACATCGGCGCGCACGTGCCAGCAGCGCTCGCACTTGGCGTGCTCTAGCGGCGTTGCCACGACCTGCTCGGCCTCATCGCGGACCAGCGTCGTCGCCGAGCAGATGAGAACAAATTTCAGATCTTCACCGAGCGCCGCCAGCGCGTCGTACTTGTCTCCGGCGCAACGGATCTCGACCGCCGCCTGCAACGCCGAGCCGATCTTGCCGGCTTCGCGCTGGGCTTCCAAGGCCTTGGTGACGTCGGCACGCGCCGCGCGGACCAGCGCCCAGCGGGCCAGCAACTCGCCCTCGCCGGCCAGCGCCGGCAGTTCGTGCCAGCGCTGGAACATCACCGAATCGTCGGCCTGGCCGTTGAGCACGGCCCAGACTTCCTCGGCGGTAAATGAGGTGATCGGCGCCAGCAGGCGGACGAAACTCTGCGTGATGTGCCACAACGCCGACTGCGCCGAGCGGCGGGCGGTCGACTTCGGCGCCGTGGTGTACAGGCGGTCCTTCAGGATGTCGAGGTAGAAGCCGCCAAGGTCTTCCGAGCAGAAGGTCTGCAGCGCCTGGACCACGCGGTGGAACTCGTAGTTGTCGTAATCGGCACAGCAGGAGGCCTGCAGTTCGCGGGTCAGGGCCAGCGCGTAGCGGTCGATTTCCAGCCACTGCTCGACCGGCAGCATGTCGGCCGCAGCGTCGAAGTCGGAAACGTTGGCCAGCAGGAAGCGCAGCGTGTTGCGGATGCGGCGGTAGCCTTCGACGACGCGCTTGAGGATTTCGTCGGAAATGGTCAGCTCGCCGGAGTAGTCGGTCGAGGCCGTCCATAGGCGCAGGATGTCGGCGCCCATCTTGTCGGAAACCTGCTGCGGCGCGATGACGTTGCCCTTGGACTTGGACATCTTGTGGCCCTTGCCATCGACGACGAAGCCGTGCGTCAGCAGCGCCTTGTACGGGGCGCGGCCATCGATCGCGGCGCCGGTCAGCAGCGACGAGTGGAACCAGCCGCGGTGCTGGTCGGAACCTTCCAGGTAGAGGTCGGCCGGCCAGGCCAGCTGGTCAGCGTGTGAACCGCGCATGACGCTCATGTGGGTGGTGCCGGAATCGAACCAGACGTCGAGAATGTCGGTGGTCTTGACGTAATCGGCAGCCTCGGCGCCGAGCAGTTCGCTGGCATTCAGTTGCGTCCAGGCCTCGATGCCGCCCTGCTCGACACGCTGGGCGACGGCTTCCATCAGTTCGAGCGTGTTCGGATGCAGTTCGCCGGTCGCCTTGTGGGTGAAGAAAGGCAGCGGCACGCCCCAGTTGCGCTGGCGCGAGATGCACCAGTCCGGGCGGTTGGCGATCATCGCCTGCAGACGGTTCTTGCCCCAGGTCGGGTAGAAGACGGTGTCCTCGACGCCCTGCAGCGCCGCTTCGCGTAGCGTGTGGCCGGCCGGCTCGGTGGCGACGACGCCCTGGCTATCGACGTCCGGCGCATCCATGCGCACGAACCACTGGCTGGTGGCGCGGTAGATCAGCGGCGTCTTGTGGCGCCAGCAGTGCATGTAGCTGTGCTCGATGGTGGTG
>PHCU01000267.1 GCA_002842345.1 Betaproteobacteria bacterium HGW-Betaproteobacteria-12 | reverse complement strand
ACTCGGGATGAATATTGACGACGCGTGCCATAACTTGACTTAACGAATCAGACGCCAGACCGGTTTCAGGTCTTCCGGCAGTTGCGGCAATTTGCCGAGATCGACATAACTTTCGTCCGGTCCGTGGAAATCCGAACCGCGCGAGGCGTGAAAGCCGTAGGTTCTGGCCAGACGTGCGAAATGCAGGATGTGGTCGGGCGAATGACTGCCGCAGGTGACTTCGATGCCCTGCCCCCCCAGATCCTTGAAATCGTCGAGAAACTTGCGCTGGTCGCCGCCGGACATCTTGTAGCGTCCGGGATGGGCGATCACGGCGACACCACCGGCCCCGGTGATCCAGCCGATCGCCTCGGCCAGCGTCGCCCAGCGGTGATCGACGTAACCCGGCTTGCCCGGCGTCAGATAGTGCTGGAAGACGCCCGGCAGGTCGCGGGCGATGCCGATCGACACCAGATAGCGGGCAAAATGGGCGCGCGAGATCAGGCTCGGATTAGTGACGAAGCACAGCGCGCCTTCATAGACTCCGGGGATACCGATGGCGGCCAGCGCCTCGCCCATCCGTTTGGCCCGCTCGAGGCGGCCGGAGCGCAGTTCGTCCAGGCCGCCGGTCAAAGCCGGGTCAGCGGCATCGAAACCGAGGCCGACGATATGGATCGGCACGCCTTTCCATTCGATGGAAATCTCGACGCCATTGACGAAATCCATGCCGGCCTCTTCGGCCGTGGCCCGGGCGATGCCCAGACCGCCCAGATCGTCGTGATCGGTCAGCGCCCAGAGATCGACGCCATTGGCCGCCGCCCGGCGCGCCACCACTTCCGGCGGCAGCATGCCGTCGGAAACGGTGGAATGGCAGTGGAAATCGAAATTGGCAGGATTCACAAATAGTCTAGGCAGGGGAAACGAAGAGTTTATCACGAAGGGGCGCGGCGACCGGCTTCGCTGGTGCAGTGCAGCAGGTTGCCACCGGGCGGGCATCCCGATATAGTGCCTCCCGTTCCGCGGGAGAGTGCAGTTCCGTCTGCCGCCGAAGGCGCAATTTCACCCGAAAACGCTCAGGCAAAAGGACCGCAGAACTGGAACGCAAGTTCCAAAACTCTGGAGAGCGGCGTCAACAGCGCCCACCGATGGGGCAAATCTCTCAGGTATCGAGGACAGAGGGGTGAAACGCAAGATACATTCTTTCGTTTCACCCCTTTTCCGTTTCTAGAAGCAACGTTAATAAACGTATGTAAAGGATTGATATGCTGAAGAAAACAGTGCTCAACGCCGCCCATCGCGCGCTCAACGCCCGGATGGTCGATTTCGGCGGCTGGGACATGCCGGTCAATTACGGTTCGCAGATCGAGGAACACCATGCCGTGCGCAACGACTGCGGCATGTTCGACGTCTCGCACATGTGCCCGGTCGATGTCGTCGGCGCCGACTGCCGCCCCTTCCTGTCCCGCCTGGTCGCCAACGACGTGGCCAAGCTAACGGTCTCCGGCAAGGCGCTGTACTCGGCCATGCTCAATGAGGCCGGCGGCGTCATCGATGACCTGATCATCTACTTCCTGACCGACACGAAGTTCCGCATCGTGGTCAATGCCGGCACCGCCGACAAGGATCTGGCTTGGATGCAGGCCAAGGCTGCCGAGTGGAAGCTCGACGTCAGCATCACCCAGCGCCGCGACGGTGCCAACAACCTCGGCATCATCGCCGTGCAGGGCCCGAACGCCCGCGCCAAGGTGTGGTCGGTGCTGCCCCAAGCCAAGGCCGCGATCGCCGACCTGAAGCCCTTCTTCGCCGCCGAGGTCAACCAGTACTTCATCGCCAGCACCGGCTACACCGGCGAGGACGGCTACGAGATCATGCTGCCGGCCGACGAAGCCGAAGCCATGTGGAACACTCTGCATCAAGCCGGCGTCGCCCCCTGCGGCCTCGGCGCCCGCGACACGCTGCGCCTGGAAGCCGGCATGAACCTCTACGGCCAGGACATGGACGAGACCGTCTCGCCGCTCGACGCCGGCCTGGCGTGGACCGTCGCCAGCAAGGATGGCCGCGACTTCGTCGGCAAGCCGGTACTGCTCGCCAACGGCCAGCAGAAACAATTCCTCGGCCTGATCCTACTCGACAAGGGCGTGCTGCGCGGCCACCAGAAGGTCGTCACCGCCCAGGGCGACGGCGAGATCACCTCCGGTTCCTTCTCGCCGACACTGCAGCAATCGATCGCCCTGGCCCGCCTGCCGCTCGGCGTCGCCATCGGCGACCAAGTCGAAGTCGATATCCGCGGCAAGCTACTCAAAGCCAAGGTTGTCAAACCCGTATTCGCCCGCAACGGCAAAGCCGTCATCTAATTACCCCCATTCAGGAGAAAACCATGTCGAACGTTCCCGCCAACCTCAAGTACACCGCCTCCCACGAATGGATGCTGCTCAACGCTGACGGCACCGTCACCGTCGGCATCACCGACCACGCCCAGGAA
>PHCU01000266.1 GCA_002842345.1 Betaproteobacteria bacterium HGW-Betaproteobacteria-12 | reverse complement strand
GGGGAGTCGCCAAGTTGGTCAAGGCACCGGATTTTGATTCCGGCATTCGAAGGTTCGAATCCTTCTTCCCCAGCCAAGCTTCCTTCGGGCAGGTCACAAGCCTGCCCGATTTTCATTGTGGCGGGCGAATTGCGCATTCGGCATAAATCGCCCGGAGGGATGTGGAAATGGCCTACAACAGCCTGATGGTCTTCACCGGCAACGCCAACCCGAAACTGGCCGCCGATGTCGCAACCCAGCTCAACGTCGATCTCGGGCGCGCCAACGTCGGCCGTTTTTCCGACGGCGAAGTCAGCGTCGAACTGCAGGAACATGTGCGCGGTCGCGATATCTTCGTCCTGCAATCCACCTGCGCCCCCTGCAATGACAACCTGATGGAACTGCTGGTCATGGTCGACACGCTGAAGCGTGCCTCGGCCGGCCGCATCACCGCCGCCATCCCCTACTTCGGCTACGCCCGCCAGGACCGCCGGGCGCGCTCCTCGCGCGTGCCCATCGCCGCCAAGCTGGTCGCCAACATGCTCGCCGCCTCCGGCGTCGACCGCGTGCTGACCATGGACCTGCACGCCGAGCAGATCCAGGGCTTCTTCGACATCCCGGTCGATAACATCTACGCCCTGCCGATCCTGCTCGACGACATCAAGAAGCAGAATTACGAGAACCCGCTGGTCGTCTCGCCGGACCACGGCGGCGTCGTCCGCGCCCGTTCGCTGGCCAAGCGCCTTGAATGCGACCTGGCGATCATCGACAAGCGCCGGCCGAAAGCCAACGTTTCGGAAGTGATGAACATCATCGGTGAAGTCGAGGGCCGCACCTGTGTCATCATGGATGACATGGTCGACACCGCCGGCACGCTGTGCAAGGCCGCCACCGCGCTGAAGGAGAATGGCGCCAGGAAGGTCGTCGCCTACTGTACCCACCCGGTGCTGTCCGGTCCGGCCATCGAGCGCCTGAACGACTCCGACCTCGATTCGCTGGTCGTTACCGACACCATTCCCTTGCGCGACGACGCCGCTGTCTGCGGCCGCATCCGCCAGTTGTCCGTGGCCGAAATCATGGCCGAAACCATACGCCGCATCAGCAACGACGATTCCGTCTCGTCGCTGTTCATCGACTAAGTTTTTTAACCTTCCCGCTCTGGTCGCGGATCGGGAAACACTCTGGAGTATTAACATGAACTTTGAAATCATCGCCAATGCGCGGTCGTTGCAGGGAACGGGTGCGAGCCGCCGCCTGCGCCGCGCTGGCACGGTGCCCGGCATCGTTTATGGTGGCGACGCTGCGCCGATCGCTATCGAAACCAACCACAACGACCTGCTGCTGAAGCTGAAGAAGGAAGCCTTCCATTCTTCGATTATCAATCTGGTCATCGACGGCAAGAAGGAACAGGTCCTGCTGCGCGACACGCAAGTGCACGCCTACAAGCCGCTGGTCCTGCACATCGACTTCCAGCGCGTCGACGCCACCCATGAGCTGCACGTCAAGGTGCCGCTGCACTTCGTCAACGAAGAAATCGCACCGGGCGTCAAGCTCAACGGCGGCCTGGTCAACCACGTCATGACCGAAGTCGACGTGCAGTGCCTGGCCAAGGACCTGCCGGAATTCGTCGAAGTCGACCTGGCTGCCCTGAAGATCGGCGAAAGCATCCACCTCGGCCAGCTGAAGCTGCCGCAGGGTGTCAAGCTCGGCCACCACGCCAATGTTGATGCCGTCGTTGTCGGCGTCGTCGGCAAGGGTGGTTCGGCTGAAGCCGCCGAAGGCGAAGCGGCTGCCGAGTAATTTCCGGCTCCTCGCAGTATCGGCCGCCGCCGGCAATTTGCCGCCGGCGGCTTTTTCGCACTTATGGCCATGAACCCTCCCCGCCTCGTCGTCGGCCTCGGCAACCCCGGGCCCGAATACGAAAAAACCCGGCATAACGTCGGTTTCTGGTTTGTCGACCAGCTCGCCGACAAGCTGAAGGTAACGCTCGCCCCGCAGGCCAAGTTCTTCGGCCGGGCGGCCCGCGCCGGCGAACTGTGGCTGCTGCAGCCGACCACCTTCATGAACCGCTCCGGTCAGGCCGTCGCGGCGCTGGCCAATTTCTACAAGATTCCGGCCGCCGAGATCCTCGTCATCCATGATGAACTCGACCTGCCACCCGGCGGCATCCGCTTGAAACAGGGCGGCGGCAACGGCGGCCACAACGGCCTCAAGGACGTCCAGGCCAAACTGGGCACGCCCGATTTCTGGCGCCTGCGCCTGGGCATCGGCCACCCGCGCACGCTGAACCTGGCCCAGCAGGTCGTCGATTTCGTGCTGCACCAGCCGCGCAAGGAAGAATTGCCGGATATCGAACACGCCCTGGCCCGCAGTCTGCTGGCCTGGCCCAAGCTGGCGACCGGCGATTTTGCCGGCGCCCAACAACAGTTGCACGGTAAAGCTGTATAAGGAATAACCATGTCTCTCAAATGCGGCATCGTCGGCCTGCCCAACGTCGG
>PHCU01000097.1 GCA_002842345.1 Betaproteobacteria bacterium HGW-Betaproteobacteria-12 | reverse complement strand
GTTGTGGTCAGCGTGCCGCCCTCTGCGCTCATGTTTTCTCCAGTCAGCCTAGCGTTGCTTCAGCAGTGCCATCCAGTAGATGACGAAGGTTGATGTGTAGCCAAGAAAGAGCGGCAGGACCGCGACTTCCTTGTACCCCAAAAACACCAGCGCAAACCCGGCAAGGGTGAGAACAAACTTGAACCCCTCTCCGGCTGCCTGCGCCCGATAAACCTTGATCGGGTCGCTACCCGAACTCATCCGCAAGGCTCTCAGCACGTAGCCGAGATTGGCGATGAATCCGATTGATCCCCCGATCAGAACGGAGACTGCTGCATTTACATCAACGAAAAGCCCGGTGCCGATGGCCAGGACTATCGTCAGTGCCGCTTGCCGGCTGAGTATCCAGCTTACTTGCGGATGCACTGCATGCCTCGTTCAAAAACTTTGCGAGTGTAAACAAGTCTTACAGAAGAGTCAATTGTTGCATTGCACAAAACGAGGGTTTTCCCGTATTTTTGACAGTATCCGGAAAGTCTCATGAATCAGCCGTGCAGGCGGCTGATCAGGCCATCCAGCTGATCGAGGCTGGCGAAATCGATGGTCACCCGGCCGGCACCCTTCTTGTTGGTGCGGATGGCGACGTTGGCACCCAGCCCGTCGGACAATTCTTCCTGCAGGCGCAGCAAGTCGCGGTCGACTGGCTTTTCATTCTTTTTCGGCGGATTCAAGATCTGCTGCACGAGGCGTTCGGCTTCGCGCACCGACAGTCCTTTCTCGACGATGCGCTTGCCGATGGCCAGTTGCTGGGCAGCCGGCAGCGGCAACAGGGCGCGGGCGTGGCCCATGTCGAGTTGGCCGGACATCAGCAGTTCCTGCACCGGGGCGTTCAATTGCAGCAGGCGCAGCAGGTTGGTGGCGGCTGGACGGGAGCGGCCGACGGCGTCGGCGGCTTGTTGATGGGTCAGACCGAATTCGTCGATCAGGCGCTGCAGGCCCTGGGCCTCTTCCAGCGGATTGAGATTCTCGCGCTGGATGTTCTCGATCAGCGCCATTGCCAGCGCCTGCTCATCGGGGATGTTGCGCACCAGCACCGGCACTTCGCTGAGGCCGGCAAGTTGCGCGGCGCGCCAGCGACGTTCGCCGGCGACGATTTCGTAGCGTTCGGCGCCCGGCGTGCTGTCGACGGCGCGCACCAGGATCGGCTGCATGATGCCCTGGGCCTTGATCGAGGCTGCCAGTTCGGCCAGCGAGCCTTCATCCATATGCGTGCGCGGCTGGTATTTGCCCGGGCGCAGGCGTTCGACCGGCAGGTTGCGCTGTTCGTCGCCTTCCGGTCTGTCGCTGCCGGACAGCAGCGCATCGAGGCCGCGGCCGAGTCCCTTCATCTTGATCATGATCCGACCCTTTCGAGAATTTCCTGGGCGAGCGCGCTATAAGCCAGCGCACCCTTCGAGTTTTTATCAAAGGCGATGACCGGCTTGCCGTAGGACGGCGCTTCGGCCAGGCGCACATTGCGCGGCACGATGGTCTTGTACACCTTGTCGCCGAAGTGGCTTTCGAGTTCGTTGGAAACCTGTAGCGTCAGCGTGCTCTGGCCGTTGTACATGGTTCGCAGCAGGCCCTCGATCTCGAGCCGGGAATTCAGGTGATGACGCACCTTGCGCAGCGTCTCGACCAGGTCGGACAGGCCTTCCAGCGCGTAGTACTCGCACTGCATCGGGATCAGCACCGAGTCGGCGGCGACCAGGCCGTTGACGGTCAGCATGTTGAGTGCCGGCGGGCAGTCGATCAAGATGAAGTCGTAGGTCGCATGGCCGGCCTGCAAGGCATTTTTCAGACGGTATTCGCGCTGCTCGAGATCGATCAGTTCGACTTCGGCACCGGCCAGTTCGCGGTTGGCCGGCAGGATGTCGAAGGCGAAATCGGTCTTGATGCACACCTCGGCCAGCGTCGCGGCGCCGATCAGCAACTGGTAGACAGTCGGCAGCGCTTCCTTCTTGGTGATGCCGGCGCCGGTCGTTGCATTGCCTTGCGGATCCATGTCGATCAGCAGCACGCGCTGGCCTTCGGCGCCGAGAGAAGCGGCAAGATTGACGGCAGTCGTGGTCTTGCCGACGCCGCCCTTCTGGTTGGTGATGGCGAGTACTTTCATGACCCGGCTTTCAGAATGATCAAATGTCGTTCGGCGTCCAGCCCCGGCACGGTGAGCGGAATCACCGCTTCTACCACGATGTCGGCGGGCAGGGCCTGCAATTCGGCGTCGGGGCGCTGCCCCTTCATCGCCAGCCAGCGGCCCCCTGGCGCCAGCAAATGGCGGGTCAGGTCGACGAACAGCTTCAGCTCGGCGAAGGCGCGCGAGCTGATCTGCGCGTACTGCCCGTGCATCGCCTCGACCCGCGCGTGGTGGGCGGTGATGTTTTTCAGTCCCAGCTGGATCGCCGCCTGTTGCAGGAAGGTGGCTTTCTTTTGCACGGTGTCGACCATGCTCACTGACAGTTCCGGCCGGGCGATGGCCAGTGGAATGCCGGGCAGGCCGCCGCCGCTGCCGACATCGAGCAGCGGGCCGGCGCCGACGTGCGGCAGGATGGCCAGCGAGTCGAGCAGGTGGTGCGAGATGGCCTGCTGCGGGTCGCGCAGCGCGGTCAGGTTGTAAGTCTTGTTCCACTTCAGCAGCAGGTCGCGGAAGGCCAGCAACTGCTGCTGCGTGGCGTCGGGCAGCACCAATCCGAGTTCGGCGAGGCCCGCCGCCAGCGTGATCGTGCTCATGCCGCTTGCGACAAGTTGTGGCGTTTCAGGTGAATCAGCAGCAGCGAGATGGCCGCCGGCGTGATGCCCTGGATGCGCGAGGCCTGGCCGATGGTCTGCGGCTTGTGCTGCGCCAGCTTCTGTTTGACCTCGTTGGACAGGCCGGCGACCGTCGAATAATCGAGGTCGGTCGGCAGCACGGTGTTTTCATAGCTGCCGGATTTGGCGACTTCCTCGGCCTGGCGGTCGATGTAGCCCTGGTACTTGGCCGAGATTTCCAGCTGTTCGATGACCAGCGGGTCGGTCTGCGGCTCGCCAGCGCCGGGCAGCGTCAGCAGGCTGGCGTAGCTGATTTCCGGCCGGCGCAGCAGCTCGAACAGGTTGTATTCGTGCTCGATGGCCTTGCCGAGGACGCGGATCGTGTCTTCGGCCGGAGTGAGCTTCGGATTGACCCAGGTGGCCTTCAGGCGTTCCTGTTCGCCGGCGATGGCGTCGCGTTTGCGGCAGAAGGCGTCCCAGCGACTATCGTCGACCAGGCCGAGGGCCCGGCCCTGCTCGGTCAGGCGCAGGTCGGCGTTGTCCTCGCGCAGGCTCAGGCGATATTCGGCGCGGCTGGTGAACATCCGGTAAGGATCGGAGACGCCGCGCGTGATCAGGTCGTCGACCAGCACGCCGAGGTAGGCCTCGTTGCGCTTCGGGCACCAGCCGGCTTCGCCCTTGACATAGCGTACGGCATTGATGCCGGCCAAGAGACCCTGCGCCGCTGCTTCTTCATAGCCGGTGGTGCCGTTGATCTGACCGGCGAAGAACAGGCCGGCGATGGCCTTGCTTTCCAGCGTGTCTTTCAAGCCGCGCGGGTCATAAAAGTCGTATTCAATAGCGTAACCGGGGCGCAGGATGTGGCAGTTTTCCAGGCCGCGGATCGAACGCACCAGCGCCAGCTGGATGTCGAAGGGCAGGCTGGTGGACACGCCGTTCGGGTAGATTTCGTGCGTCGTCAGGCCTTCCGGCTCGAGAAAGACGTTGTGGCGATCCTTGTCGGCGAAGCGGTGGATCTTGTCTTCGATCGACGGGCAGTAGCGCGGCCCGACGCCTTCGATGACGCCGGTGTACATCGGCGAACGGTCGAGGCCGCTGCGGATAATGTCGTGCGTTTTTTCATTGGTCTCGGTGATCCAGCACGGCAGCTGCTGCGGATGCTGGGCGGCGTGGCCGAGGAAGGAGAAGACCGGTAGCGGATCGTCCGAGTGCTGCTCCTCCATCACCGAGAAATCGATGGTCTTGCCGTCGAGGCGCGGCGGCGTGCCGGTCTTCAGCCGGCCCTGCGGCAGCTGCAACTCCTTCAGCCGGGCGGCCAGCGAGACCGAGGGCGGATCGCCCATGCGGCCGCCGGTGTAGTTCTCCAGGCCGACGTGGATCTTGCCGTTGAGGAAGGTGCCAGCGGTCAGCACCACGGCCTCGGCCAGGAAGCGGATGCCGAGCTGCGTCACGGCGCCGGTGATGCGCTCGCCGTCGACGATCAGGTCGTCGCAGGCCTCGGCGAAGATGGTCAGGTTCGGCTGGTTTTCCAGGCGCGACCGGATCGCCTGCTTGTACAGCACGCGGTCGGCCTGGGCGCGGGTGGCGCGCACTGCCGGGCCTTTCGAGGCGTTCAAAATGCGGAACTGGATGCCGGATTCATCGGTGGCCGCGGCCATCGCCCCGCCCAGCGCATCGACTTCGCGCACCAGATGGCCCTTGCCGATGCCGCCGATCGATGGATTGCAGCTCATCGCCCCGAGCGTGTCGAGGTTGTGCGTCAGCAGCAGCGTATTCGCCCCCGCCCGGGCTGCAGCCAGCGCAGCTTCGGTGCCGGCATGACCGCCACCGACGACGATGACATCGAAACGGGTTGGATAGAGCATCTGGGACGGTATGTTGCAGCGCGGGATCGGACCGCGGATTTTACGTCAGGCCGCTGAAAACTCGAAGTTTTTCCGGCCTGCCTTGCCGTGTCTGGCGAACTGCAGTAAGTTGCATGAAATACGCTTAATTGCCACAAGCCCATGAATCCCCTCGATAACGAAGAGATGCTGCTGGTCCTCCAGCAGACACTCACCAAGAAACGGGTCTTGATCGTCGATCGCCATTCACCGGCGCGCGATTCGATGCGCCTGATGCTCGGCGCCATCGGTGTCACCGCGGTGCACGGGGCGGGCAATTCGGCCGAGGTGATCCGCCAGGTCAAAGGCAATCGCTTCGACATCATTCTTTCCGATTTCGTCCTCGACGACGGCCGCGACGGCCAGCAGCTGCTGGAAGAGCTGCGCCATGCCCATCTCATCCCGCTGTCCACGGTCTATCTGATCATCACCAGCGAGCGCGGCTACTCCAATGTCGTGTCGCTGGCTGAACTGGCACCGGACGACTACCTGATCAAGCCGTTTACCGCCGAGCAGCTGCAGGCCCGGCTGATCAAGGCCATCTACAAGAAACACGTGCTGCGCAAGATCTATGAGCAGATCGAGCACGGCGCCCTGCAGGAGGCCATCGCCGCCTGCGACCGGGTGATCCAGCAGCAGCCGCTGTACATGTATGACGCCCTGCGTTTCAAGGGCGAGTTGCTGCACAGCCTCGGGCGCACGGCCGAGGCCGAGGAAGTCTTCCGGCGGGTGATCGAGGGCCGGGCCGTGCCCTGGGCCAAGATGGGCCTGGCCATGGCCCTGCGCGACCGCGGGGCGCTCGACGAAGCCGAGCAACTGGCCGAGCAGGTGACGGAGGAAGCCCCCAATTTCCTGAGCGCCTACGATTTCCTCGCCTCGGTGCACGAAGCCAAGGGCAAGTTGCAGGCGGCGCAACAGGTATTGCAGCGGGCAGCCAACGCCTCGCCGCACAATACCGTGCGCCAGCGCCTGGTCGGCGACGTGGCGGCCCGCAACAAGGATCTGCTGGCGGCGGAGAAGGCCTACGGCAAGGTCATCGAGCGCAACAAGGGGTCGAGCCTGCGCAACGTGGACGATTTCGCCAATCTTTCCCGCGTGCTGGTCGAGCGCGGCGATGTCGCCGCCTCGCGCAAGGTCGCCACCGAGATGAAGCGGGAATGGCGCGGCGACAAGCAGGCCGAACTGGCGGCGCTGGTGACCGAGAGCCTGTGCCTGAGCCAGGAAGGTTCGCCGGAAAAGGCCAAGCAACTGGTCAGTCAGGCGCTCGAATTGCAGCAGGCGATCGAAGGCGAAGCGGCGGCCAGGGGCCAGCACGTGTCGCAGCGACTGGCCGTCGATCTGGCCCACGCCTGCTACGCCACCGGCAAGCCGGAGGCGGCGCAGAAGATCATGCGTCAGGTGGCGGCGGAAAACCATGAAGACACGCATCTGATCGATCACATCACCCAGGTTTTCCAGAAGACCGGCCAACCCGATGCCGGCAAGGCCCTGCTCGATCAGGTCGGCCGCGAAATCATCGATCTCAACAACAAGGGCGTGCTGGCCGCCCGCGCCGGCGATTTCGAAGGCGCCGTGCAACTGCTGATTCAGGCTGTCGAGCAGGTGCCCAACCTGCAGTTCCTGGTCAATGCCGCCAAGGCCATCTACACGCTGATGGACAAGAAAGGCTGGGATCCGGTGCTCGCGGCCAAGGCCCAGGACTACCTGCAGCGGGCCCAGCGCAAGGATCGCAAGAGCCCCAAGCTGGCCTCGGCGCGCGAGCTGTACGTCGCCGTCGCCAAGAAATACGGCATGTCCACCGACCTTCAGGAATAGGGTTCAGCAACATCCTGAAACGACTTGCCACGGTCTGCCGGTAGATCGGCCGGGTGGCTGGTGCGTTAATGAGTTATCGGCCCATGGCTTCGCTGTGCGGTCGGACCTTTGCTTCCGGAGTCGATGATGTCCAATTTCCTGCGCCTCGTTGGCGGTTTGCTCGCCGCCCTGCCCCTTCTCCTGTCCGCCCCGGCACTGGCCGACCCGCCGGCCCGCGTCGGCCGCCTGGCCCATATCGAAGAACCCGTCGAATTTCGCCTGACCCGCGACGATCCGGCCGGTCCGGCGACGCCCAACTGGCCGATCAGCAGCGGTGCCATTCTGGAAACCGGCGCCAGCGGCCGGGCCGAAGTCTGGGTCGATTCCACCGCTTTTCGCCTGGGACGCGACAGCCAGGTCGAATTCACCACCATCGACGATCAACTGGTGGTGCTTGAGCTTAGCGGCGGCAGTCTGGCGATCAGCATCATGGAGGCCGAACAGGCCGGCGATCTGCAATTGCGGCTGCCGGACGGCACCATCCGCTTCGCTGCCGCCGGGCGCTATCGCCTCGACGTCGGGCCTGAGCGCAGCGAAGTGACGACGCTGGCCGGCTTGGCCAGCATCGAACATACCGGCGGCCGGGCGCAACTGGCCGCCGGCAGCAAGGCCACACTGTTCGCCGATGGCGGCCTGCGCATCGGCGCCAGCGATCGGCCGGATGGCTTCGACCGCTGGGTGGCCGAGCGCGAGAACGCCACGCAGGCGCCGCTGGCCCGTCGCCATGTCTCGCCCTACATGACCGGCTACCAGGATCTCGATGGCTACGGCGACTGGAATGCGCACGACGAATACGGCAGCGTCTGGTACCCGCGGGCCGTTGCCGACGACTGGGCCCCCTACCGCTTCGGCCGCTGGGCCTGGGTGGCCCCCTGGGGCTGGACCTGGATCGATGCCGCGCCGTGGGGCTTTGCGCCCTTCCACTACGGCCGCTGGGTGCAGGTGCACGGGCGCTGGGCCTGGGTGCCCGGTCAGCGGACGGTGCGGCCGGTCTATGCGCCGGCCCTGGTCGCCTGGATCGGCGATCCGGGCTGGAGCGTCAGCTTCAGTTTTGGTTTGGCACCGGCCGTCGGCTGGTTCCCGCTGGCCCCGCGCGAGGTTTATGTGCCGAGCTACCGGCATAGCCCGACCTATATCCGCAGGGTCAATGTGACCCATGTGCACAACGTCACGATTATCGATCGGGCGGCCCGTTCCAGGGGCGACGCGCGTTTTGCCCACCGCTCCAGCCCGCAGGCGGTGACCGTGATGCCGGCCAGTCAGTTGCGTCAGGGCCGGGCGATTACCGGTCGCGAATTCCGTCGCGTCGACCGTCAGGATCTCGGTCGGGCACCGGTTGTCGGCGCGGCGAGCAGTCGTGAATGGCTGGCGCCGGCGCCCGAGGCGCGGCGACCGCGCCCGGCGGACGGCAGGGAATGGTCTGGCCGCAATGAGCGACGGGCGGCTGAAATACCTGCCGGCAATCGGCTGGATGATCGGGCGCCGCGGCGCTTCGGTGCGGAAGCGCCGTCGGCGGCGCCAGCGACCGTGTTGCCGCAGGCAGCGCCGCCGAGTCGGCGGGAATTGCGAGAGCCGCCCGCCGTGGAGCGCGCCTTGCCACCGTCCGGGGCGGATGGCCGACGTGAGCGGTCGGAGTCGCGGCGCGGCGAGCGCGATGATTCCCGCAACACGGCGCCCTCTGGCTTCGGCCAGCCGCCGGTGGTCCCGGCGGAAACCGTGCAGCGCCCGCCAGCCCTGCAGTCGGTGCCGCCAGCAGTGCGTCAGCCGCCAAGCCAGGAGCGTGTGGGCGAAAGGCCCGAGGCGGACAATCGGCGCGAGCGGTCGGAGTCGCGGCGCGGCGAGCGTGACGATTTCCGCAACGCGGCGCCCCCAGGCTTCGGCCAGCCGCTGGCGGTCCCGGCGGAAACCGTGCAGCGCCCGCCGGCCCTGCAGTCGGTGCCGCCAACGGTGCGCCAGCCGCCAAGCCTGGAGCGTGCGGGCGAAAGGCCCGAGGCAGACAATCGACGCGAGCGGCCGGAAAATCGGCGAGGTGAGCGCGATGCGACGCGCCAGGAGCGCTCATTCTCCCGGGAAGTCCCGGCGCCGGTCGGGCGCCAGCCGGAAGCAGCTCCCGCTGCGCGCAGTGGGCCGCCGGCGCTGATGCTTCCGGTGCCTAACCAGCCCCGGGAAACGCGCGAGGCGCCACGGGCTCAGCCTGCATTTGTCGACCGGGCGCCGGCGCGCCGGAGCGAGGAGGTCCGGCCAGCGGCACCGGCCATGCGCCTGCCGGAAGCAGCGGCACCGCCCGCCGGGCGCGAGCAGCGCGGCGACCGGGGTGGCGACCGGGGCGAAAGAGGCGAGCGCGGCGGCGGCCGCTGAGCGGCGGTGATCGCCGCACGCCAAGGAAGCTCCGGGGAGCGCCTTGCGGCGGCTCGCCGTAGTACGTCCTGCTGGCTACCTCGACGCCGACAGGTTGCGCCGGCAAACCGCCAGCCTTTTACGCCGCTCCCGTCGCCCGGCGCTCGATCTGCTCAGTGCTTGTGCCCGAGTCCGAGGTAGGACTCGATCACGCGCGGGTCGGCGGCGAGTTCCGCACTCGGGCCGGCCAGCGACACCTCGCCGGTTTCCAGCACGTAGGCGTAATCGGAGATCTGCAGCGCGGCGCGGGCGTTCTGCTCGATCAGCAGGATGGCGACGCCGGTTTCCTTCAACGCCGCGATGATCTTGAAGATTTCCTTGATGATCAGCGGCGCCAGGCCGAGGCTGGGCTCGTCGAGCATCAGCAGTTTCGGCTTGGCCATCAGCGCCCGGCCCATCGCCAGCATCTGCCGCTCGCCGCCGGACAGCGTGCCGGCCAGCTGGTCGCGGCGTTCTTCCAGGCGCGGGAACAGCTCGAAGACCTCGTCCATGGTGTCCATCTGGTCGCGGTGGCCGCTGCGGTAGCGGTCGAAGGCGCCGAGCAGCAGGTTGTCCTCGACGCTCATCTCGGCGAACAGCTCGCGCTTCTCCGGGACCAGCGTCATGCCGTGGCGGACCAGGGCCTCGACCTCGTCGTCGCGCCGGCGCGGATGGCCCATGTAGGCGATGCTGCCGCTGGCCGCCGGCAGGAGGCCCATCAGGGCGCCGAGCAGCGTTGTCTTGCCGGCGCCGTTGGGGCCGATGACGGTGACGATCTCGCCGCGGCGGATGGTCAGGCCGACGCCGTGCAGCGCTTCGACCTTGCCGTAGGCGACGTGCAGATCCTTTACTTCGAGGATCACTTCGTGGTCGTGCAGATGGGTGTGCTTGCTCATGATCATTCCACCCCGCCGAGATAGGCTTCGAGTACCTGGGGGTCGCGCTGGACTTCCTCGGGCAGGCCTTCGGCGATTTTTCGGCCGAATTCCATGACCACGACGCGATCAGCCAGGCCCATGACGAAATCCATGTCGTGTTCGACCAGCAGGATGCCCATGCCCTCGGCGCGCAGCTTGGCCAGCAATTCGGCCAGCGCCTGCTTTTCCTTGTAGCGCAGGCCGGCCGCCGGTTCGTCGAGGAGCAGCAGGCAGGGATCGGAGGCCAGCGCCCGGGCGATCTCGACGATGCGCTGCTGGCCCAGGGCCAGGCTGCCGGCCGGCTCGAACATGTGCTCCTGGAGGCCGACGCGCTCGATCTGCCGGGCCGCTTCGGCGAGCAGCCGGGCCTCCTCGGCGCGGTCGAGGCGCAGCGCCGCGGCCAGCACGCCCTTGCTGCCGCGCAGGTGGGCGCCGATGGCGACGTTCTCGAGTACCGACATCTGGCCGAGCAGGCGCACGTGCTGGAAGGTGCGGCTCATGCCGCGGCGGGCGATGTCGCGCGCTGCCAGCTCGCCGGTGGCTTCACCGAGGAAGGCGATGGTGCCGTCGCTGGCCGGGCTGACTGCCGAGAGGCAGTTGAACATGGTGCTCTTGCCGGCACCGTTCGGCCCGATCAGCGCCATCACCTCGCCGGCCTGCACCGTCAGCGACAGGCAGTCGTTGGCGACCAGGCCGCCGAAGCGCTTGGTCACGTTGTCGGCCTGCAGCAGCAGGCTGCCGCTGGCATTGGCCGGGCGCTTCGCCAGCGCCGCCGCGGCCGGCACCCGGCGTTCTTCGCTGCGTTCCGGCAGCAGCTTCACCAGCACCGGCCACAGGCCGTGGCGCGCCTTCTGCAGCACCAGCACCATGGCGATGCCGAAGACGATGATCTCGAAATTGCCGCTCTGGCCGAGCAGTTGTGGCAGCAGGTCCTGCAGCCACTGCTTGAGGATGGTGATCACGCCGGCGCCGAGTACGGCGCCCCAGACGTGGCCGATGCCGCCGACGACGGCCATGAACAGGTATTCGATGCCCTGGGTCAGGGCGAACGGCGTCGGATTGACGAAGCGCTGCAGGTGCGCGTACAGCCAGCCGGAGATGCTGGCCAACAGCGCCGCGATCAGGAAGATGACGATCTTCGTTTGCGGCGTGTTCACGCCCATCGCCTCGGCCATCACGCTGCCGCCCTTGAGCGCCCGGATGGCGCGGCCGACGCGCGAGTCGAGCAGGTTGCTGACGGCGAGGATGGCGAGCAGCACGACCAGCCAGATCAGGTAGTAGAACTCGCGCCCGCTCTTCAATTCCCAGCCGAACAGCGACACCGCCGGGATACCGGTGATGCCGGTGTGGCCGCCGAGGAAATCGAGATTGCCGAAGAGGAAATACAGGCTGATGCCCCAGGCGATGGTGCCGAGCGGCAGGTAATGGCCGCCCATACGCAGCGTGATGGCGCCGAGGGTCAGGGCGACGCCGGCGGTGATGGCCAGGCCGATCAGCAGCGTCAACCACGGCGAGACGCCATGCACCGTGGTCAGCCAGGCCGTGGTGTAGGCGCCGAGGCCGACGAAGGCCGCCTGGCCGAACGAGGTCAGGCCGCCGACGCCGGTCAGCAGCACCAGGCCGACGGTGACGATGGCGTAGAGGCCGATGTAGTTGAGCAGGGTGACGGTGAATTCCGGCAGCAGCAGCGGGCCGGTGGCGAGTGCTGCAATGAGAAGAAGCAGAGGCAGGCGGCGGATCATTCCTCCTCCTCCTCGATATGCCTGGCGGTCATCGAGCGCCAGATCAGCACCGGGATGATCAGCGTGAACACGATCACTTCCTTGAAGGCGCTGGCGTAGAACGAGGAATAGGCTTCCAGCAGGCCGACCAGCACGGCGCCTAGGGCGGCCAGCGGATAGGAGGCGAGGCCGCCGATGATGGCGCCGACGAAGCCCTTGAGCCCGATCAGGAAGCCGGATTCGTAATAGATCGTCGTGATCGGCGCGATCAGGATGCCGGAGAAGGCGCCGATCGCCGCCGCCAGCGTGAAGCACAGCTTGCCGGCGAGGACCGGTGGAATGCCCATCAGCCGGGCGCCAGTGCGATTCATCGCGGTGGCGCGCAGGGCCTTGCCGTAGAGCGTGCGTTCGAAGAAGAAGTAGAGGCCGATGATCAGCAGCGCCGAGGCGACGACGACCAGGATGGTCTGGCCCTGCAGCGGCGCCCCGGCCAGTTCGAAGGACAGCTCGGTGAACGCCGGCGTGCGCGAGCCTTCGGCGCCGAAGAAGAGCAGGCCGAGGCCGACCAGCGCCAGATGCACGGCGACCGAGACGATCAGCAGCACCAGTACCGAGGCGCTGGCCAGCGGCTGGAAGGCGATGCGATAGATCATCGGGCCCATCGGCACCACCAGCAGCATGGCGATCAGCACCTGCACCGCCAGCGGCAGCTGCGCCGGCGAGATGGCGAACAGGCCGGCGGCAGCCAGCAGCGGCCCACCAATATTGAAGATCAGCAGTGGCGGCAGCTTGGCGTAGCGCCCTTCGCCGATCAGCCGGATGCCGTCGAGTACGGCGACCGTCGTGCCGAGGCCGAGCAGCAGCCAGATGGTGCCGGGTACCTGGCCGGCCTGCAGCGAAGCCAGGGTCAGGGCGCCGAAGGCGACGAATTCGCCCTGCGGAATGAAGATGACGCGGGTGACGGTAAACACCAGCACCAGGGCCAGCGCCAGCAGGGCGTAGATGGCCCCGTTGGTGATGCCGTCCTGGCCGAGAAGAAGGAGGATTTGAAGGTCCATCGGGAACCGGATGCTAGGGGAGGAACACAAGCGCGCCGGGCGCGAGCCAAGCTATTTGACGAGTTTCCAGGTGTTGTTTTCGATGGTCACCATGACGCGGGCGCGCTGGTCGAAGCCCTGGTGGTCGTTCGCCGTCAGGTTGAAGATACCGTGCGCGCCGGCCAGCTCCTTGGTGGCTTCCAGCGCGTCACGCAGCGCCCGGCGGAACTCGACGCTGCCCGGCTTGGCTTTCTTCAGCGCAACCGGAATGGCGTTCTGCAGCAGCAGGCCGGCATCCCAGGCATGGCCGCCGAAGGAGCTGACGCTGCCCTTGCCGTGCGCCGCCTCGTACTTGGTCACGTACTCCTGCGCCGACCTCTTGACCGGATTGTCGGCCGGCAGCTGGGCGGCGACGACCATTGGGCCGACCGGCAGGAAGGCGCCTTCGACATCCTTGCCGCCGACGCGCAGGAAGTCGTTATTGGCAACGCCGTGGGTCTGGTAGATCAGGCCCTTGTAGCCCTTGTCCTTCAGCGTCTTCTGCGGCAGCGCCGCCGGCGTGCCGGCGCCGCCGATCAGCACGGCATCCGGCTTGGCGGCCATCACCTTGAGGGCCTGGCCGGTCACCGACGTGTCGTTGCGCTGGAAGCGTTCGCTGGCGACGATCTTCAGCTTGCGCGCTTCGGCGATCTTGGCGAATTCCTTGAACCAGCCCTCGCCGTAGGCGTCGGCAAAGCCGATGAAGGCGACCGTCTGCACCTTCTTGTCGGTCATGTGCTGGACCAGTGCGGTGGCCATGTGGGCGTCGTTCTGCGCTGTCTTGAATACCCACTTGCGCTTGCCGTCCATCGGTTCGACGACGATCGCCGAGCCGGCCATCGAGATCAGCGGCGTCTCGTTGTCGACCGCCACGTCCATCATCGCCAGGGAGTTGGGCGTCGTGGTCGAGCCGACGACGACGTCGACCTTGTTCTCGCTGATCAGCTTCTTGATGTTCTTGGTCGCCGCCGTCGGGTCGGTGGCGTCGTCGAGGACGATGTAATTGACCTTCTGGCCGCCGATGCTGGTCGGCAGCAGGGCGAAGGTGTTCTTTTCCGGAATGCCCAGCGAGGCCGCCGGGCCGGTGGCCGAGACGGAGACGCCGACATTGATGTCGGCGATGGCAGAGGCGGAGAGGGCGGCGAGAACGGCGACGGTCAGTTTTTTCAGCATGGTCTCATCACCGGACGTGGCGGCGGGAAAAGGCGAAAGTCTAGCACGCGGCATCCCGGCAGTCCGCCGGTTGCCGCGTGTGTGGTGCTTGGTTCAGCGAACCAGTTGCCAGGCACCGCCCTTGACCACAACGACGACGCGCGAGCGCTGGTCGAGGCCGAGGTGGTCGTTCGGACTGGTGTTGACGACGCCATGGGCGCCGGCCAGTTCGCGGGTGGTTTCGAGCGCCGTGCGCAAGGCCGCGCGGAACTCGCGCGTGCCCGGCTGGGCCTTTTTCAACGCCGCCGGTACGGCACTGGCGAGCAGGCCGCCGGCATCCCAGGCATAGGCACCGAAGGCATTGACGCTGCCCTTGCCGTGCACCGCCTCGTACTTCGTCACATACTCCAGCGCCGGTTTCTTGACCGGATTGTCGGCCGGCAGTTGGGCGGCGACCAGCACCGGCCCAGTCGGCAGCACCGTGCCCTCGCAGTCCTTGCCGCAGACGCGGAGGAAATCGTTGTTGGCGGCACCGTGCGTCTGGTAGATCAGGCCCTTGAAGCCTTTCTCCTTCAGCGAACGCTGCGGCAGTGCGGCCGGCGTGCCGGCACCGCCGATCAGCACGGCATCGGGCTTGGCCGACAGCAGCTTGAGAATCTGCCCGGTCACCGTCGTGTCGGTGCGGTTGAAGCGTTCGCTGGCCACCAGCTTGATCTTGCGCGCCTCGGCCAGCTTCGAAAACTCGTTCCACCAGCCTTCGCCGTAGGCGTCGGAGAAGCCGATATAGGCAGCGGTCTTGATGTTGTTGCTGGTCATGTGTTCGAGGATGGCGGTGGCCATCTGGGTGTCGTTCTGCGGCGTCTTGAACACCCACTTGCGCTTCTCGTCCATCGGCTCGACGATGCGTGCCGAGGCGGCGAGCGCGATCATCGGCGTCTCGCCCTCGGCGGCGACGTCGATCATGGCCAGCGAATTCGGCGTCGTCGACGAGCCGATGATCAGGTCCACCTTGTGCTCGCTGATCAGCTTGCGGGCGTTCTTGACCGCCGTCGTCGTGTCCGAGGCGTCGTCGAGGACGATGTAGTTCACCTTCTGGCCGGCGATGTTCTTCGGCAGCAGGTCGATGGTGTTCTTTTCCGGGATGCCGAGCGAGGCGGCCGGGCCGGTGGCCGACAGCGTGACCCCGACGTTAATGTCGGCGAATGCGCCGGCGGCGAGGCCGGCGAGCAGCGTGGCGAGCAATGTCTTCTTCATTTTGTCTCCCTTGGTTCAATCAATTGCACAAAGGGTAAGACCCTAGTAGCAACGGCAATTTCCTGCAAGCCGCCTGGTCAACCAGGCGTGATAAAGTCTGGCCTTTCCCCTCGCACAACGGGTTCTGCCATGTTTTCAGGAATCATCGCGGCGGTCGGCCGCATCACCCACCTCACCACCCGCGAGGCCGGTTTCCGCCTGCATGTGGATGCCGGCAAGCTCGGCCTCGACGATGTCGCCATCGGCGACTCGATTGCCCACAGCGGCGTTTGCCTGACCGTCGTCGGCAAGGAAGGCAACCAGTTCATGGTGGATGTGTCGCCGGAAACCCTGTCCTGCACTGTCGGCCTCGATGCCCCCGGCCCGGTGAATCTGGAGAAGGCCCTGCGCCTGGCCGACGTCATCGGCGGCCATCTGGTGTCCGGCCATGTCGACGGTGTCGGCGAAGTACTGCGCTTCGACCCGGTCGGCGACAACCGGATGCTGGAAATCCTGGCCCCCAAGGAGATCGCCAAGTTCATCGCGCGCAAGGGTTCGGTCGCAATCAACGGCACCAGCCTGACGACCAACGACGTCAGCGGCCAGGTATTCACCATCAACCTGATTCCGCACACCCTGGAAAACACCACCCTGCATCTGCTGCAGCCGGGGGCCAGGGTCAATCTGGAAGTCGACCTGATCGCCCGTTACTGCGAACGCCTGCTCAGCGCCGAGCGCGAACTGGGCTGAAAAAGGCGCCGGCCCGACCCTTGTAAATCGCCCCACCCGCCCCCATAATTCAAAGCATGGTTGTAATTCCGGCAATCTGGAGGCGTTCTGGACAGGGGTTCGATTCCCCTCACCTCCACCCAAGGACATTCCGCTGAGTGTTTTTGGATGGGGGTGTACTGGCTTCGACAGGGCGGGCAAAGGTGCGCAGGCAACTCGTCAGGCGATCGACGTTAATGAAGCAAATCCATAATTGCCAATGATGAGC
>PHCU01000096.1 GCA_002842345.1 Betaproteobacteria bacterium HGW-Betaproteobacteria-12 | reverse complement strand
GCCGCGCAGCGGCCGGGCCGACAGGTAGCCGGCCTTGAGCAGGCGGTGCGCCGCCTGGATGGCGCTGGCGTCTTCCGGGCAATTGCACAGGGTGACGATCGGCTGGTGCCTGGGCCAGTGGCCGACGGCATCGAGCAGCGTGTCTAGCTCGGCGCGGGTGGCGCCGGGCAGGGGGCCGGTTTCGGCGACCATGGCCTGGCCGCGCAGGTCGAGGACGAGCGGCGGGTGCGGCGTTTCCATCGCCGCCAGCAGCTCTGCCGGCGTGATGTGCGGCAGCGCCGCCAGCTGGCGGAAGCGGTATTTCTGCCACAGCTTCCAGCTCAGCCAGACGGCGAGCACGATAGCCACGGCGAGCAGGGCGCTGCCGGCATGGCGGTCGAGCACGCCGATCGCCTGATGTACTTCGCTGCGCAACAGCCAGCCGGCACCGAGGGCGAGGCCGGCCCACAGCCCGGCGCCGGTGGCCGCGGCGAGGACGAAACCGGGCAGCCGCATGCGCAGGGCGCCGGCGATCGGCGGGGCGACGGTGGAGAAGCCGGGGACGAACTTGGCGACGACCAGCGAGCCGAGGCCCCAGCGGATAAAACGGCTTTCGGTCTGGCTGACGCAGGAACCGGGATTGATCGACAGCTTGCACAGGCCGGCCAGCACCCGGTAGCCGTAGACGCGCCCGGCCCGGTACCAGAGCCAGTCGGCGATCACCGAGGCGACGATGGCGGCGGCCAGCATCTGGCCGAGCTGGGTGGAAGAGAGCGCCAGGCTGCCGGCAAGCAGCAGCGTCGGCACGGCCGGCACCGGCAGGCCGGCCTGCTGCGCCAGGACGTTGAGAAAGACGACCCAGACCGCATCGCGTTGCAGGGAATCGGTGATCTGGGCAAGGTCCATCGGCATGTCCTGTCGGGGTCGCAGCGGCGAGGGGCTGCCCGCTTACGACCCCGTGGCGGCGAGTTGGTTCACCGGGCCTGGACGACGGCGGCCTCGAACAGCCCGGCCTGGTAGTCGCGCAGGGTCTGCTGGATCTGCTCGCCGGTGTTCATGACGAAGGGACCGTACTGGGCGATCGGCTCGCCGAGCGGCCGGCCGGCGATGAGCAGGACGCGCGAGGCCTCGGCCGCCGCGATGTGCACCGCTTCGCCACCGTCGTTGGCGAGGATGGCCATCTGCCGGTCGACGACCTCGCTACCGGCGATGTCCACCGCGCCGCGGTAGGTGTAGGCGAAGGCATTGTGGCCGGGCGGGATCGCCTGGACGAAATGGCTGCCGGCCGGCAGATGCAGGTCGAGGTAGAGCGGTTCGGTGTGCGGCCGTTGGACAGCGCCGGCAATGCCCCGACTCTCGCCGGCGATGACGCGCACGCGCACGCCCTCGGCGGTGGTGAATTCGGGAATCGATTCGCTGGGGATGTCGCGGTAGTTCGGGGCGATCATCTTGTCGCGCGCCGGCAGGTTGAGCCACAGCTGGAAGCCTTCCATCAGCCCTTCTTCCTGCTCCGGCAGTTCGGAATGGATCAGGCCGCTGCCGGCGGTCATCCACTGCACGCCGCCCGGCCCGAGCAGGCCAGCGTTGCCGGCACTGTCGTGGTGGCGCATGCGGCCGGCGATCATGTAGGAGACGGTCTCGAAGCCGCGGTGCGGATGGTCGGGGAAGCCGCCGATATAGTCGTCCGGATTCTCGTTGCGGAAGGCGTCGAGCATCAGGAAGGGGTCGAGCCGGCGCTGCAGGTTCTGGGTCAGCACGCGGGTCAGGCGGACGCCGGCGCCGTCCGAGGTGGCGGTGCCCTGGACGAGACGTTCGACAGTGCGCAGCGGGGAGGATTGAAGGCTCATGACGGTTCTCCTGGTCGCCGGGCGGCAGCCGCCCGGCGTGTCTGATGTTTAGGCAAAGATTTCGTCGAGACGTGCCTCGGCCTCGGCGAAGGCGCTGGCCGCCGATTCGGCGCCCATGGCCAGACCTTCGGCGAAGATGAATTCGACGTCGGTCAGGCCGAGGAAGCCCAGCACGTTCTTCAGGTAGGGCGTCTGCGAATCGGCCGGGGTGTTGCGGTAGAGCCCGCCACGGGCCAGCGCGACATAGACCTTCTTGCCCGTCAGCAGGCCTTCCGGACCGTTGGCGGTGTAGCGGAAGGTGACGCCGGCGCGGGCGATGGCGTCGATCCAGGTCTTCAGCTGCACCGGCACGCCGAAGTTGTACATCGGCACGCCGAGGACGATGGCATCGACCGACTGGACCTGGGCGATCAGCGCATCGTCGAGGGCGACGCGCGCCGCCTGCTCCGGCGTGCGCTGCTCGGCCGGGGTGAACAGGGCGCCGAGTGCCGGTTCGTCGAGCACCGGATGCGGCTTGGCGGCCAGATCGCGCAGCTCGACCGTGGCTTGCGGGTTCTGCGCCAGCAGGCGGGCGGTGATCGCATCGGCCAGACGGGTCGAGTTGGCGCCGGCGGAACGGGCGCTGGCGTTGATTTGCAGAATCTTCATGATGGGTTCTCCTGGGGTTGGGTTGCGAGGCCGGCGATTGCCGTTACCATGGAGGCCATTCTATTGTCGCAATGACCGCACCAGAAGCCGCTGAAATGGGTATTATTGTTCCATTATTGGAATAGTAAGCCAGCCCATGAGCCTCGATGCCAACGACCTGATCCTCTTCGCCCACGTCATGGACGAGGGCAGTTTTTCCAAGGCGGCGGAACGCACCGGCCTGCCGAAATCGACCCTGTCGCGGCGCATCACGGCGCTGGAGAACCGCCTGGGCGAGCGCCTGCTGACGCGCAGCACGCGCCGTTTAAGCATTACCGAGTTCGGTGAGCGGATTCTCGAGCACGGCCGCCGGCTGCTCGAGGAGACCGAGGCGGCGACGGCGCTGGCGCAGTTCCGCCAGGATCTGCCGCGCGGCGTGCTGCGGGTGGCGCTGCCGCCCGATTTCGCCGAACTGGATCTGACGCCGCTGCTGCTGCAGTACGCCGCCAGCTACCCGGAAGTGCGCCTCGAACTCGATCTGTCGCCGCGCCGCGTGGACCTGCTGGCCGAGCGCTTCGACCTGGCGGTGCGCGCCGCCGCCCGTCTGCCTGACGATGCGACGCTGGTGGCACGCAAGCTGTACGACATGCCGAACGGCCTCTACGCCAGCCCGGCCTACCTGCAGCGCTACGGCATGCCGGACCGCCCCGAGGACTTGCTCGGGCATATCGGCCTGCGCATGGTCGCCGGCAACGGCGAACCGCTGCCATGGCGCCTGAGCCGCGGCAAGGAAATTTGGGAAGGCCTGCCGAACGGTCCGCTGGCGGCCAACTCCCTGGCTCTGCAGCGCGACCTGGCGACGCACGGCATGGGCATCGTCGGCCTGACCGATGGTTTTGCCGGTAAGCCGGTGGCACAAGGGCTGTTGGTCCGCGTGCTGCCGGAGTGGAGCCTGCCGACCGTCACCTTGTGGTGCGTGACGCCGGGCCGCCACCTGATGCCGGCGCGGACCAGTGCCTTCATCGCCCTGCTGCGCGCCTCGCTCGGCGCCGGCGAACGCGGCTAGCCGGGGCAGCGGGCCGGGGTATCCGGCTCCAGCGCCGGCAACAGCAGCGGCCCCATCGATTTCAGGATCTGCACCGGCAGGCTCGAGGTGAAGCGGTAGCGGTCCGCATCGGGGCCGATGACGTAGGCTGTCAGCGTGCCGAAGTGCCGTGGCCCGAGATAGAAGACGAAGGTGGCGGTACGGTTGAGCGCCACGCCGCGGGCATGGCCGCGGCCGATGACGATGCGGTTGTCGCCGGTGCCGGTCTTGCCGCCGACCGCCAGCGTCGTGCCGTCGTTGAGTTTGAAGGCGCCGGAAAGACGCCGGGCGGTGCCGCCTTCGACGACTTCCGACAGGGCGTCGCGCAGCGCGGCGGCGACTTCCGGTTGCATTACGCGCTCGCCTTCGACCGGCGCCTGGGCGAAGCGCGTTTCGTACGGGGTCCGCGTGGCGAAGGCCAACGACTCGATGCGCCGCGTCGGCAGGCGCACGCCGTTATTCTCGATGACGCCCATCAGCTCGGCCAGGGCTGCCGGCCGGTCGCCGGAGCTGCCGAGGGCGGTGGCCAGCGACGGCACCAGGTGGCCGAAGGGGTAGCCGAGGCGGGCCCAGCGGCGATGGATGTCGAGGAAGGCCTCGACTTCGAGCATGGTGAAGATGCGCGAATCCTGGGCGCCCTTAAAGCGGCTGTTGAATAGCCAGCGGTAGACGGCCTGCCGCTCGGCGGCGCTGGCCTTGACGACCTCGCTCCAGGTGGCCTGCGGATGTCGGGTCAGGTAGGCGACCAGCCACAGTTCCAGCGGATGCACACGGGCGACGTAGCCGCGATCCGGCAGATCGAAGGCATCCGGTCCATTGCGCTGATAGAGGTGGGCCAGTTGCGCGGCGCTCTGCCGGCTGCCTTCCAGGCGTTGTTCGAGGAAGGCGCCGAGTTCCTCGACCGGCGCCTGCGGCGACAGGTAGCGGAAGACCGCCGCCAGCCGGGTGGCGCCCGGACGCAGGCCGTGCAGGAAGTCGTCGCGGATCTCGCTGGTCGTCTTGCCCTGATACTTGTTCCAGAAGCGGCGCAGGAACACCTGCCCCTCGCGGTCGGCAAAGCGCGCCAGGTATTCCTGGCGGCGCGGATCGTCCTGGCGCTCGACCAGCTGGGCGGAACTGCCCGGCACCTGGTACATGGTGTAGCGGACGACATCGCGCATCAGGCGAACAAAAACCAGGTTGATCGAGGCCTGCAGCGCCTGGCGCACGGTGGTCACGCGGGCATCGTCCTCGCGGCGGAAGTTGCTGAAGGTATGGACGCCGCCGCCGGTGAAGAAGGTTTCGCCCGGACTCGCCGAATAACTGCGCTCGAGCGCCGCCTGCAGCATCGCTGGCAGGGTTCTGTCCTTGGCTCCGGCCAGGTAACCGACAGCCCAGCGGGTCAGCTGGTCGCGCTGTTCGACCTGCAGCTTGCGCAGTGCTTCCGGCGTTTCTTCGGCGTAGCGTTCGTGCAGTTCGGCGATGATTTCCAGATAGGTGGCCAGGACGCGCAGCTTGGCCGTCGAACCGAGTTCGAGCTTGCTGCCTTCGTTGATGTCGAGCGGCTGGTCGGTGGTGTCGGTCTGCACCCGAACGCGGTTGCCGGCTGGCGTCTGCTCGACCAGATTGAAGCTGTAGCGCACCGCGCCGAGCGTCGCCGGGGACAGCATGCGGTCGCCGAAAAGGCCCTGGTCGCGGGCGAAGCTCGGGTCGTCGAGCTGGCCGAGGAAGTTGCTGACCCGGCGCTGCAGGTCGCCATCGAGGGTCGCCGAGACCTCGAGATCATAGCGATCGAGCTGATACAACGAGGTATCGAGCAGGCCGGCCAGGCGGTTGCGGATGGCGACCGCACCCTTGCCGGCATCGGCCGGCAGCAGGGGAGGGTTGTTGGCCATGTCGCGAAAAGTCAGCGGCTCGGCCAGCGCCGCATCGCGCAGCGCCGCACTGATCACGCCGTCGTCGGCGAGCAGGCGGAGATAGCCCGCGGCGAGGCGGGCGAGATCGTCACGCCCGCTCGGCCAGAGATAGTAGGAGGGCCGCCGGTGGGCAATCATCAGCGCTACGACCTGATGCAGGGCGCGCCCCTGTTCGGCCAGGCGCGTACCGCTGGCATCGGCGGCGGCGAGCAGTTCGTTGACCGCGGCGAAATCGGCGGCGAACCACACCCACAGACCGTCGCCCAGGCCATTGACCTCGCCGTGCCGGGGCGCCGCCGAAAGCGGCACGGTGTTCAGGTAATCGACCAGGATTTGCCGGCGTGCCGGCAGCGTCTGCTCGCCATCGCGGTAGGCGCGGACGCTGGCCGAGGCCATCTGCCGCAGTTTTTCCTCGGCATCGGCGGTGACGCCATCCGGCGAATGGCGGAATTTCTCGATCTGCGTCGCCAGCGTGCTGCCGCCCGGCGCCTCGAAATCGGCGCTGACCACCCGGCCGATGCGGCCCAGGATGGCGCGCCCGAAGCGCACCCAGTCGACGGCCGGATTGCGCGTCGGCCGCGTTTCGTCGAGCAGCTCGCGGTTCTCGATGAACATCAGGGCCTGCGCCACGCGCGGCGGCACGGCAGGGAAGTCGGCGTAGCCGCGATAGGGGTAGCGGAACAGGTACAGGGTCTCGTCCCGGCAGTCGGTGACCGTCAGACCGGCCGAGGTCTTTTCCCGGTACGGCGGGAAATAGCCGCGAGCGGTGTAGTCCATCAGCGTTTCCGGGTGCCGCGCCTGGCGGGTCAGGCGGTAGCCGTGGGCAGCCAGGCGTTCGCTGATGCGTGGCAGTTCGCTGTAGCCCAGGCGCTGGTCGAACGGGCCGTGCGTCGGGAAACGAATGGCCTCGCTGGCACCGTCGAGCACGCGGTAATTGAGTTCGGCAGCAAAACGGGCGAGATGAATGGCCTGCAGCCGCGAGTTCCTGATTTCGTCAGCCAGCAACACGCCAGCCAGCAGCAGGATGCCCAGCAGGAACGGCAGCCAGACGAGGTGACGGCGGATTCGCGCCGGGTTCAGCAGGTAGGCAGTTCTGTTGTCCGAGATCACGGCGTTATCGTAGTTTGTTGTCGTGAAACCAATGTGGCGGCACGGTTCCGGAAAGCAGCGGGCGTGCTGTTGCCATCCTGCCAGAACCCACTGACAACAGTAAGCGGCCGAGGTTCGCAGCTGACAAGGTTTTTCATCATCTTCGCGGGTTCAATCGGCGCGATCGTCATGTACCGTGCCGGTGCTGCGGAAGAACAGCCAGTAAGCACCGCCGATCGCCCCGAGAATCGGCAACTCGAACAGGAAGGGATAGGTCCACGTTATGCCGGCCAGGACGGCGAGCAGCAGCAGATAGGCGAGCACCTTCACGCCGTTCGCTCCGGGCGCGGATGATCTAGCGAAGGCCGCGTCGTCGCGGCAGTGATTAAGGTCAGGGTCTGGGGCATGATGAAAGTCGATTATGGTTGCGGCCGAAGCATCGAGTGCTTCAGCATTGGCGCTGAAAGCGATTATTAGCATGGATCAGCCCGAGTCACAGCGCCGCGTGCGGAAGCTCGGACGCGCGCGCACCTGAACCTGTTAACAAACCAAGTAGCGTAGGATGTTGAAATTTAAGTGATTTATTTTCGTGTTGTAATTTTATTGTTCAATTTTTTTGAACAATAAAATTACAACAGGTTTGAAAATTCCGGGTGTTGCATCTAAGTTATCTAGATGAGTCCCAATGTCGCCCGTACTGTTGCAGCATTGTTAGTTCCCAGCACGTTTAGACGTGAAAATTGGGAGGCTTATCTTTTTGCCCCTTATTCAAAAAAATTAAGCCGCAGGGTCTACCTGTACACGCCGCAGGGCTACGATTTATGGGTGCACTTGGAAAGTGATCCACAAGTCAAGACATTCAATGAACGTCCGACGAAAGTCCCTCTTTCAATCGGACAAGGACAGGCAGTAGTCGCTGCGCCGAATGCGATCTCGGTCGACCAGATGGGAGACGTGATGGTGCATGAGTGTGGTGAATATTGCGAAACAGCAACACAAAGTAAAGCTGCAGAAAAATTGAATCGGGAGTTTCCTTGGGCTCTGTGGGCCGAAGCCCAGGGCTTTAACTACAAACGGTGGACATCTTCTGAATTACGACAGAACCCAATCCTCCTTGATAACTACAAAAGACTGCTTCGCTGGGTGTGTCGTCCGGGATGGAATCCTTCTCCAATAGTACTGGACTCCATTATCTCTGCACTAAAGTCTAGGAGAGTAACGTGTTGGAATGCGCTATTCCGCGAGCTTGGGCATTTCGAACCGACGAGTATATCTGCAGCTATTGCCACGTTAATTCTTGATGAAAAAATTCATTCGGATCTACACAAGTACTTCCTAAGTCAAACGACCGAGTTGTCTGCATTTCATGAGTTCGATTAGAAATCGATTGCGATTTGGCCTAACGCCAGATGATCTTGATACATGGGTCAAAGTTAATCCTTTAGCCTTGCCTCCAGATACGCGAATGATTTTTGAGAAGCGTCAGGAAGCCGTCATCAAGTATGTGTCAGGCACTCCATTATCCGAATTATCGCTGTCGAGATTCGAAATATTTCGCTTGGTGAAGCGCTGTCTCCAGCCACATCCAGATGGTGGCGTTTTCGGATATCGAGCGCTAGTGTTCGGGACCCATGTCAAGATTGCTCGGTTAATAAAACCCACAATTCTAACAAGTGATGTTCCTGCACCAGGATCCCTGCAAGCACTATTTCGGCGTTTTCCTGCAATTTATAAGACCATGTTTGACTTGGTCGTGCATGGAAAGCGGCCCGGATCAAGACGACACAGCGAACGCTTGAGTTGGGCAGTAATCCATGAGTATTTTTTATCGGAGTGTGAAAATGCAAACATTCGAGCACCGAGCTATCCATTCAATAGTGAATCGTCCGGATTGCCTGCACTACGGCGATGGGCGAAATCAGTCAAATCTGAAGAAGCGCGTCGTGCTGAACTAGTACGGCTAGACGCTATATCGGGATCATCAGATTTGTCGCTACGGATTGCTCCGTCGCGTTGCTTTGAACAAGTTGAATGCGATGGGCATTTCGTTGATTTGGATTGGGTAATTGAAACGAAAGGCCTCAGTGGTGAGGGGGTAATTCGAATACTTGTATCCAGACTTTGGCTTATCCCGCTCTTAGAATGTGTGAGTGGTGCTGTGATTGGATATTCGGTTGCATTTGGGAGCAACTACAGCGCATCCGATGTTGCGAGAGCTCTCCATAGCGCTATCGTCCCATGGAAACCACGAAAACTTTCAATTTCAACGTTAAGTTACGGTTCCGGGGAATGTCTTCCTAACGCATTATGTTCAGAGTTAGCCTTTGTCTGCTTTGATGAGTTATGGCTTGATAATGCAAAAAGCCATCTCAGCGAACTATTTTTGGGGGTCTGCGAACGAACTGTAGCGGCTGTACCTGTCTTTGGCCCAGTTGCAGCCCCAAACGTTCGGCCACGGATAGAAGGTGTGTTCGATCTGCTTGAGGAGGCAGGAATCCGTCCATTAGATGGCGCAATTCCCCCAAAGTCAGGCCACAATAAGAAAAAGAAGCGTACTTCAACTCGTTACCATCTGACTTTGGAGGCGGTGTTAGATTTTATCGATCTGCTAATCGTACGATATAACGCGAGCACAGCACCCGGCACTAATATTTCGCATCTAGAAGTATTAAGACGCGCTGTAATTCGGGAGGCGTCAGTCTTCCGTTATATCCCTGAAGAACTTAGGGAGACGTGCCTCAAGTACGACATATTCGAGATTTCAAGGATTGGTATAGACCACGACAAAACGGTGCTTCGTTGGCGAAATGCAAGGTATTTTGGAAAGGGACTTTACCAGCGATCGAATCTAGTCGGGCAAGAGGTACTGGTTTTGGCAAACTCACTAGATTTGCGAGTAATAGAAATTTGTCTGTTGGTTGATGGTACATCGCTGGGGAGTTTAGAAGTCGAAAAAAGGTGGCGCACCACTGCACACGGTCTCATTTCTCGGCAAGAGGTAAGAAAGGCTATGACTCATAACAGCTTCGTACGTAATGCTGCCGATCTGCCAAAAGCCATGTTGGAACACGTGGAGGCTGAGGCAAGAAAATCAGCTAGAGCAGCACGTCGATTTGCACGCATGTTCCTTGAACAGCAACATGGTTTATACGGCGATAGCAATCCGGCGGGTGACTTGAGCATTGAGAACGGGGCTGGATTTGATGCCCAAACCTCAGTTGTGGTCCTCAGTCCCGAGGAGGACGAGCAAATTTCTAGTTTCCTGAGCAAAGCTGGAGCGATCTACAGGTAGCCCAATGGATAATCAACTATATAGCATTGACGAGGCAAGTAGACGAAAACTCTCGCTGCAAGTCCTGGCAGGTAGAGCGTTTTTGATCAAGACACCGCCCGCAGAAACGTATTTGAGAGAATTGCATGGTTGGCTATCTTCAGGAGCTCTGGGAGCGATCGTTTATGGTCGTCCTAGACTTGGCAAGACATCAGCCACACGTTGGGTTCTTGGTCAGATGAATATGTTCATCGGACGAATTCCTTGGATAGAAATTCCGCTTAGGGACCAGCGGATTGCCACTGAAAGAGAGTTCTTCCAATTTCTCCTCAGATGTGCCCGCCATCGGGAATATGCGAAGAAGGGCACGGCCGCAGATCGTCGAGATCGATTAAGCGAATGGATAATAGCTCGCGCTCGACGGTCGTCGATCGGGACATTCGTCTTTTTCGTAGACGAGGCGCAGAGGCTAACTCAGATGCATTTTCAGTGGTTATTGAATGTATCAAACGAACTCGATGCAGTTGGATATCGTTTATTTTGTATTTTTGTTGGCCAGCAAACATTAAAGAAAAAGAAAGCTGAGCTATTAGATGATGAGCAAGAGCAAATTGTAGGACGATTTATGATCCACGAGCTGGCTTATGTGGGAATAATAAATGATCAGCAAATTGCGGAATGCTTAATTCAGTATGACAATACGCTCTACCCTGCTGATACTGACCAAAAATTCGTTTCAAATTATGTGCCCGAAAATTTTAAATCAGGGTTTAGACTGAGTGCGTTATCCGGACTCGTATGGAGTTCATTTCAGACAGCTTGGTCTGAGGCGGGGCGTTCAAAAACGGCCGAAGTTCCGATGCATTATCTTGCTTCAACGGTAATTTGTTTATTAAACGACCTATCAAAGAAAGATTTCAAGACGATTGTATGCGGTCGCCGTGAAATTGATATTGCTGTTGCAAAATCCGGTTATCAAGACGCAGTGAGGGCGTGGCGATAATCGTATGTAAAAATAGGAAAGTATTATTCAAACAATTCGTTTCAGAGTTTTGTAATTTAAATCGTCGTTGGAGATATGACTTGGGTGGTCATAATTTCAATAGTGTTTCTTGGAGGTCAGGAACACTTCGCGCCTATGAGTCGATGACATCGATCGGGGCTAAATACTGCCTATTTAATCGTGTTTCACCTTCTGACTTCATCGAATTTATAACCCAATTTCTTCCCGCGCGCGACTTATCGAAATATGAATCAACAGTTGATGTTCCCGGGTTCAAATTATCTAAGTTTTCCCGTGTAATAGGAGAGCCTATCGCAACTGTCCTGACGCAATCAACACGTGAATTAAAATGGTTTGTAAAGTCTGAAATAGTTTCTCCAAACTTCAACTTCAGCCACGGCAGAGAGCCTATAAACATCGGGCTTCGAATCTGCCCTGTGTGCTCTTCGCAAGGTTATCACGCTACCTTTCATAATTTCCCTTGGCTTCATCGATGTTTAATTCACGGGCACCTTTTGCAGAATGTGCAGGTGAGGAGGGGGGGCACGGTTTCTCGTGATGAAATTTATGCCGAGCTACCAGGTGATCTAGGGCCAGTTCAGTCTCTTTTTTCCTTTTGGGCTTCTGACTCGTCTGGCTGGATGAAGCGAACACCTCAAATGTGGGCCAAACCCAATCACGGCAATTTGCGTCATAAATTCGATGAGATGACTAAACTTTTAACCGCAGTAAGCATTGGATACGCCCAAGAGGATTATTTGGGGAACAATTTGCCACATTTTATCAATAAATCCTTGGGTGAAGAGGTTTGGTATCTTGCGCAATTTTTTGGCTTACAAATTCCGCAGTGGGGCAAGTGCTTTTTACGCCAAGAAAAATTATACGAACGCAATGTGCATTTTAATTGCACCAACGACATGGCTGCTAAATTGCTAAATATCAGTGGCCAGTTAAATACCCTTGGAACAGCCCGGAGGATAGAATGCGAGGTCGCAGGCGAAATGCCGCGTTGGAGGACGTTTCTGCAGCGACTTCACTATCGGTTAATACAAAGACACCGCCATTGTGACAAATTAATCCTTGCATTGCTTGCCAAATGGAGTGATTTCCCTGATTTTAGTATCTGGTCAGATGGTACGCGAAGTCCAGCGATCGAATTAAAGGAGCGCGGTTTGAAACCGTGCCCACGGCTCCTCACCCTTGACCTATTTCGCCTTAACGTAGGGTTAGATGATTATGCTGATAATCCGGTCTTGATTTATGGCGTCATGGGGCTTGTTGCGGATATAAGAGTTCGGCTTGGATACCAATCAAACGACAGGTCGACGGTCGCCTCTGTCCCTGGGATTTTTGGAACGTCTATGTGTTTTTTCTCAAATAATAGAACTGAGATTTCCTTCTCGGAGCTACCTAAGTTACTAGCATCTATATTAGATGAATATTTATTAGAATGGATCTGGGGGGTTGACTACGCCCTGTACCAGGCTGATGATCAAATAAATTCAGATTCTTACGATCTTGAAAATTTCAGCCCAATAATGCCATCTGTTGTAATAGAACCTACAAAACATGGTTTGCTTTTTCGATTTTCATCCCCCATTTCCTATGGGGGGGCTCAACCTTGGACAGAAACTGATGTAACAGATAAAAAACACTCTAGGTCGGTATCGATGATATTTAAGGCTATCGATCAATTCATGACACGCTCGGTGCGTGAAAGACAAAAGCGGATATTAGAGGATGCAGAAAAATTTCATCGGGAGCGTAGCAGTGCTTATTTGAATAAGAAAAATTGTAAATAACGGCAAACAAGATATTGCAGAGTGGGTGAGTAAAATTTCATTTTTCAACGTGGTGTTGATACCATAATGCCGAATAGCAGAAATTTAGTAATGTTTACTCGATTTCGGACTGAGTGGTGCCTGCAAACTCCTAGGATTCAGGGGACGTTGGTCGCTAGTGTTCTAAACGCCTATTGGACTGCAAACCCATTAGCTCATACTCCAAGTTGCCGTTTAGCGATCACTATTCGTTGCTCATCGTCCGTAGACTAATGTCAAATGATCCCGATCAGCAGGGGATCAGGCGATACGCCGCTTTCCGACAGCGAACCCGGCCTCCTAGGTCCAGATGAGGCAGGACTTGGTCAGAGAGTAGGGCATACCATTCATCTACCGTCATCGAGTCCGGTGACTCGGCGCGCAATCTGAAAAATGGCAGGCCGGTCGCGGCAATGAGGCTGTTTTTCATCGCGTCTCGGCCGGCATTTTCCGGTACATCATGAAATCGGCTGTCCAGTTCGAAAATCGCTACCGGATCGCCTTCATCTGGGATTACCAAGACTGCATCGAGGCGGCAGTTTCTACCATAGCGTAGGGTTTTCGCATTGATGGTGTCCACTCGATCCAAGGCTACGATCTGATCCAAAGGGTAGTTCGGTAGCGCCAACAATCCGGGAAAACGAAAAGAGAGCGCACGTAGAAACGTTCGCTCCTGCTGACTACGAAATACGGACCGACAAATCCCTGAAGCGTCCGAAAACTGCCCATCACCTAGAAACATTTGCATGATTTGCACGACCCGTCGTACCTGCAAAATTGCCTGTTCAGACGATCCAGAGACTGGTTTGCTTTTGGGCTTTACTGGACCCTTGGTTCGAACGCGCTCCCTTTTCTTATCAATTTGTCTGGCCAAATCGGTTAGATCGCGAGAGTTGAGGTGGGTGGCCAGACGTGAAATCGCCTCCGGTGGCGCCACGATGGATCGATTAAGCAACAACGCGGCGTATTGGTTCGACCAATCATTCCTCGGAACCTCGGCATCATTCAGCAACAAGCAAAGCCCTTCTCCGCCCAGCGCCTTCAGAAAATCCCGCGGAGGGGGCGTCATGTTTTCAAACGCGGTCAAAAACAGCTTGTGATCGCGTTTGGCGAGCAGGTGTTGAAGATGCTTCACATCCAGAGAGGTCTGGCTTTCGTCCACGGTCTCGTCGTCTTGATAATCTAAGTCTCAATGGTACGTTTTGAACGCGTAATTGTCACTTATAGAGCGTGGCTTTAAAGTGGTCGCCTGCCTAGCATCCGCTGATCATTTAACGACAGCGGAACGTGCCTTCTACCGACCCGAAATACCTATTTGGCCGACACCTTGCGATGTTGCGCAAGGAGAAGGGCTGGTCACAGGAGCAATTGGCGCTGCAAAGTGGTTTGGCACGAAGTTATCTTGGCGGGGTCGAACGAGGGCAACGCAATATTGCTCTCGAAAACATCGTCAAACTGGCCCGGACGTTGGAAATCACGCCTTCGGTACTGATGGATTTTTCAGAGTAGAGCGGACCGCCGTTTTCCGCTTGTCGGCCTTATGTAGAGCTTCTACATAAGGCCGAACCCCAGCCCTCCAATTACATACTCAGTCCATCGGCCACGAACATTACGATGGGATGCGGTCAAGAATCCGAACCACGTCCTGGCGGACTAGCCCAGTTCGGTAATCGGTCAATACAACTCTTGACGATCCATGAGCGTAGTTGCCTGCAACGTCTTCCAGGGCAATCCACTCGATTGCCCCGTTGGTCTGCAACCATGCCTCAACCTCCCGCTCTCGTCCTCGGTATTCATATCTATACTCGGGAAATATCGGTGTCACTCCGGCAAAGCGTTTCCGAAGCTTCGGAAGCCCGCCAAATAGCATCTCGCTCAGCGTTTCAACCGAGTGTACCAAGCGCCAATCTGATGTAACCACTACTCGAGCGGCGGGGCGTGCGAGTAGAACCGCGTGCAAAATCGGAAGCGAACAGAACAACTGTTCTGCCGTAGCCGGCTCGGGATGCAATACCCCATCGAAGTCCAACATGATGATCATTCTTTACAACCCGTGCTGTTCAATAGCCGAGATAGTCATATTGTGACTTAGCTAGCGGCCAGCTTGGCTATTTCGAGTAGTTTTCGACACATCCCGGCGGCATCGGATAAGCCACTGGTCGATGTACGATCGCGGGCAAATAAACCTTATCGCCGGCTGGAGTTTGGCCGGTTACCGAAATAAGGACGGGCGTGTCGTTTGTCAGCTTGAAATTCAACCTAGCCAGCAGTCTGGTCCCGGATCATTGCGTCTGCCTCTGCCTTGAGTTGCGCCGCCTCCTCAGGCGGGAATCCAAGGTCGAGAAATACATTACCCCCGACGGGGGTAACATGCTCAAGCGCAACGCTGCGTTTCATCGCTTGATAGCGTGCCTGAGCCGTCTTGACTCGCTCATTTCGTGGCGGTGGATTGAGCGTCAGCTCGGCCAATCGAAGCCTCTCTCGCTGGGTGAGTCTGATTTGCTTGATAAGACAACGCTTCTTCATGGTAGGTCAGGCGTACGAAACGGTAGATGGCACCATGCTGCTACGCAAACGAGGTGAAGGCAACCCACAACCTTACCCACAGGTTTCGGGGATAGCGCTTGGCGGTTACAGCAAGCGTTGCTGGGGGACAGTCGACTGCAGCTTTTCCGCCGGAAACGGCAATAGGAAATCGCCGGTTGCCGACGCCGGCGCCTGCAGCCAGTCGTCGTAGTCCCGCTCCGGCAGGATTACCACCATTCGCTTTTCATCATCGGGGCGATGAAATTGATTCATGAAGGGATGCTGGTCAGCGTTGATGGTCAGCATCGTGAAGCTATGGGTGAGCGCGCCACCGGGAAGCCTTCGGGGTGCCCATAGCCCGGCGAGTCCCATCGGTTTTCCATCGGCCCGGCTGATCCGGGTGGCGATGGCCTTGCCCGTTCGCCAGTCCGGCTCGTAGAAAGCTTCGGCCGGAATGATGCAATGCCGGGCGAGACGCCACGACTCCCGAAAGCTCGGCTTCTCGTGCGCCGTTTCAGCGCGGGCGTTGTAGGTTCGTCGGCCAAAAGTTTCGTCTTTTGCCCATTGCGGCACCAGGCCAAATGCCCCGGTCAGCAGTTCCCGAACGGGGACCGCCTCGTCGCCGACACCGGCGACCTCGGATTGGCGTATGAACGGACCGGCATACCCGGGCCACACGCTCGCCTTGAACTCGGGCAGCAAGCCTCCATCCGCCGTGACATCGAAGAATTCATGCAGCGTGCTCGAAGAAATAATGGGGGCGTAGTTCACACACATAGGCACCAGCCTAACAAATCAGGCCCCAGAAAGGCGAAAGCCCCGCTGGGGGAAGCGGGGCTTTCTGACGGTTATGAGAGGGGGAGGGGGTCTCAACCGTCAGCACTGTTGGGGTTGTTAGCGCATGGGACCAA
>PHCU01000265.1 GCA_002842345.1 Betaproteobacteria bacterium HGW-Betaproteobacteria-12 | reverse complement strand
GCGTTCTATCTTTACGCCGATTGCTCGGAGATTGCGCCCGACAGCGACGCCCTGACTCGCGTACTCCTGGAAGAGGCCGGTATTGCCATCACACCGGGCCTCGACTTCGGCACGAACGCCCCGCAACGCCATGTACGCTTTGCCTACACGGTAGCGAGGGAAAGCCTGGAGGAAGGGGTGGCGCGACTGACGCGCCATCTGGGGAAATAGCCTGCTAAAGATCAGACGCCGTTCTGGCGCCCGCGCCGGGTGGCGTATTCAATGCGCTGCTTTTCGGCCAGTACTTTGGTGGCATATTGGTTCTCGTCATCGCTGACCGCTCCGGCATATTTTTGCAGTCCAGCTTCCAGCGAGCCGGTATTCCGAATGTATTCCTTCAGGACAAGCGCCCCAACCTGGATGTTAACAAGGGGGTCAAGCAGACTGTTGCTGCTGGATACCGCTTCCAGCTTGTCCTGGTGGAAGCGCGGAATCACCTGCATCAGTCCCTGTGCGCCCATCGGGCTTTCGGCAATCGGATTGAATCCCGATTCGATCGCCATGACGGCGACGAGAAGCATCGGGTCAAGCCCTGTCCGCCCACCGGCCGCCTGGGCTGCCAGCACGAGCGGCTCTATGGCGGTTGCCGCAACGCGGTATCTCCGTGACAAATAGTCTACGGTAGCCTGAACACCCGAAGTTGATGCAACTTGGTCAAGAGAAGCCTCGCCTGCTTTGTACGCGCGACCTTCAGCAATCATGTCGCCGAAGCCCAACAGACCGCGTTCATGGCTCTCTGCCGATCCGACATGTGCAAACAGGAAACCCGTAACCAGGATACCGGCCACCAGTAGCCCTCCATGGGCGAAGTGCATCGCGAAAGATGCCGTTTCCCTCATGAATCTCTTCAATCCAGTAGCGATCGTCATGCAAACTCCTTTCATACCCGGGCCATCCTCTCCGTACCGATTCACATGAATTCAGCGCCATGGCAGGAAACGGTGGGGATGAAACAAGGCACGCGATATCAGCGAGCCTTACCTCGGTTGCCGGATGAACCGATTCGAACTAACTATTACCTATCTTAGGCAGGAAAGCGCCTGAAGAATTGGCTTTGACTTCTAATTAATATGGCGATGCAGCGAACCGCATTCTATTGATTCAATAATGTTTTGTCAATAAGTACGGATAACTATTGTGCGCTGCACAGTAGCATTATTGATGCAATTTGAACTTGCCGGACGGGTTGATTGAAGCCAAATGAAAAAACGGACCCCAGGCAGGTAGTCAGGACACCTTGTGACCTGACTACCCATCCCGGTGGTCCGCATGCGCTCAGGAAGGACGCGAGCCGGTCGGAAATGGCCAGGCAGCCGCCGGATTCAGTGACGACTTCAGGCCAGGAGCAGCTGCGGTTGACGGCGCAGTAGAGGCAGTAGCGGGGGCTGCAGCCGGTTTCGCTGCGGGCTTCGCCGCTTTTTTCGCCGCAGGCTTTTTCTTTGCCGCAGGCTTCTTTTTCGCCGCTTTTTTCGCCGCAGGCTTTTTCTTTGCCGCAGGCTTCTTTTTCGCCGCTTTTTTCGCCGCAGGCTTTTTCTTTGCCGCTTTTTTCGCCGCAGGCTTCTTTTTCGCTACTTTTTTGGTAGCTTTTTTCGCCGCAGGCTTCTTCTTCGCAGCCTTCTTCGCTGCCGGCTTCTTGGCAGCTGCCTTCTTCGCAGCGGGCCTCTTGGCCGCAGGCTTCTTCTTCGCTGCCGGCTTCTTGGCAGCTGCCTTCTTCACTGCCGGCCTTTTTGCAGCGGCCTTCTTGGCGGCCGGTTTCTTCTTCGCTGCGGGTTTCTTCTTCGCTGCCGGCTTCTTGGCAGCGACCTTCTTCACCGCCGGTTTCTTGGCGGCAGGCTTCTTGGCTTTAGAAGCGGGTTTCTTAGCAGTAGCCATTTCAAACCTCCTATATCAATTAACAGGAAAGAAACAACATCAACTACAGCCCGTCTCGATTAGCCCGGACTATCCAACGATGCGGGGAAACCGCACCGATTGAATTCCAAAATCCGATAGCCACCGCCGTAATTGCCAGGAAGGCATGCAGGTGACCACGCGCCTGACTTGCAGGCCGCTTCTCATATCGGATGGTTTTGACGCCGGCAGTGGCGCCGCTGCGACTTAAGACTGGAAAGAAAAAAAGGGGGAGGGACGGGGAGGAAGCGGCATCTGATCTTGAGGGAGGTCGCGGCTTGTGGCCAACGGATATCACAATCTGCATCAAGCGGTCTCCGTACTTCTCCTGCTGCATGGCTGGTTGGATTGCCTCATATCCTCGCTTCCGTGTTACAGCTCGCCACTCTTGCGCACTCTATTGGGCACTTCCTCAACCTACTAGATCTAGTGCCCCATCAAAGATTTCAGCCTAATTGTAGTAGCTTGACTTTTTGGATGCAAGCGTTTTCTGCATATTTTGTCATGCCTTGATATTTGTGTCGCAAAAATACCGCGCACTAAACTGAATGGTGGATGCAAATGCGC
>PHCU01000095.1 GCA_002842345.1 Betaproteobacteria bacterium HGW-Betaproteobacteria-12 | reverse complement strand
CGCACGCCAATTAGGCATCAGCCGCAATACGCTCTACCGCAAGCTGCGCAAGCACGTCACCCCGCCTGCGTCGCCCGGCAGAAGCCGGCGCGCCAGCACCCCGGAGGCGCCGCCGCCAGCCGAGCGCACGCCATCGGCGGCGAAGTCGGCAGTCAACTGGTGAGTCGTGGCTTGGTGAATCGTGGCGCGCCTGGCGCCAATCGCTAGCGGGTCGAGCCTGGCCGCTGCTTAACCCGCGACCTCTTCCGCCACCCAGCCCAGGGCCTTGATACAGGCCTTGGCGATCGGCGCTGAGAGACCGCCGTGGCCGGCGCCGGCCACCGGCACCCAGGTCGCCTCCGGCCAGGCGCGGTGCAGCCGTTCGGCCACCTGCGGCGGACAGACCGGGTCGGCCATGCCCTGAACGATGGCGGTCGGGATATGGCGCAGGCGCTCGACGCCGGCCAGCAGTTGCCCCGGCGCCAGGAAGCACTGGTGGCTCAGGTAATGCACCTGAATGCGGGCCTTGGCCAAAAGCACGGCGTCCGGTGCCTCGCTCAGCGGCGGCTCACCCATCAGCGCCCGCTCGTAATCGAGCCAGGCGCGGGCCGCCGTGCCGGCGACGGCCGGATCGTAGGCGAGGATGCGCCGGGCATAAGCAGCGAGCAGGTCGCCGTGTTCAGCCGCCGGCATGGCGTTGGCGAAGGCCTGCCAGGCGGCCGGGGCGGCCCCGTGACAACCCTGGACATAAGCGCTGATTTCGTCGGCTGAACCGAGAAAGATGCCGCGCAGCACCAGGCCACGGACGCTTTCCGGGTATTCCTGGGCATAGGCCAGGGCCAGCAGGCTACCCCAGGAGCCGCCAAAAACGATCCATTCGGCAATGCCGAGCGCTTCGCGCAGGTACTCGAGGTCGGCGACCAGGTGCTCGGTGGTGTTGGCCTCGATGCTGCCGAGCGGCCGGCTGCGGCCGCAGCCGCGCTGGTCGAAGAGGATCGCGTGATAGCGCTGGGGATCGAACAGCCGGCGCTGCGTCGGCGAGCAGCCGCTGCCCGGCCCGCCGTGCAGGAAGAGCACCGGTTGGCCGTGCAGGGCGGCACATTCCTCGACGTACACCATATGCCCGTCGCCGACAGCCATCTGCCGGGCATAGTGCGGCCGGCTGACCGGGAATAGCGGATCGGGGGCCAATCAGGCCTCGATCAGACCGTTGCGCACGGCGACCAGCGTCAGTTCGGCAGCATTCTGCACATTGAGCTTCTGCTTGATGTGATAGAGGTGAGTCCCGACCGTGGATGGACTGAGACAGAAGTCGGCCGCCACGTCGTTGACCGAACGCCCGCCGGCGAGTTTGAGGAAGACGGCGAGCTCCTTCTCGGTCAGCGTCTCGACCGGATTGGCCGACCCCGACAACTGGGCGAGTGCCACGGTCTGCGCCAGCTCCGGATCGAGGTAGCGGCGGCCGGCGGCGATCTGGCCGACGGCGCGCAGGAACTCGGCCGGATCGGCCCGCTTGCACAGGTAGCCGGCGGCGCCGAGGCGCAGCGAACGCACTGGCACGATATCGTCGTGGTGTGCCGAAAGCATCAGCACCCTGGCCTTGGTTTCCCAGGCGAGCAGCCGTTCGAGGGCCGCCAGGCCACCGCTGCCGGGCATCGAGACATCCATGACGAGGAGGTCGGGCTGCGTTTCGGCATACAGGCGGATGGCGTTTTCGCCACTGTCGGCCTCACCGACGACCACCGCCCCCGCCCCTTCGAGCAGCAGGCGAAAGCCGAGGCGGACGATGGCGTGATCGTCGGCGAGCAGGACGCGGACGCCATGCAGGGTCTGGTTCATGACACTTCCTCCGTGAGAGCTTGATCGGGCAGGCTGGCGTGCAGCGCGAAGCCGCCGCCGGCCGGCCGGGTGAATTCGAGGCGGCCGCCGAGCGCCGCGACGCGCTCGGCCATGCCGGCCAGGCCGAAGCCGCAGCCGGCCTGGGGCGACGGCCCGCCGGTGTGGCCGCGGCCATCGTCAGTCAGGCTGACGTGCACATGGCCGGCGCCGCGGGCGACCACCAGGTCGACGCGGCTGGCCGCGGCGTGGCGGGCGACATTGGTCAGCCCTTCCTGAATGATGCGCACGACGGCCTGGGCCAGTTCATCGGCGAGCGGCCGGCTGCCGAGTTCCAGTTCGGCATGCAGGGTAATTCCTTGATGCTGCAGGCGCCAACCGGCCAGCTGGCGCTCCAGCACCGAGCCGAGGCTGTTGCCGGCCGGCGGACGCAGCCGGTGCAGGATGGCCTTGACCCCCTGTTGCATTTCGCCGGTGACGGCGACGATGCTTTGCGCCGGGCTGTACAGCGCCGGCTGCCCAGCCGTGCGCTGGGCGATGGCGCCGGCCAGCGCGCGCACGGCAGTGATGCCCTGGGCCAGTTCGTCGTGCAGTTCGCGGGCGATGACCCGGCGCTCCTGCTCCAGCCCGGTCTGCATGCGCTCGGCGACTTCGCGCTCGGTTTCCAGGCGGACGTTGTCGTCGACCGCCGCCGACAGGCGGTCGGCCATGCCATTGAAGGCCCGTGACAGGCGACCCAGCTCCGGCGTGGCGAAGACCGGCAGGCGGGTATCGAAGTGGCCGCGACCGGTGCGGTCGAGCGCCCGCATCACCTGTTCCAGCGGCCGCAGCGCGCAGGCCAGCGCCTTGCCGGTGACGGCGTAGAGCAGGCCGAGCAGGGCCAGTGCCCAGCCGGCCATGGCCAGCAGGTCGTCCCAGGCATCGATCACCGCCCGCGAGGCATCCGGCACGAGGACCAGGCGCAACTCGCCGACCGCCAGGCTGCGCGTTTCGAACGTCGGGTGCAGCAGGCCGGCGAACCACTGCGGCACCTGGCGACCGGCCTTGTAGGTCGGCGGCGGCGAGCGGTAGAGCAGGCTGCCGTCAGCGGCGAATAGCTGCAGTTCATTGGCGCGGATGCGCCCGAGCGGCCGGACGACAGCCAGCAGCGCTGCCGGCTCGGCCGCCGGCAGTTGGCCGGCGAGCGCCGTCAGCCATTGCTCGGACACCCGGCTGGCGGCCTCGACCTCCTCGTGGATGCCCTGCCGCGCGCCGTGCAGCCAGAGGCTGGCGAGAACCAGCAAGAGGCTGGCGGCGAGCCCGGTGAGGACCAGGCTGATGCGGGTATGCAGGCGCAGCGGGCGGTGCTTCATGGCGGGTTTTTTCATGTCGCTTCGTTGAGTTTGTAGGTGATCGGCACGACCACCTGGATTTCGCTACCCTCCAGCCCCTCCGGCAGGGGCGGCAGGCCACCCATGTCGGCCAGCATGGCCTGGGCGTGCTGGTCGAGCACGGCAAAGCCGCTCGAGCGCTCGACATCGACGGCGAGCAGGTTGCCGCGGCGGGCGACGCGCAGGCGCAGGCGGACCTCGCCTTGCCAGCCGCGCAGGGCGGCGAGGCGCGGATAGTCCTGATGCCGGCCGAGCAGTTCGGTCAGGCGCCGGCGGTAGGCGGCGAGCGCTTCCGGCGACTGCGTCGTCGCTGCGGCCGCCGGCGGTACCGTGGCGGCCAGCGCCACCGGCGGCGCCGTGACCGCGGCCGACATGGCCGGCGCGGCACTCGGGCCGGCCTCGGCGACCGGCGCGGCCGGCACGATGGCCGGCACGGCTGTCTCCGGCCGACGCGGAGCCGGCCGGTTCACCGCGGCGACCGGCGACGGCCGGACCTTCTGGGGCAACGCCGCCGGCATCGGCACCGGGGCAGGCGCTGCGGCTGGCGGGAGCTCCGGCAGGCGCAGCGTCGCCATCAGGGTGGGCAAGGCCGGCGGCGCCGCCGGGCGCGACTCGGCCATCAGCACGAACAGGCTGCCGTGCAGCAAAAGCGAGAGCAGCACCAGGCTACCGAAGCGGCGATCCACCGCCGGCTTCGGCCGATACAGGCGCAGGCTCGCCGCCATCTCAGTGTCCGGCCCCGAGGGCATGCTGCTCGACGGCAGGAAACAGATGGCCGACCGAGCGCCGGTACTCGCTGGCGGCCACCGGCAGGGCGGCGAATTCGTCCGGCAGCGGCCGGGCCAGCACTTCGTTCATATCCAGCCCGTCGCCGGCAGCCCGCTGCAGCGCTCCCTGCAGCCAGACCAGCCAGGCGCGCGTCTGGCGCAGCGGCGCGGCATCGCGCGACACCGGGCCATGCCCGGGGACGATGGCGGTGAAGCCGGGCTCGCGGGTGATCGCTTCCAGCTTGTCGAGGGCCGCCAGCCAGCGCCCGACATCGGCATGCGGCGTGGTCGGGGCGCGCTGGAAGAAGGCCAGGTCGCCGGCGAACAGCACGCCGCTGGCTTCGTCGTAGATCGCCAGGTCGGCGCCGGTATGGCCATCGAGGGCGATCAGGCGCAGGCGGCGGCCGGCGATCTCGGTCGTCCCGGCAGCCAGCGCCCGTTCCGGCACGCGCACTTCGGTGCCCTTCATCCAGTCACCGGTCAGGCGGAAGAGGTTCTCGGCAAAGGCGTTGCCCTCGCCGGCGATGCCCTGGATGGTCGCCGGCAACGCCGCCAGCGGCACGCCGACAAAGGCCTGGTTGCCGAGGAAATGGTCGGGATGGTGATGGGTGTTGATAAGCAGCAGCGGCGGCCGGTCGCTGACGGCGGCGATGGCCCGGCGCATCTGCTCGCCGTAGCGCAGCGAGGGACCGCTGTCGATGACGATGACGCCACCCGGGGCGACGATGAAACCGGTATTGACGATATTGCCGCCATTGGCCGTGGTGAAGTCTTCGGTCTTGCCGATGAAGGCATGGACATCGCCGGCGACGCGTTGCGCCTGCAGGCCGTAGTCGAACTCGGCGGCGCCGGCGAGACCGGCGACGAGCATGAGGAGGCTGGCCAGGCAGCGCTTCATGGCGCGATCCGCGCCGTGAAGGCGTTACCGTTGTTGTCGCGGCCGCGAGCCTCGACCGGGCCATCGACGGCCCCTCGCTGCAGCGTGAATACCGGGTTCTCGCTGACCGGCTCGGCGGTCTGCAGGCGCATCAGACGCTGGCCGGCGGCGTCGCGGAACTCGATGTCCTCGAGATGGAAGGCCGGGATGCCGGCGACCAGGCCGGTGTCCATCGGGTGCTCGATGCGCAGGCGGACGCGCCCGGCCTGCGCCCCTTCCGACCATTGCCGGCCGCTCACCTGGTTCAGCCGCTGCTGCCAGTCCTTGCCGGCGCTGCCGGCGGTCGGTGCGCTGCAGCCGCCGCCGACGGTATTCACCCAGGTGCCGCCGACATGCCAGAGGCCGTCGGCGGTGCGCACCGCCGCCCGCACCGGCGTCGACTGCTGGAGCTTGACGCGAAAGCCCAGGTAGGCCGGCGCGGCCTCGGGATAAAAGCGCAGCACTTCGACGATCGGATTGAAGTCGGCGAAGACGATCACTTCGACAACCTTGCCCAAACCGGTGGCGTCGACGGTGACCGGCACCTGCAGCGGGTTCTCGGCGGTCGCCGGGGCGATCACCTTGACCCGCGGATCGAACAGCATCGGCGCCTCGCCCAGAAAGGCGCGCTGCATGTCCACCCAGCGGGCCGAAGCCAGCGGGTCACCGCCATCCTGCAAGGCAGCCGCTTCCGCCGCTGGCATCAGCGCTGCCAGGGCAATGGCGGCGATGGTTATCGGGAACTTCATGTCTCACTCCTGTCGCCCTGGCGGGCTGTTTGCCTAAGGAGTGTGCAAGCCTCGTGCCAAAGCCCCGCCGCCGTCCGAAATGCCACTTTCGGCCGCCCGGCAGGCCGCTTCGCCAAGTCGCGCAGCAACAACGCGACAGTTCGCCTGTACAACTATTGAACAGCTGTACCCATTTGCAGCACCGCGCCGCGGCAGCGCGCCGACCGCCCGGCCCCTGTGGCACGTACCCGGCGATCCCCGAGAGATGACGGCTGGTGGCGCCTGGGAGGCAGCCGGCGGCAGCGGCGAGGCAGCGGTAGACAGGGCCATTTCGGACGATGGCACAAGCCTTGCAGACTTATCTCATCGCTGGTGGCCGATTCAGGGAATGTAGGGCGGCCGCCGCGATGTTCCGTATCCCGCGCTCCGCGCTGGCCCGCCGCCAGGCGGCGGCGCGGAATTCACGCACAACCAAGGAGACAATCCATGCATAGTCATATCCTTCCCCAGCGTCGCCTCGGCCTCGCTCTCGCCGTAGCGCTGGCCTTCGCCGGCAGCCCGGCCAGTGCCGCCGTCACCGACGCCGATATCCTCAACGATGCCAAGACCCCCGGCGACGTCGTCAGCTTCGGCCTCGGCACCCAGGGCCAGCGTTTCAGCCCGATGACCAAGATCAACACCTCGACGGTGAAGAACCTGGTCCCGGCCTGGTCGATGTCCTTCGGCGGCGAGAAGCAGCGCGGCCAGGAATCGCAACCGGTCATCGCCGGCGGCAAGATGTTCGTCACCGCCTCCTACAGCCGCCTGTTCGCCATCGACGCAAAGACCGGCAAGAAGCTGTGGAAGTACGAGCACCGCCTGCCCGACGGCATCATGCCGTGCTGTGACGTGATCAACCGCGGTGCCGCGCTGTACGGCAACCTGGTCATCTTCGCCACGCTCGATGCCCAGCTGGTCGCCCTCGACCAGGACAGCGGCAAGGTCGTCTGGAAGGAAAAGCTCGGCGACTACGCTGCCGGCTACTCGGCTACCGCCGCTCCGATCATCGCCAAGGGCAAGGTCATCACCGGCATTTCCGGTGGCGAATTCGGCGCCGTTGGCCGCATCGACGCCCGCGATCCGATGACCGGCAAGCTGGTGTGGACCCGTCCGACCGTCGAAGGCCACATGGGCTACAAGTACGACAAGGATGGCAAGGAAGTCGAAAACGGCATTTCCGGCACGCTCAACGCCACCTGGACCGGCGACCTGTGGAAGACCGGCGGCGCAGCCACCTGGAACGGCGCTACCTACGATCCGGAAACCAACCTGATCTTCGCCGGCACCGGCAACCCGGCCCCGTGGAACAGCCACAACCGTCCGGGCGACAACCTGTTCTCGTCGTCCACCGTGGCCATCGACGCCGACACCGGCAAGATCACCTGGCACTATCAGAACACCCCGCACGACGGCTGGGACTATGACGGCGTCAACGAATTCGTTTCCTTCGACTACAAGGATCCGAAGACTGGCAAGATGGTCAAGGCGGGCGGCAAGGCCGACCGTAACGGCTTCTTCTTCGTCAATGACCGGACCAACGGCAAGCTGCTCAACGCTTTCCCGTTCGTCAACAAGATCACCTGGGCCAAGAGCATCGATCTGAAGACCGGCCGTCCGGTTTACGACGACGCCAACCGTCCGGGCGACCCGGCGCAGGGTGCTGACGGCAAGAAGGGCACGGTGGTCAATTCTTCCCCGTCCTTCCTCGGTGGCAAGAACCAGATGCAGATGGCCTACAGCCCGCAGACCGGCCTGTTCTACGTGCCGGCCAACGAATGGTCGATGGACATCTGGAACGAGCCCGTCTCCTACAAGAAGGGCGCTGCCTACCTGGGCGCCGGCTTCACGATCAAGGCCACGCATGACGATTACATCGGCGCCCTGCGCGCCGTCGATCCGGCCACCGGCAAGATCGTCTGGGAAAACAAGAACTACGCTCCGCTGTGGGGCGGCGTCCTGACCACGGCCGGCGGCCTGGTGTTCTACGGCACCCCGGAAGGCTTCCTGAAGGGTGTTGACGCCAAGACCGGCAAGGAACTGTGGTCGTTCAACGTCGGTACCGGCATCGTTGCACCGCCGGTCTCCTGGGAACAGGACGGCGAGCAGATGATCGCCGTGACGACCGGCTGGGGCGGCGCCGTGCCGCTGTGGGGCGGCGACGTCGCCAAGCGCGTGAACTACCTCGAACAGGGCGGTTCCGTGTGGGTGTTCAAGCTGCACAAGGCGATGTAACAGCGCATTAGCGCAACAACGGCCGGCGACCCGATGCGGTCGCCATGCCCGAACGGCACGGACGTTAGCGCGTACGTGCCGTTTTTCATGGTTTTGCTCCCGATCCGGAAACCGCGCCGACCCGGTACGAAACCTGCTGCTGCTCTAACATTTCGGTACAAAGGACAGGCGATGGATCTGAGAAGACGGCTGGTGAGCCACCTTGGCACGCTACTGGCCGGCTTGCTGCTGATGGCGACGCTGATCAACCTGTACTCGTTGCGCCAGGACATCGATGCCGAAGTCAGCGCCTCGGAACAACTGGTCAAGGTACTGCTCGCCGCCGGCCAGCTTGAGCCTGGCCTGCCACCGGCCACGGCCGCCGAGCACGTGCAGGCCATCGTCGATAGTGGCGCCTTGCGCCACCTGAGCATCAGCCTCGATGCGACGGCCCCGGCGAACAAGCCGGTCAGCAAGTCCGTCTTGCTCGCCGGCTGGCTCGGCGTCGAATCGACCGACACCCCCGGACAATTGATCCAGCTCGGCGAACAAACCCTGCGCATTGCGCCCAACCCGGCCTCGGAAATCGAGGAGCGGCTGGGCGACACTGTTCGACTTTGCATCACCTTGTTGCTCTTTTCTGGAGCAACTCTTCTCGTCGCCTGGCGGGCGGCCGACCGGGCGCTGGCGCCGGTGCGCGAACTGGAAAGCGGCCTGCAGCGCCTGGCTCGGGGCGACACGGAGGCCGCCCTGCCCCCGTTCGCCCTGCGTGAATTCAGCCGGGTGGCCGGTGCCATCGACGACCTGGCGGCGTCGCTGGCCGAGTCACGGGCCGCCCAACGCCAACTTTCCCGCCAGTTGATCGAAGTCCAGGAAGACGAACGCCGAACACTGGCAAGGGATTTGCATGACGAGATGGGGCAGACACTGACCGCCATCGGCGTCACCGCCGCCTATCTGGAACGCAATGCCACCCAGCTCGATGCCGGACAGGTCATCGAATGTGCCGGGGATCTGCGGCGCGACGTCAAAGCCAGTGGCGAGCAGCTGCGCGCCATGCTCAAGCGCTTGCGGCCGCACGGCCTGGACGCCAACGCCCTGGCCAGTGCCTTGCGCGAGTTGCTGGCCAGTTGGCAGCAGCGCGAGTCGGGCATCGATTTCCGGATCGCCATGCCGGCAGGCTTGCCGACCCTGGGCGAAGCGGCGGGGCTGGTGTTGTACCGCGTCGTGCAGGAGGCATTGACCAATGTCGTCCGGCACAGCGGGGCGCAGCACTGTCGGGTAACGATCGAAGCAACGGAGCAGGCTGTGCACCTGAGTGTCAGTGACGACGGCAAGGGTCTGCCGGACGACCGTCTGGCGCGTCGCGGCGGACTGCTCGGCATGACTGAAAGGCTGGCGATGCTGGGCGGTCGTCTGGAAATACAAGGTGGGCCAAATGGGCTACATTTGCAGGCAATCCTGCCGCTGACAAGAGAAGAACAATTGAAAGAGCTTTCATGATTCGCATCATTCTGGTCGACGACCATGCGGTCGTCAGAACCGGCTACCGCCGCCTGCTCGATGCCGAACCCGGCCTGCAGGTAGTCGGCGAAGCGGCCAGTGCCGATGAGGCCAATGCACTGGTCTTGCGCACCGCCGCAGACGTCGCGCTGGTCGATCTCAGCCTGCGCGGCAGCAGCGGTATCGAGGCCATCCGCCGGATGCTGGCCCGCCGCCCCGAACTGAAGGTGCTGGTACTGTCGATGCACGAAGGCGCCGGCCATGTCACCCAGGCCTTGCGCAGCGGCGCCATGGGCTATCTGACCAAATATTGCGAACCGGCCGACGTGATCGACGGTATTCGCCGGGTCGCCGCCGGAAAGCGTATATTCTCCCCGGAGATCACCCAGGTACTGGCCGAGGAAGCAGTTGACGGCGACGGCGCCCTGTCGCAACTGACGCCGCGCGAATTCGAAGTGCTGCGCATGCTGGTGCATGGCGAATCGACCAGCGGCATCGCCAGCAACATGCACCTCAGCCCGAAAACAGTCCTCAACTACCTCACGCTGATTCGCCAGAAGCTCAATGCCGATAACGATTTCAAACTACTTCACCTGGCGGCGCGGCACGGCCTGGTGGATATGAACAGAACCATCAATGCCTGACCGCCACCACTTTCAACAATCTACAAACCGGAGTACAGAAATGTTCCGTCACCAAACACTGGCTGCTCTGCTGGCCTGCTGCCTGATCACCCCCGCCGCCCTGGCCGACGCCAAGCTCGATGCCGACATGAAGAAACTTGCCACCAACAGCGGCTGCATGACCTGCCACGGCATCGAAAAGGACAAGCCCGGCCCCGACGGCCTGAAGCCGATCGGCCCTGCCTGGATTGATGTGGCTGCCCAGTATCGCGGCAAGCCGGGTGCCACCGAATTCCTGACCCGCGTCGTCCAGGAAGGCTCCAACCCCTACTCCAGCCACTGGAAGAACCGCGTTTCCGGCATCGCCATGCCGCCCAACGCCGTCGCCATCAGCCCGGCCGATACCCGTCAGCTGGTTTCGTGGATCCTGTCGCTGAAGTAAGTGGCAGCGCCCGCCACTGTCGGCCCAACCTTCCGGAGTTTCCGAGCATGAGCAAACCCTCCCTCGCCGCCCGCCTGGCCGCGCACTTCGCCGGCCTGCTGCTGGCCGTCTGTTGCGGTACGGCCCTGGCCGCTGACCGCGCCACCCCGCGCGAAGCCCGCGTCCTGTTCGACCAGGCCGTGAAGTATCTGCAAGCCAACGGCCCCGAGAAGTCCTGGGCCGCCTTCAGCGATCGCAAGGGGCCTTTCGTCAAGAAAGACCTCTATGTTTACGTGATCGACCGCAAGGGCACCTATGTCGCCAACGGTGCTGCGCCCGACACGCTGATCGGCCTCAACGTGCTCGACAGCGTCGATGCCGCCGGCACGCCGCTGTTCCGCCACATGATCGCCGTCACCGACAAGCAGACCGAGGCGCGTATCCGCTACGTCTGGCTCAATCGCAAGAGCAACCATGTCGAGCCGAAGAACGCCTGGCTGTACCGTCAAGGCGACTACATCCTCGGCGTCGGCTACTACTCGCCGCACGCCACGGCGATGGATGCCCAGAAGCTGCTCGGCGATGCCGTCGCCTTCGCCCTGAAGAACGGCCTGAGCGATGCCAACAAGGCTTTCAATGACACCAAGGGCGCTTTCGTGCGTGACGACCTCTACGTTTTTGCGGTCAATCTCGACACCGGCCTATTTGAGGCCCATGGCGTCAACCCGGCCTGGACCGGCACCGATGCCCGCAATCTTCACGATGTCGAAGGCCACGCCCTGGTTCAGGAAATGATCGACCAGGCCAAGAGCAAAGGCACGGGCGTCGTCGACTACGTCTGGCGCAATCCGGTCACCAATGCCGTCGAGCGCAAGCGCTCGTTTATTCAGCGCGTCGAAAACAGCCTGCTCGGTGTCGGTTATTACCTGGACTGATTGCTCCAGAGCCATTCAGGGAAATCGGCAAGCCTGCCGATAAGTTTGTAAGCGCAATAGAAACCGGCCGGCGTCTCGGCCAATACCGTTCAGTGTTAATTGAACGGTATTGGCCGAGACGCCGGCTTTTTTCGTGCTCCCGCCACGCCGACCCGAGCGGCAAGCAATTGCCTGGTCGCCGGTAGATCGACCTGCCGCAACGACGGCCGGCGCCGATTCAGTCCTCGACGACGCGGGCCAGCGGCGCCAGGGCACGCTCCAGATCGGCGAATCCGATCGGCTTGGCGAGGAAATCGTCCATGCCGGCGGCCAGGCAGGCCGCGCGGTCTTCGGCGAAGGCATTGGCGGTCAGGGCGACGATCAGCACGTGCTCGCCGCTTTCCCGCTCCTTGCGGCGGATGGCACGCGTTGCCGCGAGACCGTCCATCAGCGGCATCTGGACATCCATCAGGATGGCATCGAAGTGCTGGTGGCGCAGCAGGGTCAGCGCCTCGACCCCGTCGCCGGCCGACGTCACGGCGTAGCCTTCGCTTTCCAGCATGCTGGTGGTCACCAGCAGGTTGTTCGGATTGTCCTCGACGAGCAGGACACGTCGCCCACCGCCACCTTCGCCCGCCGGCCGTTCGCCGGCCTCGCCGGCGGCTGGCGGCCAGTCGGCGAAGCGGGCTTCGGCGGGCGGCTCGCCGGAGCGCAGCGGCAGTTTGAGCGTGAAGCAGCTGCCCTTGCCGGGCGTGCTGACCAACTCCAGCGTTCCGTGCATGGCCTGCGTCAGGCGCCGGCAGATCGCCAGGCCGAGGCCGGTGCCGCCATGGCTGCGGGAGAACGAGCCGTCGGCCTGGGTGAAGGCGCTGAAGATGACTTCCTGCTTGTCGAGCGGGATGCCGATGCCGGTGTCGCGCACCGCCAGGCAGAACTGCCGGCTGCCGTCAGCCGCCGCTTCGGGCCAGGCACGGACGGCGATCTGGCCGGCGCGAGTGAATTTGACGGCGTTATTGACCAGATTGGTCAGGATCTGCCGCAGGTGGATGGCATCGCCGAGCAGCTGGCGTGGCAGATCGGGGGAGATTTCCTCGACCAGGCGCAGCCCCTTGGCCTCGGCGTGCGGCGCGAACAGGCCGACGATATCGCCGACCAGCGCCGCCGGATCGTACGGCGAAATTTCGACGCTGACGCCCTGGGCCTCGATCTTCGAGTAGTCGAGGATTTCGTTGAGCAGGGTCAGCAGCGCCTCGGCCGAGCCCTTGACGATGCTCAGCTGGCGCCGTTGCTTGTCGCTCAGTTCGCTGCGCAGCAACAGTTCGGTCATGCCGAGCACGCCGTTCATCGGCGTCCGCAGCTCGTGGCTCATCGTTGCCAGGAAGGTGGTTTTCGCCAGCACCGCGGCTTCCGCCCGCTCCTTGGCGACCAGCAACTCGGACTCGGCACGCTTGCGCGCGGAAATGTCGGTGGTGACGCCGACGTAGTGCGTCAGCCGCCCTTCCTCGTCGCGCACGGCGTTGATCGTCAGCAGGCCGGTGTACAACTCGCCGTCCCGCCGCCGGTTGACGATTTCGCCCTGCCAGTGGCCGGTGGCGATCAGCGTTTGCCACAGCTCCCGGTAGAACTCGGCACCGTGCATTCCCGACGAGAGCAGGCGCGGATTACGCCCGAGCACCTCGTCGGCGCGGTAGCCGTTGATCGTTTCGAAGGCGGGATTGACTGAGATGATGTGGCCGGCCGGCGTGGTCAGGGTCACCGCATTGGTGCTCGCCTCGAAGACGCTGGCCGCCAGCTGCCGCTGATTGGCCAGTTCCGCCTGCTGCTCGGCGTAGCGCCGCTGGCGGCGCCAGAGCAGCACACTGGCCAGGGTCAGCGCCGCCAGGATGGGCAGGACGACGGCCGACAACCGCTGGATATCGGCCCGCCAGCCGGCCAGGATGTGCTGGCGATCGAGGTGCACGGCAAGCAGAACGGGGAACTGGCTCGATCCGCGATACGCTGTCAGCACTTGGCGGCCATCCGCCAGTTGCTGCTCGAGATGGCCAAAATCCTGCTGCGGCAGCAGTTCCGGCACACGCCCGGCGCGCCCGTTGGCACCCGGCGCATCGCTCAGGCCGGAGGAGAGCAGCAGGCGGTCGTCGTAGCGCAGGATCTGGGCGCTCCCCTGCCCCGACGGCAGGAGCTGCAGGAAGTGGTTGATGAAGTATTCCGGGTTGATCGTCGCCACCACCCACAGCGCTTGTTCGCCGCCGATGATCCGCCGCATCACCGGGATGAAGGCGGCGGCCTCGGGCGCCAGCGGGCGTTCCGGCGTACTGATCGCGCCGTCCTTCAGGTCGCGCCCGGCCCACGGCACGCCGATGCGCAGCTGCGTACTCTCCGCCGGGGCCGGCGGAAAGAAGCCGGAGAACGCCAGCGTCAGGCCGATGTTGTCCGGATTCGAACTGGCCACCACGGTACCGCTGGCGTCGATCAGCGAGATCGAGCGAAGAAAGGCCGCCGGGCGCAGGGCCACGCTCAGGCGGCGGCTGAGTTCTTGCGGATCGATGTGCTCGCCGCCGGGGTCGAGGCTGGCCGCCGTCAGGTCGATGACTTGCAGCGTCTGCGTCAGGTGTTCGGTGAAATTGCGGGCGTGCATGCTGGCGGCGACGGCGGCATTGGCCAGCGCATCCTGGCGCAGGCGCCAGGCGGTGAAGCTGAGCGCCGACAGCCAGGCGACAATGAGCAGGATGACGACGATGAGGGTGGCGCCGCGCCGCGGGCTGATCGGTGTCAGCATTGCTGCCCTCGCTTCAACGGGCGACGATCGGCTCGAGGCCGTGGCGCCGGGCATGGACGAGCAGCCGGCCGTCGCTCTTCAGGCCGGCGAGAAAGGCTTCGATGCGGGCATGGAAGGCATCGTCGCCGGGCGCCATCACCCAGGCATAGGGGGTAATGTGATAGGTCGCCTGCGGCTCGACCAGGCGTACCCAGTCGGTGCTGCCGAGCAAGCGCCGGCTGTAGGGATAGTCGGTCATGAAGACGTCGGCCCGGCCGGACAGCACCTCCTGCTCGCGGGCATGCGGCGTATCGACGACGCGTAGCTCGGCCGCCACCAGCTTGTCGCGCATCACCGTCTCGTGCAGCGTGCCGCGGGCGACGACGACGACCGTACCCGGGCGATCGATGTCGGCCCAGCTCTGGATGCGCCGGTTGGCCCGCGTGGTGATGCCGTAGATGTCGCTGGCCAGGTAGGGCTGGGTGAAACGCAGCTTCGCCGCGCGCGCCGGCGTCTGGCCAATGGCGAACATGGCGAGGTCGCAGCGGTCGCCGAGAACGTCGTCGACCAGCGTGGCGAAGGAACTGTCGACAAAGCGCAGATCGACCTTCAGTTCGTGCGCCAGCGCCCGCGCATTGTCGATGTCGATGCCGCTCAGCTGCTGGGTCTTCGGATTGCGAAAGGAAATGCCGTAGTAGTCCGGCCAGATGCATACACGCAACTGACGCGCCGCCTCGATCGCCAGCAAGCGGTCGGCCAGCGCCGCCGGCGCGGCCAGCGAGAGCAACGCAAGCAGCATACCGCCCAGCGATCGATGGGGAATCGATGACAATTTGCGCCTTTGTCTTGTTGGTCTTCAGGTCATCGTAAACCAATTCGCGCGGCCTGGAAAACCAACGCCACCGACAGCGGCTGTATCACTGCTGCACCGTGCCGCGCAGTCTGCTCCAGGTTTGAACAGCTGCTGAGCACTTGCTCAGCCGTCGCACAGCCGGCGCACCGGCAAATCGCCCGGCACGGCCGCCAGAAAATACCGCAACCATCTGAATTTTCTCGATTATTTCTATTGGCACGAGAGGCCCTGGGGCCTGGCATGCGGCGTGCGGAATATCCGGCACAGCGCGTGACCGGTGTTTTTCCCTGCCGGCCACTGCTGCCAGCCTGCAACCTAAACTGAAAACTCAGGAGTCATCCATGCTCTACGCAGCTCCCGGCACCGCCGGCGCGACCATTGCCTACAAGGCCAAATACGACAACTTCATCGGCGGCCAGTGGGTCGCCCCGGTCAAGGGTGAGTACTTCAGCGTCGTCACCCCGATCAGCGGCAAGCCGTACACGATGGCTGCCCGCTCCACCGCCGAAGACGTCGAGCTGGCGCTGGACGCCGCTCACGCCGCTTTCCTGAAGTGGGGCAAGACCGACGCCACCACCCGTTCCAACATCCTGTTGAAGATTGCCGACCGCCTCGAAGCCAACATCGAGCGTCTGGCCTACGCGGAGACCGTCGATAACGGCAAGCCGATCCGCGAAACGCTGAACGCCGACATCCCGCTCGCCGTCGACCACTTCCGTTATTTCGCCGGCTGCCTGCGCGCCCAGGAAGGCGGCATCTCCGAGATCGACGAGAACACCGCCGCCTACCACTTCCATGAGCCGCTCGGCGTCGTCGGCCAGATCATCCCCTGGAACTTCCCGATCCTGATGGCCGCCTGGAAACTGGCTCCCGCCATCGGCGCCGGCAACTGCGTCGTGCTGAAGCCGGCCGAATCGACCCCGATCTCCATCCTGATCCTGATGGAACTGATCGCCGACATCCTGCCGCCGGGCGTCCTCAACATCGTCAACGGTTTCGGCCGCGAAGCCGGCATGCCGCTCGCCGTCAGCAAGCGCATCGCCAAGATCGCCTTCACCGGCTCGACCTCGACCGGCCGCGTGATCGCCCAGGCTGCTGCCAACAACCTGATTCCGGCGACGCTGGAACTGGGTGGCAAGTCGCCCAACATCTTCTTCGCCGACGTCATGGACAAGGATGACGGCTTCCTCGACAAGGCCATCGAAGGCATGGTGCTG
>PHCU01000264.1 GCA_002842345.1 Betaproteobacteria bacterium HGW-Betaproteobacteria-12 | reverse complement strand
CGGCACCATGAGCGCCATCAACGACAGCGCCAAAAAGATCGAAGACATCATCAGCGTCATCGACGGCATCGCCTTCCAGACCAACATCCTCGCCCTCAATGCCGCAGTTGAAGCCGCCCGTGCCGGCGAACAAGGCCGCGGCTTTGCCGTCGTTGCCGGCGAAGTGCGCAACCTCGCCCAACGCTCGGCCTCTGCTGCCAAGGAAATCAAAGGCCTCATCACCGACTCCGTCGACAAGACCAGCGAAGGCACCACCCTGGTGGAAAACGCCGGCAAGACCATGGAAGAGATCGTCAGCTCGGTCAAACGAGTGGCCGACATCATCGGCGAGATTGCCGCCGCCTCAATCGAACAGAGTTCAGGCATCGACCAGGTCAACAGCGCCGTGACCCAGATGGACGAAGTCACACAACAAAATGCTGCGCTGGTCGAGCAAGCTGCCGCTGCTGCCGAATCCCTGATGGAACAGGCCGAGGAAATGAATGCCGCCGTTGGCGTATTCAAACTGGAAAGTTCGCACTCGGCATCCAGCCCTGCATCGATGAAGATCGTCAGGACCAGTCATCCGGCACCGGCCATGAGATCCGCCAAACCGGCCAAAACCGGGACGGACGACGGCGATTGGGAAGAGTTTTAAAACGTACTGAATTTAATGCATGACGGGCACATCGGGTGCCGGAAAGAAAAAGCTGCAATTTGCAGCTTTTTCTTTTTGAACGAATGGGCCTGAAGACTCAAGAACCGGGTGCAAGCTGCCGTTAAGGACTAAACAGGCTGAAGGCTGCAAGAAAAACCGGCATGCATGATGGTGCCGTTGCCAGCAGGTCTGGCAGCCATCGGGGAAATGAACAATTAAGGGGATTTTGCCCGGCTTATCCGGAATTTGAGCGGGTGGATGTCGATATAGACTGCAATAAATAATTAAAGTGATTATGAGAAGGAGTGGGAAATGACGGTCGCGCAACGTGTATATGCATTGATATTGAGTGCTTCTATCGGGTTTGCCGCATTGGCTGCCATCAGCTATTACCAGGTGGAGAAGGTCTATGAAGAGGCCAATTACACCAATGTGAATAGTTTGCCGAGCATCGCCGTTCTGAATGACATCAGTCTGACATTCAACACGCTGCGCATCTGGGTATCGCGACACATCCTGCACACCGATCCGGTCATGAAGCTGGAAACCGAAGCTGATATCGAGCGGTTCCGCCAGCAACTGGAAGCAAACTACCAAAGATATGAGCAGCTGATTGCCGATGATACCGACCGGGCATTGTTGAACAATGTGAAGGAGAAGGTCGGCCTCTATTACCCGAAGATGGATGCCATTCTTGCTGCTTCACGCGCAGGTGACGTCGATCTGGCGCGCGATCTGTATGTTGATATTGCCAATGAGGCGAAGGACGGGAACAACGCTATCAACGAGATCGTCGCCTACAACAGCAAGCTTGCACAGGATATGGCGGCTCATGCGCAGTTTGTTGCCGACCAGGCCAACCGCACATCATTGGTTTTGACGGTTCTGCTTTTGTTGATGATGGTGGTATTCGGTTCCTTGATGGTACGCCGACTGAGGCGTCAGCTTGGTGGCGAGCCTGCGCTGGCCGCCGATATCGCGAGCAGGATCGCTCGTGGCGATGTCTCCACCAACATCCAGCTTCAATCCGGTGACAAGACCAGCCTGATGGCTGCAATGCATAACATGCAGCAGGTGATCAAATCCGTCATTGCAGAACAGAGCCATATGGCCAGCGAGAACAAGGCTGGCAATGTCGGTGTGAAGATGGATGCCAACCGGTTCGATGGCAGCTTCCGTGTCATGGCGGAGAACGTCAACAATATGGCCGACAATCAGCTTGAGGTCATGCGCAAGGTGACTCAATGTGTCGGTGAATTCTCAAAAGGCAATTTTGATGCGCCGCTGGAAAAATTCCCTGGCCAACGTGCTTTCATCAATGAAGGTGTCGAGGGCCTGCGCGGCAATATCAAGACACTTATTGAAGACATGCACCACATGTCCGGTGAGCATGATGCCGGAAACGAGGATGTGCGTCTGGATGAAAGCAAATTCCAGGGAGCATATGCGGAAGTGGTGCGTGGTGTGAACACTATGGTAGGTGCCCATGTGCATGAGAAGGAAGAAATGATCCAGGTCATGCGCGCTCTCGGCGATGGGGATTTTGCCGTGGAGATCCGGCAGTATCCTGGCAAGAAAGAGGAAATCAACAAGAATCTTGATCGCCTCAAAGGCAAGATGCAAGGCATCCTGGACTCGGTGAAATGGGTCACTGACGAGCATGTGCAGGGCAACATCGACATGAACCTGCATGCCCACATGTTCAAGGGCGGTTTCGGGGAAATCGCTACCGCCGTCAACACCATCGTGGCTGGCCAGATTGAGCTTACCGAGAAAGCACTGGCCGTCGTCAAGGCCTTCGGTGAAGGCGATTTTGACGCGCCGCTGGAGCAGTTCCCGGGTAAAAAGGTATTTGTGAATGAGGCCAT
>PHCU01000263.1 GCA_002842345.1 Betaproteobacteria bacterium HGW-Betaproteobacteria-12 | reverse complement strand
AAAACACCCTGGGATGCGGATGATCCTTGTCGCCGACTGGACAGAGTTTGCCGGATTTGCCCGTGCCAACCAGAAGGGTGCGGACGGGTTTATCTCGGCGCGACTGCTGTCCAGAGAGTTGCCTTTGGTCCTTGCCCAGTACCCCCATCTTGCCGCCACGTGGGGTCGGCGCTTTTCTCCCTGGAAAGCTGGCTATGGCATGGCCTGACCGTATTCGCCCAACGTTGGAACCATCATGCTGAACTGGCTTTCCATCGATCTCGTCCTACTGGTCATCACCATTTGGCTGGGAATCGGCGTTGCCGGGGTTGTCGCATTGAGGCAATTCGGCTTTGTCGCCCGTGTGCTTTTCCCGCTGGGCGGGATGTGTTGTCTTGCTCTGGCCTGGGCTGCCCTACAGATGATCGGTAGTACGCCGGAAATAGCGGTATTGCCCCTGGGTTTGCCGCAACTGCCTTTTCATCTGCGACTGGATAGTTTGGCCGCTTTCTTCCTGCTGGTGATCGGCGCCGTCGGTGCCGGCATCTCCATTTTCGCCGCAGGTTATTTCCGCAAGGGTGCAGGAACGCCGCCCGGGCTTCTGTGCCTTGAATATCACGTGTTTCTCGCCAGCATGGTGCTCGTCATCCTGGCCGACGACGCCTACGCCTTCATGGTCGCCTGGGAAACCATGGCCCTTTCATCGTTTTTCCTGGTCACTGCCAACCACAAACTGCCCGAAGTTCAAGAGGCTGGTTTCCTTTATCTATTGATTGCCCACGTTGGCGCAATTGGCATTTTGCTGTGCTTTGGCGTCTTGCAGGCCAATTCCGGCGACTACACCTTCGCCAACATGCGCACCCAGTCGCTGTCTCCTTTCTGGGCATCGACAGCCTTCATCCTTGCTCTTTTTGGTTTCGGTGCAAAGGCGGGAATGTTGCCGCTCCACGTTTGGTTGCCCGAGGCGCATCCGGCAGCGCCGTCACCGGTTTCTGCTCTGATGAGCGGCATCATGCTGAAAACGGCAATCTACGGCTTGCTGCGCATCTCTTTCGACCTTCTTCATGTCAATGTCTGGTGGTGGGGCGGCCTGCTATTGGCGCTGGGCTTGGCCACGGCCTTGTTTGGCGTCGTTTTTGCCACGGTGCAAACCGACATGAAACGGCTGCTTGCCTATTCATCGATTGAGAACATCGGTTTGTTGCTGGCGGGGATAGGTCTGGCGTTGATCTTCCACGCCTACAACATGTCAGCTCTCACGGCCTTGGCCCTGACCGCCGTGCTTTACCACGTAGTCAGCCACGCATTTTTCAAGAGCTTGCTGTTTCTCGGAACCGGGGCGGTGCTGCACGCGACAGGTGAACGCAATCTTGGACGGCTGGGCGGTCTCATCCGTTATATGCCTTGGGTTGCATGGTTGATGCTGATCGGCGTGTTTGCCAGTTCCGGGCTTCCACCATTTTCCGGTTTCGTCTCGGAGTGGCTGTTGCTGCAAAGCTTCCTGTTCACGCCCGGATTGCCGGACTCCTTCCTGAACATGTTCATCCCCATCGTTGCGGCCGTTATCGCCTTGATTGCAGCACTGGCCGGCTACGCCATGGTGAAATTTTTTGGGGTGATCTTCCTCGGGCAACCGCGTGAGGAAAAGCTGAAAGAAGCGCACGATGCGGGTTTGTGGGAAAAGATCGGGATGTTGTGGCTGGCCGCATGGTGTATTGCCTTGGGGCTATTCCCGAATTTTCTGATCCACCTGATTGATTCGGTCACGGTATCGTTGGTGGGGGTCGGATTCGGACGACACGCCACGGAATCCAGTTGGCTCTTTTTGGCGCCCTGGTCCATCAAGCGTGCCAGTTTTGCGCCGCTGCTGTTCCTTCTGGGCGTCACAATTGGCTGCCTTGTCGCATTTGCCTTGGTCAGAATTCTCTACCATGGTCGTTTGCGCCGTTCCCCACCCTGGGATTGTGGCCACCCTTGGCAAACCGCCAGAATGCAGGACACTGCAGAAGGCTTTGGTCAGCCTATCCGGCAGGTTTTCGAGCCTTTCTTCCGAATGAGGCGGCACCTCCCGACGCCGATGGACCGCGACCCCAGTTACAAAGTTGAAGTCAGTGATCATTTCTGGCATGGGCTTTATTTGCCAATTTCCCGATTGATCGAGTTTCTGGCCGGCTTGGTTGGGCGTCTTCAGCAAGGGCGAATTTCGATCTACTTGCTCTATAGTTTTCTGACCCTTCTATTCATGCTTTTCCTGGTGCAGCGATGAGCCTTTCAGGATTTCTTTCCCAGCTTCTCGCCATCGTCTTGTCCCTGCTCCTGGCCCCCTTGCTGATGGGCTGGGTCAATCAGTGGCGTTGCTGGCTCCAGAATCGCTCGGGGCCGGGCGTGCTCCAGCCGTACCGGATGCTGCACAAACTTTTCCACAAAGAGTCGGTCGTGGCCGAGCACGCCTCATCGCTCTTTCGCATGGCGCCCTATATCGTGTTCGGTTGCATGGTGCTGGCCTGCGCCATCATCCCAACCTTATCAACCGATTTGCCG
>PHCU01000262.1 GCA_002842345.1 Betaproteobacteria bacterium HGW-Betaproteobacteria-12 | reverse complement strand
GGGCGAGCAGTACCTTGCTTCCGATCCGCAGGCGCTGATCGCGCTGACCCGCCGCTTCGTGTATCTGCAAGAAGGCGACGTGGTGGAGCTCACCCGCGAGCGGGTGCAGATATTCGATGAGCACGGTGCGCTGGTTGAACGCCCGATCAAGCAGGCGGCGTTTGGTAGCGATGCCGTCGAGCGCGGCGAGTACCGGCATTACATGCTCAAAGAAATCCACGAGCAGCCGCAGGTGATTGCCGAAACCCTGGAAGGCCGCATCGCCGGTGGCAAGGTGCTCAATGAAATTCTCGGTGTCGGTGCCAGCGAACTTCTCGAAAAAACCCAGGCGGTACACATCATCGCCTGCGGCACCAGCTATCACGCCGGTCTGGTGGCGCGCTACTGGATCGAGACCCTGGCCGGGGTGCCGTGTACCACCGAGATCGCCAGCGAGTACCGCTACCGCAGCCCGGTGGTGCAACCCGGCACGCTGTTTCTCACCATCTCGCAATCCGGCGAAACCGCCGACACTCTTGCCGCGCTGAAGATGGCCAAGACCCGCGGCTACTTCGCCGAACTTGCGGTGTGCAATGTGCCCGAGTCCTCATTGGTGCGCGAATCGCGGCTGGTGCTGATGACCCGCGCCGGCCCCGAAATCGGGGTTGCCTCGACCAAGGCCTTCACCACGCAACTGGCCACGCTGGCGCTGTTTGCACTGGCGCTGGGCCGGGTCAAGGGCATGGACGAAGGGCGCTATCGGCGCGGCGTTCGCCAGCTCGAACAACTGCCGGCGATGGTGGCCGAAGCGCTGGCGCTGGACCCGCAGATCAAGCTGCTGGCGGAACAGTTTGTCGACAAGGAACACGCCCTGTTCCTCGGCCGTGGCACCCATTGGCCGATCGCCATGGAAGGCGCACTCAAGCTCAAGGAGATTTCCTACATCCACGCCGAAGCCTACGCCGCCGGCGAACTCAAGCACGGCCCGCTGGCGCTGGTGGATGCCAACATGCCGGTGATCGCAATTGCCCCCAACGACCACCTGATCGACAAGCTGTGTTCCAACATGGAAGAAGTGCGCGCCCGTGGCGGCCGCCTGTACCTGTTCGTCGAACAGGGCGTCGCCCGTGGCTTCGATGGCGACAACGTACTCACCCTGCCCAAGTGCGGCGAAATCTCCGCACCGGTGGTGTTCACCATCCCGTTGCAACTGCTGGCCTATCACGTCGCTGTGCTGCGCGGCACCGATGTCGATCAGCCGCGCAATTTGGCGAAATCGGTGACGGTGGAGTAGGTGGGCAACACGCTGCACGCGCGATAGCAGCAGACGTCGTCGCTGACAAAGCCCGAGACACTGGTGCGGGAGAGGTCCGAGGCACCGAGGTGCCGGGGTGTAAAACTCGCCGGTGCGGCGGCAATATGATTGCAGAAAAGTGTCGGAGTGCTATCATCAAACGGGTGAACGGGACGCATCGCAAGACGCTTGAGAAGATACGCGCCGACCCGGTCAATGGGAACATTGCATGGGCGCGGATCGAGTCGTTGCTCAAGGCGGCTGGCTGCAGGGCCGTTGAGGGTGCAGGTTCCTCCGTCACGTTTGAGTTCAATGGCCGCAAGATGACGCTCCATAGGCCTCACCCAGGCAAGGAAGCGTTGCGCTACCGAGTCTTGGCGGTTCGGGAGTTCATCGAAAGTACGGAGATCAAACCATGATCAATTCCATGTCCTACAAGGGCTACACGGCAAGCATGGTCTTCGACGCTGAAGACAAGGTCATCGTTGGGCGCGTCCAGGACATCGACGACATCATCTCCTTCCACGGCGAGTCGGTCGCCGAGTTCGAGTCCAGCTTTCACGCCGCCATCGAAGACTATCTGGCCGCATCCAGGGAACTGGGCTCGGCTGCCGAGAAGCCGGCAAGCGGCAAACTTATGCTGCGTATCGCGCCCGAGGTACACGCTGCCGCACTCAAGGCCGCAGCGAGAAGCGGCACCAGTCTCAACAAATGGGCTGAGGGTGCGCTTGGCAAGGCGTCGCGCAAGCCTGCCACGCGGGTTGGCGCGCGCTGATAGCGCACAGGCTGCGAACCGCAGTGATTCCGAGACCAGCATTTCGGGGGATTGTGGGTGTCCGGAATCCGTTCACGGAATCCGGGCGCCGAAGCCGCAAATGTAGCAATACAAGACCTGACCCCGTGCTTTCGCAAAAGACGCAAAATACGCAAATAGAGCCGTGCTGATTGGCCGCACGCAGCGTGCATTCTCGACGAATGTGCGACTCTCGCAACACGCGCAATCACGTGCCTGAACATTGCCGGGATAGGCTGCGGAGATAGACTGCGCAAAACGGCCTATCGTGATGATTCGTCGCCGCTTTGCTTCGCATGCGGCGGGCTCCGCACCGTGATAGGCTGCAAGAGTACGTGGCGAATCGCCATCGACTAGGCGTTCTTCGAACACCGTCACCGATAACTCGGTTTCGATGAGGAATTTTCCTACACCACGAAGCGAGGAATGCCGATTGACAGGCCATCGCGGACAT
>PHCU01000261.1 GCA_002842345.1 Betaproteobacteria bacterium HGW-Betaproteobacteria-12 | reverse complement strand
TTCCTGCTCGCGCTTGGCCAGCGTTCGCTCGGCGAGATTGTTCAGCAAGTCGCCGGTCAGGCTGGAGAAGGCTTCGCGGGTCTGGCCGATCTCGGCCGTCGTGCCCGACATCTGCCCGAGCAGGTTGAGGTTGTCCCAGACCGCCTGCAGCGTCTGCAGCATTTCCCGATATTCCTCGATCAGCGGCATGTGCGGCAGCAGCGCCCGCACGTTGTCCTTGACCTCGATCCCCTTGTATTTCGCCATGCCACGCTCCCGCCGCCCTATGTGTAGGGAGTGAAAGCAAGGCATGTGCCCATGAAAAAGCACCGGAAATACCCGCGGATAGGGGTTTCCGGTGCTTTTACGCCACTATTTCAGGCATGGCCGGGCAGGAGTGCACCGGCTTGGTGCGATTGACACCGTATCGCTGTGGTCAGACTGCCGAAGCCGGGCGATTTTCAGTCGAACAGATTGAGCAGCGAATCCAGCCCGCCGAAGCTGATCGCCACGTCGGCCTTGGCGCGCGTCGCTGGCTTGGCCTGGAAAGCCACCGACAGGCCGGATTCGGCCATCATCATCAGATCGTTGGCGCCGTCGCCGACGGCGATCACCTGCTCCTTGCGCAGCCCCAGTTCGTCGCGCAGGCGGCACAGGTGATGCGCCTTGGCCGCCGCATCGACGATGTCGCCGACGACCCGGCCAGTCAGCTTGCCGCCGGAAATCTCCAGCTCGTTCGACGTGGCGAAGTCGAAGCCGAGCTCGATGCGCAGGCGCTCGGTGAAGTAGGTAAAACCGCCGGACAGGATCGCCGTGCGCAGGCCGGCGGCCTGACAGCCTTCGAGCAACTCGCGGGCGCCCATCGACAGCAGCAGGCGTTCACCGAAAACCCGCGCCAGCACGCGGGCATCGAGCCCGGCGAGCAGCGCCAGGCGCCGGCGCAGGCTCTCCCGGTAATCGATCTCGCCGCGCATGGCGGCCTCGGTCACCGCCGACACCTCCGCCTTCTTGCCGGCGAAATCGGCCAGCTCGTCGATGCACTCGATGGTGATCAGCGTCGAATCCATGTCGAAGCAGATCAGGCCGAAATCGCTCAGCTTTTTGCCCTCCTGAACGAAGGCCCAGTCCAGGTTCTCGGCTTCGATCAACGGTATCAGCGCCTCGAACTCCGCCGTGCGGCTCGCCCCCGTCAGCCGCACCACCTGCGGCGGGCGCGGTTCGACGGCACGGGCGCCGGTCGCGGCAACGAGTCGTTCAAGCAGGAAAGTGGGGAGGGCGCCGCCCTGGATGATGAGGTTCATGGTTTTGTGTAGTGGTGGGCAAGTATTGTTGTAGTGACGATGCAACATCTATCGGAAAATCGTGGTGCGTCCCCGATTATTCTCGCCTTGCGTTCAGTTCAATGATGACTTTGTAGCAAAGCTCCAAGCGATGCTCCCTTGGCACCCGTCTCATCGACGCAACCAGAGAATCGAAGGTGGATCCCGTGGCTTGGTGCGAGGGATTATTTGCCGCCGTGAATGCTTCAAATGCCCAGCCTTCATTGCCCAGATCGTCGGGTGCGATGTCTCGATACGCAGAACAGCACTTGAGAAGGAGCAGGTTGTTGTCAACCTCCTCTAGCTGGAGTGTTCCGCTGGTGTCTCGGTCGGCGTGTTTGAGGAAGTTCGCAGCCCGATTGATTTCGTTCCAGTAGCGCTTTTCTAGGTCGGAGGGGATCGTCGCCTGGACGTCGGACAGCTTCGAGTCCGCGGTGATGGGGGAAAGTTGATCTGCAATGCGCTCTACTTCAGCCATTGTCGATGGGTCAGACGTGAAATGCGCCGGGAGCGTTCCGCGGCGGAAGTCTCGAACCAGATAGAAGAAGGTTGTGCGATAGCTGTCTGCAGCTTCACTCTGCCCACGGTCGCGCTTCAAATCCTTTAGTAGTCCATATACGGCCGATGCGATCGTATGGATGGCGAGTTCATCTTCCTCCAAGAAGAACAGCCTGATCGCGGATTGGAGCTGACGCTTAGCGGCGGCGAGTTTGGTTACGTGGAGCGATGCTGTGGACATGGGTTCGAGATAAAGGGGCCAGGCTCGGTTTTTCCATGGATGGAAAGCCCTAGCGATGTGAGGGGCACCGCGCGAGGCAGACTCGCCGAAGAGCCGCCGCTTGACCGGCGTCTCACTAAACTGCCGGGTTGGACGTCACTACTTTTGCGCACGACGGGCTGAAACGGATACCTCGTCGGAAAAGTAGGGTTGGCCAGACTTGAACTCATCTAGCGTCGGCAGGTCCCCACTAGCGCTTGGGGAGCGAAACATCATGAAGCCAACAGAAATGGTGTACTGAGCCTCACAGAGCCCAAGTATCAGCTTAGAGAAGAGTCCGTAGACATGCTGGAACGTCTGAGGCTGGAGAGCAATGGTGAACGAAAGTGCGGGCTCGTTGTCGCCTATGCTGTCGATACAGGATATTCCGGCGATAGACTTTCCTGCATTCGACTCGATCACCCTAATTAATGCGGCACTATCGATGATCTCATCCCGCACCGCT
>PHCU01000094.1 GCA_002842345.1 Betaproteobacteria bacterium HGW-Betaproteobacteria-12 | reverse complement strand
TGCGCGTTCCGCCCGGCCACGCCAAGCAGTGGAAGCGGTATTGCCAGCGTTATCGCGCCTGCGGCCGCCCCGTCTATTTCGTCCAGGAGGACTGGTATCGGCACGAGTACGCACCGCGCTACCGCGAACGCCACCTCCATCGCCACGACCGCCGCGATGAGCGCTTCGAACGCCGTGACGATCGCCGCGACGACCGGCGCGATCGTCGGGAAGACCGCCATGAACGCCGGCACGACGATCATGACCACGGGCACGGCCGCGGTCGCGACTGATTCCGTGCGCCCCGCTGGCGACTGCCCGCCACCGGGGCCACCGAGCGTATCATCCGGTGCTTGTGCCCTCCCTGACAGCATCGACCCATGAAAACCGATACGCCACCGACCATTTATCTCAAGGACTACACCCCGCCAGCCTTCTGGATCGACACCGTCGATCTCGTGGTCAATATCGCCGCTGACGGCACCACCGTCGCCGCCACGCTTGCGTTACGCCGCAACGCCGCGCGTCCCGGCCTGCCGCTGGTGCTGGACGGCGAGGAACTGACCACCCTGTCCGTCACCGTCGACGGGCGCGACTGGCCCCACGCGGAAACGCCGAGCACGCTGACCCTGGCCGATTTGCCCGACGTCTTCACGCTGCGCACCGTCGTCCGCATCCAGCCGGACGGCAACACCCGGCTGTCCGGCATGTACCGCTCGAAGGACGGCTATTTCACGCAATGCGAGGCACAGGGCTTCCGCCGCATCACCTGGTTCCTCGACCGACCGGACGTGATGTCCACCTACACGGTGACGCTGCATGCCGACCAGGCGAGCTACCCGATCCTGCTCGCCAACGGCAACCCGGTCGCCAGCGGGGAGGAAGCCGGCGGCCGCCACTGGGCCAAATGGCAAGACCCGTTCCGCAAACCCGCCTACCTGTTCGCCCTGGTCGCCGGCAAGCTCGACGGCCTGTTCGACAGCTTCCAGACGGCCTCCGGCCGTACCGTCCAGCTCGCTATCTACGTTGAGCCGGGCAAGCTCGACCAGTGCCCACACGCCATGGCGGCGCTGCAGAAATCCATGCGCTGGGACGAAGAACGCTTCGGCCTCGAATGCGACCTCGACCATTACATGATCGTCGCCGTCGGCGACTTCAACATGGGTGCCATGGAGAACAAGGGCCTCAACATCTTCAACACGAAATACGTGCTGGCCCGCGCCGATGTCGCCACCGACGTCGATTTCGAGAACATCGACCGCGTCGTCGCGCATGAATATTTCCACAACTGGACCGGCAACCGCGTCACCTGCCGCGACTGGTTCCAGCTATCGCTGAAGGAAGGCCTGACCGTGTTCCGCGACCAGGAATTCGGCGCCGACCTGCACGACCGCTCGGTCGCCCGCATCCGCGAAGTGCGCGGCCTGCGCGCCGCCCAGTTCCCGGAAGATGCCGGGCCGATGGCGCATCCGATCCGGCCGGCGAGCTTCGTCGAGATCAACAATTTCTACACCTCGACCGTCTATGAAAAGGGCGCCGAAGTCATCCGCATGACCCAGACGCTGATCGGCCGCGAGGCTTTCCGCGCCGGCATGGACGAATACTTCCGCCGCCATGACGGGCAGGCGGTGACCTGCGAGGATTTCGTCGCCGCCATGGCCGCTGCCTCCGGTTTCGACTTCACGCAGTTCATGCGCTGGTACAACCAGCCGGGCACGCCGCATGTAACGGTCGACGGTTTCTGGGACGAAGACAACCAGAGCTATACGCTGACCTGCACGCAGACCAATCCGCGCGCCAGCGATGAGGCGCCCTACCTGATCCCCATCCGCGTCGCGCTGTTCGCCGCGGATGGCAGACTGCTACCGGACAGCGAGCGCCTGCTGCAACTGACCGCGACGACGCAGTCCTTTGTCTTCGCCGACGTCGCCGCCGAGCCGGTACCGTCCCTGCTGCGCGACTTCTCGGCGCCGGTCTATCTCGACTTCGATTACACGCCGGAGCAGCTGACCGTACTGCTGGCCCACGAAGCCGACCCGTTCAACGCCTGGGAGGCCGGCCAGCGCCTGGCGACACGCCTAATCCTCGAGGCCACCGCCGCCATTGCCGCCGGTCAGCAACCGGTCTGGCCAGCCAGCTTCGTCGATGCTGCGCGCAAGCTGCTACAGACTCAGGCCCAGCGCGGCGCCGCCTTCGTCGCCGAAGCCCTGACCTTGCCCGGCGAAACGACACTCGCCGAACTGATGCCGGTAGTCGACCCGGAGGCACTGCACGCCGCCCGCAACGGCCTACGCCGGCATCTCGCCGAACAGCTCGAAAGCGAGTTTTCCGGCCTTTATGCCGGCCTGACCGTGCCGGAAGCCTACGCGCCGAACAGCCAGCAGGCCGGTCGCCGGGCATTGCGCAATCTCTGCCTCGCCTATCTGCTCGAACTCGACACACCAGCCGGCCGCCAACTGGCGCTGCGCCAGTTCCGCGACGCCGACAACATGACCGACCAGTTCGCGGCGCTTGCCGCGCTGGCCAACGTCAATGCCGCCGACTGCCCGGAACGCGACGCGGCACTGGCGGACTTCTACACCCGCTGGCAGGACGAAGCCCTCGTCGTCGACAAGTGGCTGCAGGCGCAATCGACCAGCCGCCGGCCCGACACGCTGGCCACCGTCAAGGCGCTGACCGCCCACCCGGCCTTCGACATCGGCAACCCGAACAAGATCTACGCGCTGCTCCGCGCCTTCGGCGCCAACCTGGTGCGCTTCAACGCCGCCGACGGCAGCGGCTACGCCTTCATCGCCGAGCAGATCATTGTCCTGCACGACCGCAACCCGCAAGTCGCCTCGCGCCTGGCCCGCTGCTTCGACCGCTGGAGCAAGTTCGACGCCGGCCGGCAGGTGCACGCCCGGGCTGCGCTCGAACGCATCCGCGACCACGCCGGGCTGTCGCGCGACGTGCTCGAAGTGGTCACCCGGGCGCTGGGCTGAGCACCGGCACTTCAGCAAATGCGGAAATATTTCTCGATCGGCGGCAATTAACCCGGGATCAAAATGCGAAGAGCATTCTAGAATACGGCGCTAACGATACCCGCCGAGCGACAAGGTCGCATTTCCAAAGGCGGGGCGCGTACGATCAAGCGAAGGAAATGGCGTGGGAATACTCGATACTCTGAAAGCCCTCTTCGGCCACCGCCCCGAGGCGCCCCGGCCGGCGCTCCAGGCCGAGCCCGAGCCATTGCCCGAGGACCGTCGCCGGCGCGCCCGGATCAATGCCCGCGAAGGGACCCGGGTGCTGATCATCGATGACTCGAAGACCATCGTCACGGTGCTGAAGAAATTCCTCCGCTCAGCCGGCTACGAAACCATCGAGGCGCTCGATGCCGAGGCGGGTCTGGTGCAATTGCGCCAGCACCGCCCGGAGCTGATCTTCCTCGACATCATGCTGCCCGGCATGAACGGCTTCGCCGCCCTGCGCGCCATCCGCCGCGATTCGCAGACGCGCGACATCCCGGTGATCATGATGAGCGGCAACGAACAGGCCATGGAACAGTTTTTCGGCACGCGCATCGGTGCCGACGACTTCATGAAGAAACCCTTCTCGCGGCATGAGGTGTTTTTCCGCATCGAACGCCTGCTCGACGATGCGTTGATCCCGCGCCGCGCCACCCCGCGGCTGGTCGAACCCCAACTCGAACCGACCGGCAGTTAGGCCGTCAGTTCACCCTTGGCTGCCGCCCACTGGCGGCGACTGACCGGCAACTTCTCCGAGACGCCGCGCAGCAGCGCCCAACCATAGGCCTCGGCATCGTCGCCGGCGGCTTTCTCGAAGCCGGCCAAGGCCTGCTTGGCGACCAGCACCGCCCGGTGCAGGCGAATAAAGCGCTCGGCAAATTCACCTTCCAGATGGGTCAGCGCCTCGTCGAGCAGGAACTCGCGCTCCTGTGTCCGGGCCGTCACGTACTTGAGATCGGCCTTGAAGTAGAGCACCTCGGAGACTGGCACCAGCAACAGCCGGCCGCGCTCGTGACAGGACAGATGCGTGCGGCCGCTGCCGCGCAATTCGCGGCCGATGCCGGCCAGCAGTGCGCCGTCGGCCGGCGGCTGGCCGCGCACCTTCTGCAAGGCGGTCAGCAGGCGCTGCGTGCGCACCGGCTTGAGCAGGTAGTCGACGGCATTGAGGTCGAAAGCCTGCACCGCGTAATTGTCATAGGCCGTGGTGAAAATGACCGCCGGCGGGTTTTCGAAGGCGCCCAGATGACCCGCCAGTTCGATACCATCCATAACCGGCATGCGGATGTCGGCGAGCACCACGTCGACCGGCTGCTGGCGCAATACATCGAGCGCCGCGATGCCGTTGCCGGCCTCGCCGACGACCTCGGTGGACAACTGGATGGCGATGTCGGAAAGCAGGGTGCGCAGGCGCTCACGCGCCAGCGGCTCGTCATCGACGAGGAGGATTTTCAGCGGGCCTTCTTTCGCCATGGCAGGAATATGCGAACCTCGTAATTGTCGGCCGTGCTCTCGATTTCGAGACGGGCCTCGAGATCGTAATACAAAGCCAGGCGTTCCCGGATATTGGCCAGGGCAATCTGGTTGCCCGGCGCATGCGGCAACAGCCCGGCCGTCGGATTGGCAATGGCAATGCGCAGCTCGTCGCCGCGCCGGTCGATGGCGATGCGCACCGTACCGCCGGCTGGCGACGGTTCGATGCCGTGGTAGACGGCGTTTTCCAGCAGCGGCTGCAGCATCAGCGGCGGAATCGGCAAATCGAGGGCGATCTCGGCGATCTGCCAGGCGACCTGCAGGCGTTCGCCCAGGCGCAGACTTTCCAGTTCCAGATACTGCTTGCCGAGCTCGATTTCGTCGGCCAGGCTGACCAGTTCCGCCGGATCGCGCATGGCGGCGCGAAACAGATCGGACAGCGACTCCAGCGCTGCCTCGGCCTGCTGCGGCCGCGCCCGGATCAAGGAGAGCACGGCATTCAGCGAATTGAACAGGAAATGCGGCCGGATGCGGGCATTCAGCGCCGCCAGCCGGGCTTCGGTCTGGGCCGGATTGAAAGCGCCGGCGCGCAGTTGGAAGTAGAGCAGCAGCAGCAGCGTGGCGGCCATGGCGAGCAGCGTCACTCGCCCCGGATTGCCGCCGTCGCCGATGACCAGCGACTGCCAGTAGGCATAGAGGGCGAAGGCCAGGCCGCCGGCCAGCAACAGCACCGCCGCCTGACCGGCGCGGATCGGCAAGCGCCAGAGCAGGTCGCGCAGGATCGACAGCAGGCCGAGAAAAATCAGCAGCCAGGGCTCGACGACGGCCGCCAGTTCGATGAAGCGCGCCGGCCAGACAGGGAGGTCGGGCGAGAGGATCAGCGCTGCCACCAGGGCGAGGGCATTGCCGCCGAGCAGCACGCGCAACATGACGCCGAAGTTGCGCCAGTCGGGCAGCGGATGCGTGGCCGGAAAGTGCCGTATACTTGCGGCTTTCCGGGCGGGTTCTTTGAACTCGTCGCTCATCCGCCTCATTCTAGACCACAGTCATGACTTCCAGCGCCTCGCAATACACTTGGGCCGGCCGTTTCTCCGAGCCGGTCTCCGATCTCGTCAAACGCTACACGGCCTCGGTCGATTTCGACCAGCGCATGTGGCGCCAGGACATCCGCGGCTCGCTGGCGCACGCCCGGATGCTGGCCAAGCAGGGCATCATCGCCGCTGCCGACCTGGCCGACATCGAGCGCGGCATGGCCCTCGTCACCGCCGAGATCGAAGCGGGCCAGTTTGAATGGTCGCTCGATCTGGAAGACGTGCATCTGAACATCGAAAAGCGCCTGACCACCCTCGTCGGCGACGCCGGCAAGCGCCTGCACACCGGCCGCTCGCGCAACGACCAGGTGGCCACCGACATCCGCCTCTACCTGCGCGATGCGATCGACGACATCCAGTTGCTGTTGAAGGCCTTCCGTTCGGCGCTGGTCGATCTGGCCGAAAAGGAAGCGGCCACCCCGATGCCCGGCTTCACCCACCTGCAGGTCGCCCAGCCGGTGACTTTCGGCCACCACATGCTGGCCTATTTCGAGATGTTCGGCCGCGACGGCGAGCGCTTCGCCGACTGCAAGAAGCGTGTCGCCCGTCTGCCGCTCGGCTCGGCCGCATTGGCCGGCACCACCTACCCGATCGACCGCGAATTCGTCGCCGAACAACTCGGCTTCGACGGCGTCTGCGAGAACTCGCTCGATGCCGTCTCGGATCGCGATTTCGCCATCGAATTCACCGCCGCCTGCGCGCTGCTGATGATGCACATCAGTCGCCTGTCGGAGGAACTGGTGATGTGGATGAGCCCGCGCGTCGGCTTCATCCAGATCGCCGACCGCTTCTGCACCGGCTCCTCGATCATGCCGCAGAAGAAGAACCCGGACGTGCCGGAACTGGCGCGCGGCAAGACCGGCCGCGTCTACGGCCAGCTGATGAGCCTGCTGACCCTGATGAAGTCGCAGCCGCTGGCCTACAACAAGGACAACCAGGAAGACAAGGAGCCGCTGTTCGACGCCGTCGACACCGTCACCGACACGCTGCGCATCTTCGCCGACATGGCCGGCGGCATCACGGTGCGCGCCGAGAACATGCAGGCCGCGCTGACCCAGGGCTTCGCCACCGCCACCGATCTGGCCGACTACCTTACCAAGAAAGGCCTGCCCTTCCGCGACGCCCACGAAGCCGTCGGCCACGCGGTCAAGGCCGCCGAGTTCAAGGGTGTCGACCTGCCGGAACTGACACTGGAAGAACTGCAGCAGTTCTCGCAGCTGATCGAAAACGACGTCTTTGCCGTATTGACTGTCGAAGGCTCGCTGGCCAGCCGCAACCACATCGGCGGGACGGCACCGGAACAGGTCCGGGCGGCCATCGTTCGCGCCCGCAACCGTCTTTAAGCCGGTCCGGCACGGAGCCGCACGATGCTAGCCGCCGGCCAACGCTAGCCCCGAGACCCCGGCGATGGCCCAAAAGCTCGGCAAGTACGAACTGGTCCGCAAGCTCGGCGAAGGGGCCAGCAGCACCGTCTATCTCGCCCGCGACCCGTTCGCCCAGCGCGATGTGGCGATCAAGGTCGGCACGCCGGAAATCCTCAACAACCCGAGGAAGGGGCGCATCTACACCAACCTCTTCCTCAACGAGGCCTCGCTGGTCGGCAAGCTGAACCACCCGCACATCGTGCAGATCTACGATGCGGTGGTGGCCGAGAAAATCTGCTACATCGTCATGGAATACGTTGCCGGCGGGACGCTCGAGAATCACGCCCACCCCGGCCAGCTGCTGCCGCTCGACCGGGTCGTCGAACTGGTCTTCAAATGCACACGGGCGCTGGAATTTGCCCACCGCCTCGGCATCACCCATCGCGACATCAAACCGGCCAACATCCTGCTTGCCGGCGGCACCAACATCAAGATTTCCGACTTTGGCGCCGCCATCACCGGCCAGAACGAACGAACGCAGATTTCCGGCATCGGCTCGCCCTCCTACATGTCGCCCGAGCAGGTCATGGAATTGCCGCTCGATCACCGCACCGACATCTATTCGCTCGGCGTCGTGCTCTTCCAGTTGTTGACCGGCCGCCTGCCCTTCGAGGCCGACAACCAGTTCAACATCGTCTACCAGATCGTCCATAACGAAGCGCCGAAGCCGTCCAGCTTGCGCGAAGGCATTCCCGCTGCGCTCGACGACATCGTCGCCCGGGCCATGGCCAAGGATCGCGAGCAGCGCTATCAAACCTGGGGCGCCTTCGCCCAGGATCTCGCCCATACCGTGCGCAAGCGCCTGCTGCATGCCCGGCGTGGCGATTTCCTGGAAAGCGAGAAATTCGGCATCCTGCGCGCCCTGCCCTTCTTCGCCGATTTCAGCGATGTCGAGATCTGGGAAGTGCTGGGCTTTTCCCACTGGCAACGCGTCGCCCCGGGCACGGTCATCCTGCACGACGGAGCCCAGGGCGATGCCTTCTGTTTCCTCGCCGACGGCCAACTGAAAGTGAGCAAGGGCGGCAAGCCACTGAACGTGCTGTGCAAAGGCGACTGCTTCGGTGAAATGGCCGTGCTCAACCGCCACGCGTCAAAGCGCAACGCCGACGTCACGGCGATCACCGAATCGGACATCGTCACCGTCCGCGGCGAAGCCCTGCAACAAGCCTCCGAAGCCTGCCGCATGCATTTCTACCAGGGCTTCGTCGAGGTGCTGGTCAATCGCCTGAACCTGGCCAACCAGCGTCTCGCCAGCAACTGATGCAAGCCGCCGGACAAGCGCTGTTGCGGCGCAATATATCAGTGATTTAATATATTCTTACGCAGCGTGCCCGAGGCATGCCCACAACAACATTTCCGGAAGAACCGCATGTACGTCACCACAGTCGACAAATCCCCGCTGATCAAGGTCAGCACCGGCAAGCACGAAGTCACCTATGCCCTCGACGGCTCGCTGATGAACCCCCTCGAAGCCTTCTACGCGACGCTGGCCGGTTGCGCCGGGGTCTATGCCAAGAAAGCCTGCAAGGCGCTCGGCACCTCGGCCGAAGGCATCGAGATTGCCTGCCGGCCGGTCGCCGGTACGGGCGGCCCGCTGACCCTGGCCAAGTTCAAGACCGAAGTCCGCTTTCCCGCCGGCTTCACCGCCGAGCAGAAAGATGCCGTGCTGCAGAGCATCGCCGAATGCGCCGTCAAGGAAGTGGTCAAGGACGGCGCCGGCATCGACTTCCTGGTCGCTGAAGTCTGATCCCGCCCGGCGCAAACGAAGAAGGCCCGGCATCGCGCCGGGCCTTCTTCGTTCCAGGGTAGGAAATAATCAGGCTTCGCTGATGCCTTCCAGCATCTTCTGCAGTTCGCCAGCCTGGAACATCTCCTTCATGATGTCGCAGCCACCGACGAACTCGCCCTTGATGTAGAGCTGCGGAATGGTCGGCCAGCTGGCGTATTCCTTGACGCCGTTGCGGATTTCCTCGTCGGCCAGCACGTTGACGGTGACGAAATCATCGACGCCGCAGGCCTTCAGGATCTGCACCGCCGTCGCCGAAAAGCCGCACTGCGGAAAACGGGCGTCGCCCTTCATGTAGAGGACCACCGGGTTGCCGGTCACGGTTTGGTGAATGCGTTGCTGCACGTCGGACATGTTGTCTCCAGATCAAAGATGAGCACCTGAAACGCGGTCGCTGCCGGCCAGGTCGGGATGGGTGAATGCGGATTGGAACCCGGCCGCGGTCAATAAGTTCCGGCAGGCGGCGCCCTGGTCATGGCCATGTTCGAGCAACAGCCAGCCGCCGGGTTGCAGGTGGGCGGCGGCTCCGGCGACGATGCGGCGGAGGCAGGCCAGGCCGTCGCCACCGTCGGTCAGCGCCGACTGCGGCTCGTAGGGCAGGCCATCGCCGGCCAGGTGCGGATCGCCGGCGGCGATATAGGGCGGGTTGGACACGATCAGGTCGAAGCGCCGGCCGGCGACGGGCGCATACCAGTCGCCGGCGAGGCATTCGATAGCGGCGCCGAGACGGCCGGCATTGTTGGCAGCGACGGCCAGCGCCGCAGCGCACAGATCGACGGCGACGACGCCGGCCGTCGGGCATTCCAGCGCCAGCGAGATAGCGACGATGCCGGAGCCGGTACCGAGATCGAGTATTTGCGGTCGTTCGCGCCCGCCCAGCCGGGCCAGTGCCTGCTCGACCAGCACTTCGGTATCCGGGCGGGGAATCAGCACGGCCGGGGAGACCTGGAAGACGCGGCCGCGGAACTCCGCCTCGCCGATCAGGTAGGCCAGCGGTTCGCCGGCGGCACGGCGCTCGACCCATTCGACGAACTGCGCGTAAGCCGGTTCAATGACCGGCGTTTCCGGCCGCGCCAGCAGGTCGGCATGCGTACAACCGGTGGCGTACTGCAGCAGCAGCCGGGCGTCGAGCCGGTCGATCCGCTGCCTGGCTGCCGCCAGGGCCTGGCCCAGCGTCATTGCTGCTCGGCCAGTTCCGCCAGCAGGTCGGCCTGGTGTTCGGCGGCCAGCGCGCCGAGCAGTTCGCCCATATCGCCATCCATGATCGCGGCGATCTTGTACAGCGTCAGGTTGATCCGGTGATCGGTGATCCGCCCCTGCGGGAAATTGTAGGTGCGGATGCGCTCGGAGCGGTCACCGGAGCCGATCAGGCTCTTGCGGGTGCTGGAAATGTGCGCCTGCTGCGCCCGCACCTGCACATCCTTGATGCGCGCCGCCAGCACCTTCATCGCCGAGGCCTTGTTGGCGTGCTGCGAGCGGCCGTCCTGGCATTCGGCAACGATACCGGTTGGCAGGTGGGTGATGCGCACCGCCGAGTCGGTCTTGTTGATGTGCTGGCCGCCGGCGCCGGAAGCGCGGAAGGTGTCGATGCGCAGATCGGCCGGATTGAGGTTGACGTCCTCGACCTCGTCCACTTCCGGCATCACCGCGACGGTGCACGCCGAGGTGTGGATGCGGCCCTGGGTTTCCGTCTCCGGCACGCGCTGCACGCGGTGGCCGCCGGATTCGAATTTCAGTTGCGAATAGGCGCCATTGCCGGCTAGGCGGCAGATGATTTCGCGGTAGCCACCGAGCTCCGATTCGCTGGCCGACATCACTTCGACCTGCCAGCGCTGGCGCTCGGCGAAGCGCGAGTACATGCGGAACAGATCGCCGGCGAACAGCGCCGACTCGTCGCCGCCGGTACCGGCGCGGATTTCCAGCAGCACGCTGCGCTCGTCGTTGGGATCCTTGGGCAACAGCAGCTTCTGCAACTCGACTTCAAGTGCCGGCAGGCGCGCCTTGGCGGCGGCGATTTCCTCGGCGGCGAAGTCGCGCATTTCCGGATCGGCCAGCATCGCCTCGGCCTCCGCCAGGTCGTTCTCGGCCTGGCGGAAAGCGCCGTAGTGAACGACCACCGGCTCGATTTCGGCCCGCTCACGCGACAGCTTGCGGTACTGCTCCATGTCGCCGGCAGCATCCGGTGCCGACAGCATGCGGTCGATGCCGTCGAGACGGTCGACCAGCAGTTCGAGTTTCTGGCGGATGCTGTCCTTCATGTCGGGCGCGCAGTGATCTTCGGATGGGGGCGCTATGGTACCCGAGAACGCCTCCCGTCGGCGACGAGCGGGCCTTGCCCGGCGGCTTTGCGGATAGCATAATCGCCGATTCTCCTGCGCATCGGGCGCCGACATGGATGTCGGCACCGACGATGTCCCAGGCTCTTGCAGGCAGGCCGATGTCCCACTCTTTCCACTCCGTGATCGCACTGGCGGAAATCCTCGAACGACGCTGGCAGAACTACCGTTCGCACGGCGAGTTCGATCTGTTCGTCGAATTCACCGTCTCGCTCAACGGCCTGACCGAACGGCTGCGGCGGCGCCAGATGCCGGGCCTGGTCCGCGCCTGCCAGGAACTGGAAAATGCCGCCCTGGCCCTGTTCGGCGACCCCTCCCTGCATCCGGTGCCGATCGACCAGGCCAACGGCATCGAACGCCGCTTCGCCCAGTTGCTGGCCGAGTTGCGGCGCCAGGAAAGGCCGTCGGCCCCCGCCCGTCGCCTGTCCGATGCCGCCGGCCCGCTCGCCGACGAGGCGCCCGCCCGGCCGCGTCACATCCGGATCGTCGCCCCTGCCCAGCACGCCTGGGTCGCCTCGCTGCAGGCGCAACTGGCCTTCTTCGGCTTCACCATCGAGATCAGCGGCTGGGAAGCCCGGCCGCCTGCCGTCACGCCGCCGCTGGCCATCCTCTTCGTCCCCGAGCGTCCGGGCGGCGCCTATCCGCCTGCCGCGGTGAGCCACATCATGGCCCTGCGCACCTGCTTCCCGACCAGTAATTTCTACTGCCTGGCGGTGCCGGAAAACCTGCAGAGCATCGTTCTCCTCCAGCGCGCCGGGGCCGATGCCTGCATTCCCGCCGACAGCGGCATCAGCGACATCCTCTCGCGCCTGCTCGATCTGGTCCGTCAGGACGAGCCGGAGGCCGACCGCGTGCTGATCGTCGAGGACTCGGCTACCGCCACCGCTCATGTCCGCCGCTCGCTGGCCCAGCACGGCATCGACAGCCTGGCCATCGACGATCCGCGCAAATTGCTCGAGGCGGCCGCCGAGTACCGGCCGGACGCCATCCTGATGGACATGTACATGCCCTTCTGCAGCGGCGTCGAGGCGACGGCAGCACTGCGCCAGGTGGCCACCTATCAGGCGCTGCCGATCATCTACCTGTCGAGCGAATCCGATATCGTCCAGCAGGTCGAGGCGCTGCGCCTGGGCGGCGACCAGTTCCTGACCAAGCCGGTCAATCCGGTCGTCCTGGCCGCCGTGGTCAAGACCAAGATCGCCCGCTATCGCGAAATGCGCCACTCCGGGCAGCACGACAGCCTGACCCGCCTGCTCAATCACTCGACGGCGAAAATGCGCATCGGCCAACTGGTTGCCGACAGCGGCCCGGGCGGCCGCCTGGTCGTCGCCATGATCGACATCGACCGTTTCAAGCGCATCAACGATACCTATGGTCACCCGGCCGGCGACAAGGTAATCCGTAGCTTGGCCTGGCTGCTGCGCGGGCGGCTGCGCAATACCGACCTGATCGGCCGCTACGGCGGCGAGGAATTCATCGTCGCTCTGCCCGACACCGACATCGCCGGAGCGCTCGAGCAGTTCGAGCGCATTCGCGAGGACTTCGCCGTGCTGCCGCACCCCCATCCCGAGGGGCCGCTGTATGCCACCTTCAGTTGCGGCCTCGCCGACCTCGCTGATTTCCCGTCAGCGACAGACTTGATCGGCGCCGCCGACGCGGCACTGCTCGCGGCCAAGCGCCAGGGGCGCAACCGCGTGCTGGCGGCGGCGCCGGACTGGACGCTCAGCCTAGTCGCCGGAATGCAGATGGAAGAGACGACTGGCAGCTAGCTGTAGCTCGCTGCGATCGCCCCCTTCAGCGGAATTCAGGGTCTGCGTCGGGGCGTGCAGCAGTTTGTTGGTCAGCCGGTGCGACAGTTGTTCGAGCACCTTTTCCGGCGCCTCGCCGCGAGCCAGCAGCTTCATCGCATGCTCCACCTCGTGGCGGCGCATGCGGTCGGCGGTGTCGCGCAGGGCGCGAATGACCGGCACGGTGTCGCGCGCCGACAGCCAGGCGAGAAAATCCTCGACCCGGTTGGCAATGATCGTCTCGGCCTCGACCACGGCGGCCTGGCGTGACTCCAGGCCGCTCTCGACCACCTGGGCCAGGTCATCGACGGTGTACAGGAAGACATCGTCGAGTTCGTCGACCTCTTTCTCGATGTCGCGCGGCACGGCCAGGTCGAGCATGAACATCGGCCGGTGGCGGCGCGCCTTGACCGCCCGCTCGACCATGCCCAGGCCGATGATCGGCAACGGGCTGGCGGTGCAGGAGACGACGATGTCGTGGCGGGCGATATTCTCGGCCAGATCGTCGAGGCGGATGGCCGTGCCGTTGTAGCGCTCGGCCAGGACCCGGCCGCGCTCCAGGGTACGGTTGGCGACGGTCACTTCCTTCGGCTGGCGGGCGCAGAAATGCGCCGCGCACAATTCGATCATCTCGCCGGCGCCGATGAAGATCACCCGCTGCTCCTCGATCGACTCGAAGATGCGCTCGGCCAGATGCACGCCGGCGGCGGCCATGGAGACGATGTTGGCGCCGATGGCGGTGGTGCTGCGCACCTCCTTGGCCACCGAGAAGGAGCGCTGGAACAGCTTGTGCAGTTGCGTGCCGAGCGTGCCGCTCTCCTCGGCAACGCGCACCGCGTCCTTCATCTGGCCGAGGATCTGCGGCTCGCCGATGACCATCGAGTCGAGGCCGCAGGCGACGCGGAAAGCGTGGCGGATGGCTTCCGGCTGATCGTGGGTGTACAGGTAGGGGGCCAATTCGTGGCGCTCGACCTGGTGATAGCGGCTGAGCCAGTCGATGACCACTTCCGGGGTGTCGGCGGCGCAGTAGATTTCCGTCCGGTTGCAGGTGGACAGGATGGCCACTTCCTTGACCGGCTGGCTGCGCGTCAGGTCGGCCAGCGCATGCGCCAGCTTGTCGGCGCCGAACGCCACGCGCTCGCGGATGGCGAGCGGCGCGGAATGATGATTGATGCCGAGGGTAAAGATCACCGGGTTGGGCTGGGGCGCACGAAGTGGGGGCCGATTATAGCACCGGCCCCGGAAGCCCTTCCCCGATCTGGATCAGAACAGGAAAGCCTGTTTTTCGACTACGGCAGCGGGCAACTCGCCAGCGCCAAAGACCTTCATCTGCCGTGGCCGGAACCACACCGTCTGACCGACCGCCAGCTGCAGCGCCTCGTGCCGCTCGCGTGACAGTTCGACTTCGACGATTTCGCTCTGGTGCTGCAGCTCGACGCGCACCACCGGGCCGATCGGATGCACATGCTGGACGCTGGCCTGCAGCGCCCCGTCACCCGGCTGGTGGGTAATATCGATGTCGTGTGGGCGAACGAAGGCGGTGACCTTCTCGACATCGGCGTGGCGCTCGACCTCGGCATAGGCGCCCTGTTGCCGGCTGTGGAAGACGTTCACATTGCCGAGGAACTGGTACACGAAGGGCGAGGCCGGGCTGGAATAGACCTCGTCGGGAGAGCCGATCTGCTCGATCTTGCCGTGGTTCATCACCACCACGCGGTCGGCCACTTCCAGCGCCTCTTCCTGGTCGTGGGTGACGAACACCGAGGAAATGTGCATCTCGTCGTGCAGGCGACGCAGCCAGCGGCGCAACTCCTTGCGCACCTTGGTATCGAGCGCGCCGAAGGGCTCGTCGAGCAGCAGCACCTTGGGTTCGACGGCCAGCGCCCGGGCCAGCGCGATGCGCTGGCGCTGGCCGCCGGACAGTTGCGACGGATAGCGGTCGGCCAGCCAGTCGAGCTGGACCAAGCCGAGCAATTCCATGACCCGGCGCTTGATCTCGGCATCGCTCGGGCGCTCCTTGCGCGGCTTGACGCGCAGGCCGAAAGCGACGTTCTCGAACACCGTCATGTGGCGGAACAGCGCGTAATGCTGGAAGACGAAGCCGACATTGCGCTCGCGGGCATGCAGGTGGGTGGCCTCGGCGCCGGAAAACAGGATCTCGCCGTGGTCAGCCGTTTCCATGCCGGCGATGATGCGCAGCAGCGTCGTCTTGCCGCAGCCGGACGGGCCGAGCAGGGCGACCAGCTCGCCGGTCGGGATGTCGAGATTGATGTTGTCGAGCGCGACGAAATTGCCGAAGCGCTTGGAGATGTTGCGGATTTCGATACTCATCAGGTTTTCTCCGGGGCCAGAACGGCGTTCAGCATTTCCGTCTCTTTCTTCATCCGCCATTCGACGATGGTCTTGGCGACCAGCGTAACCATGGCCAGCAGGGCGAGCACGGATGCCGCGGCGAAGGCGCCGATGGCGTTGTATTCGTTGTAGAGAATCTCGACATGCAGCGGCAGGGTGTTGGTCTCGCCGCGGATGTGGCCGGAGACCACCGACACCGCACCGAACTCGCCCATCGCCCGGGCGTTGGACAGGATCACGCCGTACAGCAGGCCCCACTTGATGTTGGGCAGGGTCACCCGCCAGAACATCTGGAAGCCGGAGGCGCCGAGCGACACCGCCGCCTCTTCCTCGTCCTTGCCCTGCGACTGCATCAGCGGAATCAGCTCGCGGGCAATGAACGGGAAGGTGATGAACAGCGTTGCCAGGATCATGCCCGGCACGGCGAAGATGATCTTGATGTCGTGCTCGGCAAACCACGGGCCGAACGTGCCCTGGGCGCCGAAGATCAGGATGAAGATCAGGCCGGCGACCACCGGCGAGACGGCAAACGGCAGGTCGATCAGCGTGATCAGCAGGCTCTTGCCCTTGAAGTCGAACTTGGCGATGGCCCAGGCGGCGGCGACGCCGAAGGCGATGTTGAAGGGCAGCACGGCGACGGCGATGACGATGGTCAGCCAGACCGCCGACAGCGTTTCCGGTTCCTGCAGCGCCGCGGCGTACAGCGGCCAGCCCTGGGCCAGCGCCTCGACGAATACCGCCAGCAGCGGCAGACAGAGGAAGAAGAACAGGAAGCCGAGACCGAGCGTCAGCAGCGTGACGCGGATCCAGGCCGGTTCCTGGGTGGCGCGCGTCGATTTCATGGCTTGCCTCCGGCCTTGGCGGCGGCCACTTCGAGCGGCTCACTGTGCTTGTGGCGGTTGGCAGTCCACCACTGCAGCACGTTGATGGCCAGCAGCAGCACGAAGGAGATGGCCA
>PHCU01000093.1 GCA_002842345.1 Betaproteobacteria bacterium HGW-Betaproteobacteria-12 | reverse complement strand
CCGCCGATGGCGGCCACTAGAAAGAGGGGGAGCGACGCGAAGAGGACGCCAAGGCGGAGCCCTATAAGTTGTACGCCCCAGTAGAGGGGCTCAAGGAACGCCCACGCGCCCGATGCCACCCGCCTGCCGATTTCATCGGTTCCATCCTGCGGCGTTTTCTCCATTGCCGAGCGCATGAGGTAATCCATACCGGTCCACTCGAAGCCGACTCGGTAGGTCCACTCAATCACCGCGCTGATCATGCCGATGGAAGATGCGGCCGCCAGCTCCTCGACACGCGCCCGCTCCGTCACAACCGCCTCACGCAGCGGCCCTGCTCCGCGGGGTGCATCGGGCCACGGCCAAATGGCGTAGACGAAATGCAGAAACAGCGTCAACAGGATGAGCAGTCCTGTCCAGAGAACCAGTGCCAACAGCCCTGTGCGGCGCTCTCTCATGGCAAACCTCCGCAAGGACGGGGTGAGGTTCGCACCCGCGGAAGGTCTCGGTACACTAGGCGTGCCGGGTTATCCGGCTTATGGCCTGGGGTTTGGGAAAAAGGAGGGGGGAAATGTCCGAGTATGCGAGGCGTATCGGAAATGGTGGACGCGGTGGCGTAGTGTCGATAAGTGAGCTTATTCGTAATGGAGTTGACCCCCGAAGCTACAACTATCGGTGTATTGATGAAAAATGCGACGCGCCCGTATTCCCCGCGGTACCAGATAAGGTCAAGCCGGGGCGACTGCGCTCTCCGTCGCCCTATTTTCGGGCGGGGCCAAGTGAGCGGCATAAAGACGGATGTATGCGGGGCGCAATCGAGGAGCGAATCATTAACGCGCAACAACAGGGGCATGGTTCCGGGGCCTTGGTCGATGGTGAGCATGCAATATCCGGAGGCGCACCGGTACGATTCGTGGAAAAGTCGCCAGTGAAGACAGTCGGTGGAGGCGGCAAACAGTCTTCTGGCGACGATGGCGCTGACGAGCAGCGTGCACGGACGCGTGGGCGTGGTGATGGCGGTGGCGCCAGTGAGGCTTCTTCGAAGTCTATCGAAAAATTTGTTGATGTATATGAAAACCCACCGATACCCCATGACCAGTTGCCGATTTCCATTAAGGGCTGTCCGGCTAAAACGTTTGCCGAGACGTTCATTTCGCCAATTGAAGGAGCGTCTTTGCTTTTGAATTCCGACATTCGTCATATCTATCGGGGTCAGTACGATCGGCATGAGCATTGGAAAACGGGTATTTCGCTTTACTTTAAAGAGACAGTTAACGGCCTTCCTCTCTCGGTTTGGATTCCAAACACACTGGAGCCTGCGTCGGTTCTCAATCGACTCATCGACCGCATACAGGTTGCCGAGAGTGTTCGAGATGCGACCTTGTACGTGTTGGGCAGATTCGTTCCAAAATTCAATCATGGAAAATACGCAATTGAACTGATATCCCCTTATCAGTGCTGGATTCATATACCCAACCCATAGCCAATCTCAATCCGGCGAATTTTTAATTCTGACGCGAGCAGAACAATAATTCGCCAAGCTTCGTCAAAATTGTATGCCGCAAGGCCTGTCGCCCATGGATTGAAGGGGTCTGAGAGCCAGCCGTCTGCATCGAAAGGCTGTCGTATGGTTCTCCCGGCATCATCTTTGGCGCCAAACATGATGCCCATGGTGTGCTCGATTCCTGGCGCCATCAGTGAAATTTCGATATGGCCATCCGGCGCTTGTGTCTGGATAGCGTATGGCGGTGTAGCAGCGCTTATGCGCAATGTGCCGCCAGAGAGAAAATCCAATGCGTTGGTGATTGATTTCACTACTTGTCGCGCAAATAGATCATTTGAGGCTGGGCAGCATGTGGCATTGCAGTCATAAAATGCCAATGTTTGGGCAGGGCGTTCGGCAGGCATCGTTGTTCTCCACAGTATTCACGCAGCCAATCCGTATCTCTCATGGGTCCAGCACGCGATTTCATCCATATCCTTGGGTAACAGCGGATCGTCACCGGCGAGGGGCAGGCGGAGCTTGTAGAGTCGTCCGCCTTCGATGAGCGCAAAGGCCTGCCCCTTGGGTAGGCTCACCAGGTCGGCCGGGGTGAGCATCTCCACTTCCGTTTCGGTGAGGCGATCGGCGTTCTGTGAGGTGAAATCGACCGGACTGTTGGGATCGTTGTTGTCGGTCGTGCGGCTCTCGGCGACTTTGGTGTAGACGCGTACCTTTGGTAGTTGATCCGTGAGCAGACAGGCGGTCTCTTCATTACGCACGCGCAGCATGACCAGGTTGTTGAAGTTGCCAAATATCTGGCCCGCCTTGGCGCGGTCACCGATGCCAGCTTCCACATCGGACGCTGTCTGGGTGTAGGCGGTCACCTGGATGCCAGCGCCGCCCGCCTTGTTAACCATCGGGATGAATTCCTCGCCGACGATTTCGTTGAACTCATCCAGGTGCATGTTGACGATCGGGCGCTTGCCCGCGTCGCCCGGCAAGCCGTGGGCGTGGCCGTGCTTGTAGAGCCGGCCGGCGACGGAGGTAAGATCGGCCAACATCGCGTTGCCGACGGCGTGCGCTACTTCCGGATCGGACAGCGCATCGAGCCCCACATAGACGATTCCCCCTTCGCGGATCACCTTGTTCCAGTCGAGGATCGGGCGCGGGTCGTCGGTGTCGTCGTAATCGGGGGCGATGAGCTCGCCTACCCGGCCGGAGGTGAGTTTCTCGATAAGCGGCAGCAGGCTTGCAGTCAGCTTGTCGAAGTAGGTCTTGTCGTATTCAAAGGTACTCTTCAGGCCGTCGCACACCGGATCGTAGAGGTTGCGCTCCTTGTAGAAGGTCACCAGTGCCGCGGCATAGCGGTCGCGGCTCTTGAGCGCTGGCGGTAGGCGCTTCGGGAAATCCTCGTCCACAACCATGCGGTCCACCGTCTGGCGCCAATCTTCGGGACCGTTGGCATCCAGCCACAGCTTGAAATAGCCGACCAACAGCGGCTCGATGTGCGTGACGTAGCGGCCAAGCGACTTGAGGTCGGGCTTGCGCCCCAGCCCCACCAGTGCCTGCGCAACGACGTTGGTGAAGCGCCAGGCGAATTCCTTGAAAGCGGCCGAGTTGCCTTCGTCGGGAAGCGGAGAGGTGGTGCGGGTTGCGACTTCGGTGATGCGCGCGAACTCGCCTACCGGGTTGTACCGCTCGCTGATCTCCGGGAAGCCCAGATGGAAGATATGGAGCTTGTCGAGTTTGCCGGCCCGTGTCGCCTCCGCGAACATTCGCCGCAGCAGATCCAGGTCGCCCTTGGGATCGACGACAATGACTACCTCGCCGCGACGGATGTCCTGGGCCACCAGCAGCTCCGCAAGGCGGGTCTTGCCCACGCGGGTGGTACCCAGCACCAGGGTGTGGCCCGGCCGCTCGGTCAGCGGCAACCAGGCGTCTTCTTCATCCTCCAGGCCTACCCCATGAAGGGCCGCATCACCGCCGACGGGCGGGAGAGGGCGGACCGGATTCCACCAGGCATCGGCGCATGTGAACTTCGACAGGCGGCGCAGGAGTCTTTGTTTCTCCCATTTCAGCTCAAGGGCGCGCACCAGCCGGTAGATGTGGCCCGGTTCCAGGTATTTGCGTGCCTCGGGGTTGCGTGCTTCCACTAGGCGCTGACTGTGGCGCTGATCCCACCGAAAGCCTCGACCCAGGAACAGCCTAGTGGTGGACCAGGGGATTTGGTCGCCGTGAAGTACATAGCGAGGGAGGCGCCGCAGGCGCGATCGGTAGGCGAGCACGCGCGCGCCCTGTACGGTGCGCCACGCTGCGGCAGTCGCGAACAGTCCGGCCGTCGCCGTGGCCACGCCAGGCATCAACGGAGCGATGCTGTCCGGTTGGGTAACCAGGACGCCAGCCAAGCCCGTCAGGACCGTTGCGGGCAGAAACTCGACGGCTGGCCGCAGTCGGCTATCAAACAGCTTGGCCATTGCCCACCTGCTTCTTTGACTCGTTTGGGGCCTCGGTGCCGTCTTCCGTCAGCAGGCTTACCGCGGGGTTGGGTGAAGGCAGCTTTACGCCGAGCGCGCTTTCGGGTTCGGGGATCAGCATGACCTTGATGCGTGACTGCTTGCGGTCCTTGGCCACGCGGCAGGTCCAGATGTTGGTGCCGTCGGGGCGCTTGAGGTGCAGCTTCATCTTCTGGAAGCGCTTCTGTGCCTTGTCCCAGCGCACAGAGTCGAAGTCCCGGAAGATGCCCGGCGAGATCAGGGCCAGGCCCTGGGGCAGGACATGGAGGCGCGCATTGACCGTGTTGATCTCCACCCGGCCGCTGGCGATGTTGTCCTTGAGCCAGGCAACGAAGCGCCTGCCTGCATCCTCGTCTTCGTCGTCTTGCGGCGTGTTCCTGGCCGAGGCCTCGCCGGCGTGGGGTAGGTCGGCGGTGGAGGGAGCCGGCGCGGGTGTTTTCGTCCCTGCCTCCGGCGCCTCGATGTCGTAGGGAAGCGGGAGATCGGTGTAGTCCTGGGCGCCAATGGGCTCCGCATGCTCTGCGTGTTCATGGCGCGAATCCAGAGTGACCCGGTTCGCGTCAGTCGAAACTGGCGGGCAGCCCCCCCCGGCGGCCTCTACGGTGGTGTCGGTATCCATGACATCCCCGGGAGCCACGTCCACTGGGATTACTGCACCATCAAGGGGTGCTGGCCGCCGCTCCGGATTTGACCATATGGCCGAGGCCTCCATGCGTAGCAGGGTGAGGCGTTGCGTCCAGTCGCCGATGCGCACCTCACAGGTCCATATCGCATGGTCTTGGTTGGGGATGAGCAGGCCGTGTTGTTGCAGTTCGTCCATCAGGCGGTCATTACGTGAGGGAACGCCCGTCTGGCCTTCGCGGGCCAGGTGTTCCTTCAGGGCATCCAGCACGCGCTTGGATACCAGCCACAGATCCTCATTCACCAGAAAGCCGGCTGCGCCGCGGCGGTTGAGCGGAAGCTCGTCCTGAGCAAGCAAATACCGTAGGGCGGTGATCAGGCGTTCGGACAGCGGTCTTGTCCGCGCGGTGGGCAGCTGCACCTTGCCGCCGCCGGACAGGTCTCGGGCAACCGACAGACCGTCCGCCTTGGCCACAATGGCGCCGAGCGGGCCGGCCGCCTCATATTCGCCCTGCAGGGCTGCCAGCCAGGTGTCCATAACTTCGGGCTCGCTAGCGAGCCAGTGCAGGCCCTGGGCGGGGACAATGTGGCCGGCCAATAAGGGCGAGAGCCGCTCGTGTCGCCGGTAGCGGCGCTTGGCCACGAACTCGACCCGGTAGTACCGGGCCTGGAGCGGCATTGGGCCATCGATGGGGCTCCAAAGCCCGATCGATGCTTGCTCAGGGCCGAACAACGTTATGCGCTGGTCAGCGAGTGGCTTGCCGATGTCATGCAGCAGTGCCGCCGTGATGCAGGCATAGGACCAGACGTCCTGGAGCCGGGCGAGTTCCTCGGCGGATGCGCCGGGGGGGAGTAGGGCGCCGCGGCGGAGCTTCATGGCCTCCAGCGCGACCTCCAGTGCATGGCGCAGGAGGCCTCCGGGGGCGGCATGGTGATGTGCCTCGGAGGCCGGCAGCTGCTGTACAAAGCGGGCAAGCCCATCGATAAGGGGATGGTAAAGGGTGTTCCAATGGGAGTCCGGTACGCCCGCCATACCGCGGATGGCGGCGATTATGTGAGCGTGGGAGGCCAGTAGGGCCTCCGGTGTGTTGATCAAAAAACATCCATCCGGAGACGGAACGTCGACACGGGGACTGTCACGACGGAATAGGCGGCCTAACATACGCCGAATGGTTCCTTGGCAACCGGGGCCGGTCTAGGGATAATTCGGACAAGTTGGCGGCGGAATTTATATGCCCAGTCAGTTCCGCAGACCCAGAACGGAGAACAACACACGGAAAGGGACTCATGATGCCTTATGAACGATTGAACATTCCGCTAGCCCGTCTCCGGTTGAACAAGGAAAACGACCGGCACGGTCCCTTGCCTTCCGAGCCCGACTGTATTGCGTGGATGCTTGAGCATCTCGGCGATGAGATTCGGAATCTCGCCACGGATATCGCCGAGCGCGGTCTGAGCCCCTTGGATGGCATGCTTGCGTTGCCTGATCCCAACACCAAAGGCGATTACATCGTGTGGGAGGGGAATCGGCGGATCACCGCCCTCAAATTGCTCGACAACCCGGATCGCTGCTCCGATCCCAAGTTGCGTCGCAAGTTTGCGGCGATTCGCGGTCAGGCTAAAGTGAATATCCCTCGCAAGATAGAGTTCGTCGTCGCGGATTCTGTCGAAGAAGCAGACCAGTGGATCGAACTGCGCCATCAGGGGCCTCAAGATGGCGTCGGAACCCTTCCCTGGGACGCCATGCAGAAAAGCAGACATCTGCAGCGTCTCGGAAAGAAAGGGCGTTACGCTTTCAGCCACGCAGTCGTCGATTCCATCCTGGACAAGCTGGATGATGATCTGAAGGCCAAGGTCACTGGGAAGGGGTTCAAGATATCGACGCTTGATCGCCTTCTCAAGAATCCCGAGGTCCGCGATTTCCTTGGAATTGCCAGTGCCGACGGTGTTCCCCGGCGATTTCTTCACGAATCCGAAGTGCTTAAGGGGTTGACCAAGGTATTGCGGGACATTGCGGACGGGATGGCGGTCGGTAAGGTTTACGATGCCGCGAAACAAAGGGAATACATCAATGGCTTCCCGCCGGAGCATACGCCAAATCAACAACGGGAGGTGAAAGACTCCCGGCCGATGGTACCCCCTGCGCAGCCCCCCCAGGTGCAATCGAAACCGCGCGGTCCCCGTCCTTCGCACCAACGCAAGTATTTGGTGCCGGTTGGCGTTCAGTATTCGATCAAGGACACGCGGCTACGGGCAATCTTTCACGAGTTGCGGGATCTCGAACTTAATGATTACCGCAATGCGGTGTCCGTACTTTTCCGCGTATTCGTCGAGCTGAGTATCGAGCTCTATCTGGACCACAATTCGGTTGCATATAACGACGGAGACAACCTGTCCAAGAAGGCCGAAAAAGCAGCGGCGCACATGGACCAGCAGAAATGGGCCAGCAAACATGAGTTGAAAGGGATCAAGGCGGCGATCGCCAGCCCGCACAATCCGCTTTCGTTCAATACCTTCAATGCCTACGTGCACAACCGCCATTTTCACCCGACCGGTCCCGATCTGGCGACGGCCTGGGACAACGTCCAGTCGTTCCTGGATATCCTCTATGCCCATCTGAAATGAAGTGGTGGCCGTCAAAATGGATTTGCATTATCCTCGTGGGAAAGGAGGATATCGATGCGCTATTACACCCCACTGAGGTACCCAGGCGGAAAGGGCAAACTAGCCCCATTTATTCGTCAAGTATTTGTTGATAATGACCTATGCGACGGAATCTACGTGGAACCATATGCAGGGGGGGCTGGTATCGCCCTGGAACTGGTGATGATGGGCTATGCCAAGGAAGTGTGGCTTAATGACGTAGACCCGGCTATCCATGCGTTCTGGCACTCTGCACTCAACGATACTCAGTCGCTGATAGAGATGGTTCAGAACGTGCCGCTGACCATTGATGAATGGCAAAAGCAACGAGAAATCTATATGAGTCCCGGTAGGAAAAAGCGTCTCACCCTCGCTTTTGCCACTCTATTCCTCAACCGGACAAACCGTTCGGGAATACTTGGCGGTGGCGTAATCGGAGGCCTCGACCAAACAGGAAAATGGCTAATCGACGCCCGATTCAACCGGGACGGATTATGCGAGCGGTTGCAGCGGATCGAAGACCACAAACATCACATCCAGTTAACAAATCTCGACGCCGAGGATTTTATAAAAGCCACAAAATTTCCGAAACGGTCGCTGGTGTACCTTGACCCGCCCTATTTCAAGAAGGCACAACGGCTGTATCGAAACCATTATGCAGAGGCGGACCACGCCAGGATTGCACAGCTGGTGCAGCAGAAGTTAAAGACACACTGGGTTGTGTCTTACGATGATGCGCCAGAAATCGCGAAACTGTACAAGGAGCGGCGAAAGATACGGTATGCCCTCAGCTACAGCGCACAGACGAAACGGAGTGGTGGCGAATTAATGTTTTTTAGCGATGGGCTCGACTATCCGAAAACTAACAACCCGGCGCTATTTAACCGGCGAGTTTAGGGCCGGAGGTTGCCCGTCCTTTTCACCCGTCACCCTTTGAAGTAGCGCCCGATGAGGCGCTGCGCCAGCCCTTTCGGGCAAGCCCCTTCCCGTTACCACCCATTCCCTTGGAGCAGCCATTTGGGCTTTTTCAGTGCCATCCATTTGGGCGCTACCGGCGGCGACTTTTGCTGCGGCCGGCTGGTGCGTGGAGGGCGCGCATCAACCCGGTGAGCGCGGTGGCAAGGCTTGTGAGCGCGCCCAGCAGGGTCACCACCTGCTCAAACGTAACTGGCAGTAACACGCGTATTTTCCTCCTCTGTAACAAGCTTCAGTATCCGGGCGGCGGTGTTGTCCCAGACAGGGTAAGGGGCAACCCGACAATCCGGTAAGCCCCACTTTTGTATGCCGCTGGGTAATTCCCGCATCATTGCCCACGCATATGCCGCCGCGAACACACCAATGATTCCGCAGAATCCGGTTGGTGCGAACCTCGGGTTCCCGACAGTCTTGCTGCGGGAATTACCGATAACTGTCGGACTGGCACGGCAAGTGGGAAGCCGGTCGCCGTATCCATGACTGACTTGCTGATCCGGAGCGTGTTTAGAAAAAAGGAGAACTATCGAGTGCGTATACGATGTATTACTGCCACGTGAGCATACGAAACGTTACTGGGGTTTTCGCCAAGCGTCTGGCACTTTGTACCTGCCCCATGGGGCTCACCCCTGGCTGGGCCAGCCTGCGGCAGTCACGGTTCGCTCCCGGCGAATCGTTCGCCGGCTGCGACGGCGGATTATCGTTTGGTGTCGACACGGAGGACACATCCGATTGCTGCTGTTGAGTCTTGCCGCCTATCTCTGGCCGCACAAGCTGACAACCAGCCCGTCATGGGCCACATTGATTCCGGTCGGTAAATCGTTTGCGCTCTCCAGCAACCACGCATCCAGATCGTGGCTGGCATGGGTCAGCCACGTCTCCGCCTGTTCCAGTTTGCCTGCGATCGCCAGGGCACGGGTCAGGTCGTTGTGATTGCGCGGTGGAACCGGACGCGGCGGTTCGGTGCAATCCAGCGCGACCACTTCCGGCCGCCAGTCGCTGAGGAAGGCCTCAGTCCGTGGGGGAAGGCCGATGGTATCGGTCAAATAGGCAAGGCGCCGGCCCGCCAAGTCCTCCATGGCGTAACCGAACGTCACCTTGGAGTGAATCAGCGGCAACGGGGTCAGTGTCAAATTGCCGATCGCCACGGGTTCGTATTTTTTGAGCCGGCGAAACTCCAGGAGCCCATGATTCTTGTGCAGGTCGGCGCAGCCTTCCGAGTCGGGCGGGCCGAGAACGGGGATCCGTTCGCCGACGCCCCAGCGCAGATGAAACAGGCCCTGGACATGATCGGGGTGGAAGTGCGTCAGCACGATGGCCGTCAGGCTGCCGGGCGGAAATCGCTCGGTGAGGTCGCTCAAACCGGCATCGAGCAGGATGCGTGTGTTGCCCGCTTCCACCAATGCCGTGCAGGGGCGGCGACGGAATTCGCTCACCGCCCTTGCCCGCGCGCAGGCCGGGCAGTCACAGCCGTAGAGGGGCACGCCGCCCGCATCGCCGGTACCGAGAAAGGTGATGCGCATTTCAGGCGAATGCCCGCGGGGAAGCGGCGAGGGCGGACAGCAATTGCACCAGGCGCTCGCCCGCAACTCCCAGTTCGGCGTCGTTCTGGATGATCTCCACCGGCCCGTCCGGGCGCATGAATTGCCTGGCGCGCGCAATGCGCCGGGATATCTGATCCTCCGTTTCCCGGCCCCGGGCGCGCAGTCGCGCGGCAAGGACATCGGGCGAGACGGTGATCAGAAGCGCGGTCAGCTCCGGGTAACGGCGTCTTGCCTCCGGCAGGTACTCGCGCGAACCGTTCATCACCACGTTGCAGCCCTTGGCCAGCCAGAAGTTGATCTCCCGGCCGACACCGTAGTGCAATCCGTGACTTGCCCAATACATCGCGAAGAGGCCGGCGGCCAAGCGGGCGTCGAATTCCGCCTTGGTCAGGGCGACGTGATTCTCGCCGTGGAGTTCCACCGGCCGGGTGATGTAGCGATGCGCGAAGACTACGCCGGGGTCTGATGCGAGACGTTCCCGTGCGTAACGCAGAAGACTGTCCTTGCCGCTGCCGGACGCGCCAATGACATAGAACAGCTTTCCTTCAACCATGATCGAAGCGTGCCTCGAATACCGGCTTGCCGGCCGAAAAAACGTTGCTGGCCTGCGCCAGTCCATTGATGTGGGCAACGGCGACCAGGTCGGCGCGTTTACCTAGGGTAATCTCGCCTCGATCCGTCAGACCTGCGGCCTTGGCCGGGTTGGCGCTGACCAGACGCACGGCATCGGCCAAACTGATGCTGGCCAACTCCGGCAGGCGGAAGACCGCCACGATCAGCGTCGCCGGGTGATAATCGGCGCAGAGGCAGTCGGCGGCGCCCGCGAGTACCGCATCCAGCGCCCGAACGGCGCCCGACTGGCTTTTGCCGCGCAGGATGTTGGGCGCGCCGAAGACGGTGCTCATGCCCAGTTTCCGGGCGGCATGCGCGGACTCCAGGTTGATGGGGAATTCCGAGATACCGACACCGAGACCGTGCAGTGTCTCGACTTTCTCCAGGCTATCGTCGTCGTGAGAAGCGATGTGGATGCCCTTTTCCTTCGCGGCATCGATCAGCAGCCGAATGCGGGCCATGGCGCCTTCGGCCTGGGCCAGTTTGTTTTCCACCAGGCTGTCCAGTTCGGCTTCCGACTTCTTGTAGGTGCGCGCCAGATACTCACGAAAGGCGGCGATGTCCTTGAACTGCCCTTGGCCCGGCGAATGGTCCATCACCGAGAACAGGTGCATTTCGCCGGCGGCCATCAGTTCGAGCAGAATCTCCGGGGCCGTCGGATCGGTGACCTCATAGCGGCAGTGCACGCGGTTATCGACCAGGCCGTGCGGGTTCCAGGCATGGACCGCGCGGGCGACAGATGCCGCGAAGGCGTTGTTGCGGACGCCGAGTTCTTCGTTGGCGAAGGACAGCGCGTGGAACACCGTGGTGACACCGGCGGCGGCGTTGCGCTTGTCGGCCTGGGCGCAGGCGAAATCGAGCGGGAAGTGCACATTGGGACGCGGTTCGACTTCCTTCTCCAGGGCGTCGCAGTGCAGGTCGATCATGCCAGGGATCAGCGTTTTGCCGCGCAGGTCGACGGTTTGCGCGTTGTTGCCCGCTTCGGGGTTGATGGCCGCGATGAAACCGTCCTCGATCAGCACAGTGGCGTCATCGAGTACGTCGTTCGGGAGCACCACACGGGCGCCGGTGAGATAAAGTTTGCTCATGCGATCTCCTTGAGGAGTTCCTCGACGGCGGGCGGTGGCGCCAGTTCGACGACCTGATCGGCCAGCCGGCGGGTGGTTTCGGGATGGTGGAATATGGCGAGCATGGCCGTGCCCTCGGATTTGAGCCCTTCGACGAGGCCGATCACCCGCTCGGCGGTGGCCGGATCGAGGCTGGCAGTGGGTTCGTCGAGCAAAAGCAGACGGGGTTTGGCGATGAAGCCCCGTGCAAGATTGACCCGCTGACGCTCGCCACCGGAGAAGGTGGCCGGCGAAACGCTCCACAAGCGTTCCGGCAGGTTCATGGCCGATAGCAATTCCGCTGCACGCTGCCGCGCTTCGTCGCGTGACACACCGAGCACCAGGAGCGGCTGGGCGACCACATCGAGCGTCGCTTGGCGCGGCAGGCAGTGCAGGAACTGGGTGACGAAGCCGATTTCGCGGCGCCGCAGCTCCAGGATCTGGTGTTCGCTGGCCAGGATCAGATCGAGTTCGTGACCCATTGCATCGCGATAGAGAATGCGGCCAGCGCTGGGCAGGTAGGTGCGGTAGATGCCCTTCAACACCGAGGATTTGCCGGCGCCGGTGGGGCCGACCAGGGCGGTAAGACAACCGGCGCTGACGCTGAAATTGACATTGTGCGAGGACGGGATCAGCTTATTCTGCTCGTGAAGCTGGAAATGCTTGCCGTAGGCCTCGACCTGAAGAATGGGTTGGAGCATATATTTTTGCCTCACAGAGCGGACGCCACCAGACGCTGGGTATAGGCGTGCTGGGGGTCTTCCAGGATTTGATCGGTCAACCCCGCCTCGATGACGCGGCCGTATTTCATGACGATGGCGCGACCGGTCAGCAGCCGGATCACGCCCAGGTCGTGGGTCACGACAACCATGGCGGTCTTGAGTTCCTGCTGGATTTCTAGGATCAGGTCGAGAATGCGCGCCTGTACCGACAGGTCGAGGCCGGTGGTCACCTCGTCGAGGAACAGCAGCGGCGGCTGGGTCGCCAGCGCCTTGGCGATCTGCACCCGCTGTTGCATGCCGCCGGAAAAGTTCTTCGGCAGGTCGTCGACCCGGGAGAGCAGTACCTCGGTGCGGGCCAGCAAGGCCTTGGCGCGTTCACGAATCGCGCCATAGTCCATCAGGTCGCTCATCAACAGGCGTTCGGCGATGTTGCCGCCGGCACTGATGTTGAAGTTCAGCCCGAGATGGGGGTTTTGATAGACCATGCCGAAGCGGTGATTGCGCAACCAGCGCTGTTGCGCGGCGTTGAGGGCGAACAGGTCATGCTGTTTGTCGCGGTCGTAGAAAATCGCCTCGCCGCTGGAGGGTGCCTGGTCGAAATAGAGGTTCTTGACCACGGTCGACTTGCCACTGCCCGATTCGCCCATGACGCCCAGAATCTCTCCTTCGAACAGATCGAAGGAAACATCATGGATGGCGACCACGCTGCCGCAATGCGGACAGAGGTTGGTATCAGCCTCCGGGCCCGTGGATTCGAGGCACAGGGGACAGCCCGGGCCGTAAATTTTGCTGAGGTTGCGAACCTCGAGAATCTTGTTCATGCCGGTTCTCCCTCGGTCTGTCGGGCAAGAAGCATTTGTTCATCGCACCAGTCGCTGTCGGAGCATTGATAGGTCTTGCTGCCCGAATCGGCCGCGAATTCATCGAGGAACGAATCGGTGCAGCCACAGCGGGTGCAGGCGCGGCGGTGTCCATGTTCGTCACGGAAGTCCTCGACGCGGAACGGCACGTCGCTGAAGGCCAGCGGCTCCGCCTTTGTATGGGGCGGCACGGCGTAGATCTTCTTTTCGCGGCCGGCGCCGAACAGGATCAGGGCCGCTGAGGCATTGAGCTTGGGTACATCCCAGCGCGGGATCGGCGAAGGATCGATGACGTAATGGCCGTTGATGCGCGTCGGATAGCGGTGCGAGATCGTGATCTCGTCGAACTTGACGATGTCCTCATACAGCTTGACCAGGAGGCGCGAGTAGTCCGCCTCACCGTGCATGGTCTTGCGCTTGTCCTCCGAAGGTTCCACTACAACCAGCGGATCGGGGTAGGGCACCTGCAGCACGACGATCTGATTGGACGTCAGTGGCAGCTCCGGGATGCGGTGGCGCGACTGAATCAGGGTGCACTCCGTCGTTTTCGTTGTCGTCGAAACGCCGGGGCAAGTCATCTCGATGAAGTGACGCAGGTTGACCGCGTTGACCGAATCGTCCGATCCCTGGTCGATTACTTTCAGGATTTCCTCCGGCCCGATCAGCGACAGGGTCAGTTGCAGACCGCCGGTACCGAAACCGCGTCCCATGGGCATCTCGCGCGAGGCATAGGGCACCTGGTAACCCGGGATGGCGATGGCTTTGAGAATGGCGCGGCGCACTTCCTTCTTGGCGTATTCGTCGAGAAAGCCAAAGTTGTAGGCGTTGCCGCTTTGGGCGTGGGAAAATGCGTTCATGCGGGTTCCCCTGATTTTTGTTGCGTGGTGCGCAAGCGATCGAGGTCGGACTGGAAGGTGACGTAGTGGGGCATCTTGTAGTGCGAGGCGAAGCCCATGGAGTCGACGCCATCGACGTGGAGCAGCACGAACTCGGGGTCTTCCGATGGGTTGCCGGGGCCGTCCTTCATGCCTTTTTGCAAGGCGCGGTCGAGAATCGCCATGGAAATCGCCTTGACTTCGTTGTGGCCGAAGCAGGCGCCATAGCCAATGGTGAACATTGGTTTGCCGCCGGCATCGTCGGCTTCGTACATGGCCACCACTTCACACTCGGTGACCAGCACCTCGCCGACCTCGGTCGGTTCGCCGGTGATCGGGTGCGGCAGCATGACCGGCAGGTAGCCCACCCGCAGTTCGGCGACCGTCGGGTGCACGTCGCCGTAGCCGCGCATGTTGGAATAGGCGACGGCGAGTAGCGAGCCGGTTTCCGCCCGCGCCATAGTGGCCAATGCCGCCGAGCGAGGCACGGGAAAGACCAGGGGTTCCCGGGTAATGTCGAACGCCGCCTGCGTGCGGCCAGTGACGGGCGGCAGCAAGCCTTCCGCGCGCAGAGCGTCGAGCACCTTGGGGAAACTGTCGGGCAACCGAGCTTCCGGACAGCTATCCAGCCATGCGCGGGCAACGGCCCGGAAGGCATCCGGCGATTCGTCCATCAGCTCCATGCGCAGCAGGCGCAAGGCATAGTCGGGCGTCGGCCCGAGCATCTGGCCGCCGGGAATTTCCTTGAAGGCCGAAGAGATGCGGCGGATCAGGCGCATCCGCGAGGTATCGAGCGGTGGCGTTGCCAACAAGCGTGGTCGCGTCGAGCGCCAGGCGCGCAACGCAAACGCGGCCTCCAGCGTGTCCCCCAGGCTCTGCTTGATGGCGAGCGCGGCAAATTTCGGGTGATAGACCCCTCCCTCGGAAACAACGCGATCGACCAGGTGGCGCAACTGGTGAAGAATGGCATCGATGCCGAGCGGCTCGGCAAGAGTTTCGCTCAGCCCTTCTTCGGTGCGCAGGAATTCGGTAACGGCGGCGGCGCCAGCGATGGCCCGACCGCCGCCCTTGATGGCTACATAACTCATGTCAGCGAACCCCTCCGGAAATGTGTATCTGCGTGGTACGCGGCAGCGCAACGATGCGACGTGTATCCGAGAGCAACACATCCACCCCCAGGGGAAAACTGCCGACCCAATCGGCGCGGCGTGTCAGCCAATCGGGATGCAGGCCGGCCAGACGTAGTTGCCGCTGGCCGTTAATGCCTGGGCCGGCCAATTCCAGGGAGGTTTCTCCTTGGCCCAGGCGGTCGACCTCTATCAACACGGTGGCGCCGAACTCGGGGGATTCCAGTGATCCCAGCGCGGGCTGGAAATCGGGAGCGCGGCCCCCACTCGCCGCCACATAGCGTGCGTGCTCGTTGGCGCTTGGCTTGGCCTGAAGCAAAGGCCAGTCCGCCGGGGCGATTTGCCCATGGGGGTCGGCCAAGGTCATTTCCCCGTCCATCAAAGTGGCCAGCACGGCGCGTTGGGCGACAGCGCCATCGATGCAGTCACCGATCTCCCTGATGGCGCCGGGTCGCGAGAACGCCTCAACCAGTTCACGGAAGACGCGCTGCTGGACGTCGGCCCGCCAGATGTTTTCAACCTTCATCGTCATCGTTCTCCGCGTTGTTCAGCATCGCAAAATCCACCCGCGTGGCGGCGAGCATGGCGCGACGGCGGCGATCTTCCTCGGCGCGGATGGCCGCACCGGCGTCGATCTGAGCGGAAACCCGCTCCCAGCCGGGCAGTCGGGCGGCGACAACGGCGTCGAGGATGGCCAGCGCGCGGGCCAGGTCGGCGTCGTCCGCCATCACATGGGCGCCACCGGCGGCAGTTCGGCCATCGGCCATGGAGAGTTCGACGCTGCACGATGACAGCGGAAACTCGCCCAGGTAGTAAGGTTCGTGAAATGCGCCATCGGTCAGGGTCAGCAGCCCGAGACCCGCCTGCGGCAAGCTCTTGAGCTTCACGTCGAACTCGCTCGCCAATTCATCGGCGAGTGCATTCAACACCGATGCCGGATGGGCAGTCAGCGCCCGAATCCAGTGTTTTCTTTCAAGGTTCGTCACCCTAATCTCCCTCGCAACCACGCCGAGGCGTAGTCGATTATCAAAATGGTGGCCAGAATGACCAGGATCAGCGCAGCCGATTGGCCATAATCGAACAGGCGCAAGGTGTCATGCAGCGCGAGCCCGATGCCGCCGGCGCCGACCAGGCCCAGCACCGAGGCCATGCGCACGTTGCGGTCGAGGATATAGAGGACATACCCCATTGCCTCGCGCAGAATGGATGGCCACCCGG
>PHCU01000092.1 GCA_002842345.1 Betaproteobacteria bacterium HGW-Betaproteobacteria-12 | reverse complement strand
CCCGCCACGGATTTGCACCGTGTTCCGTGATATCGAATCGCGGCCGATTATACCGGTTGCCGTCGACGCCGGGATTCGCCCACAATGCCGCCGATGAAACAACTGATTCTCGGCGGTGCCCGTTCGGGCAAGAGCCTGCTGGCCGAACAGCGGGCAGCGGAATGCGGCCTGCGCGTCGTCTATCTGGCGACGGCCGAAGCGCGCGATGGCGAGATGCGCCGGCGCATCAGCCACCATCGCGCCCGCCGCCCGGCCGACTGGGGCTGCGCCGAGGAAACCCTGCATCTGGCGGCCCGCCTGCGCGAACTGGCCGCCCCCGACAGCTGCATCCTGGTCGATTGCCTGACCCTGTGGCTGTCCAACCTGCTGTTCGCCGGCCGGGCGGCCGCTCAGGCCGAAGCCGGCGAGGCCATCGACTGCCCGCTGTTTGCCGGCGAAACCGCGGCCCTGATCGAGACCCTACCGCAACTGCCCGGGCAGCTGATCCTGGTTTCCAACGAAGTCGGCTGGGGCATCGTACCGATGCAGCCGCTGTCGCGCCTGTTCGCCGACGAGCAGGGCCGGCTAAACCAGCGCGTCGCCGCCATTTGCGACCGGGTGACGCTGGTCGCCGCCGGCCTGCCCTTATTACTAAAGTAAGGCTATTGTTGACCCCATTGGGACAGCAGATCCCGGGGGGCGACAAATGCAGCACCTGCTCGACACGCTGGCGTCCGGGATTCACGACGCCAAGAATCAACTGTTCGTCGCCGAATCGCTGGTGGCCACCAGCGAGGCCAGACACGGCGTCGATCTCGGCGAAGTCCGCTACGCCATCGAGGCCGCCGCCGGCCGCCTGAGCCGGACGCTGGCGGCCTATCGCCTGATGCAGCACGGGGCGCAGCTGGCGATCGTGCCGGCCATCGTCGGCGACCTGTGCGCCGAAGTGGCGCTGGCCCAGCAGCATCACCTGGCCGCTGCCGGCATCGACCTGCAGGTCGATTGCCAGGTGCTCGACGAGTGGCCGTTCGACCGCGATCTGGTCACCGACATGCTCAACAACGCGGTCCAGAACGCCGGCCGATTCGCCCGCCACACCGTCACCCTCAGCGCCCGGGCCGAGAATGGCGGCCTGTTGCTGCGCGTCGAGGACGACGGCCCGGGCTTCGCCAGCCTGCCGCCACGCATGAATACCGGCCTGCTGCTGGCCGACCGGCTGGCGAGCCTGCACCAGCGCCGCGGGCGCAACGGCAGCCTGCGCCTGGACAACGCCAGCGCCCTCGGCGGTGCCCGTTTCGAACTGTGGTTGCCGTAATGGCCGACTACGGCAAGAAGCGCTTCCTCGTCATCGATGACCAGCCGCTGGCCCGCGACGCCCTGCGCACCATCGCCCAGATGCTCGGCGCCTTTGCCGTCGAGTTCGCCTCCAACTACCAGGATGCGATTTTCCGCATTCGCAATAACGCGCCGGACATCATCCTCTGCGACTACGAACTGGGCGACGGCCGCTCCGGCCAGCAATTGCTCGAGGAACTGCGCCGCTTCAACCTGCTGCCGGACGAATGCATCTTCATGATGGTCACCGGCGAGCAATCCTACGAACAGGTCGTTTCCGCCGTCGAGCTGGTGCCCGACGACTACATCATCAAGCCCTTCGCCCCGGACAAGCTGATGCTGCGCCTCGACCGGATCATGGCCAAGAAGAATTTCTTCGCCGCCTATTACCGGGAAAAGCGCCGCCAGGAATTCGCCAGCGCCCTGGCCATCCTGCAGGCCCAGCGCGACAGCGAGGCCGGCCGCCCCTACCGCTTCGAGATCCTGCGCCAGCAAGCCGAGGTGCAACTGGCCAGCGGCGCCGCCGAAGCCGCCGAGGACACCTACCGCGACATCCTGCAGGACTACAACTTTCCCTGGGCGCGGGCCGGCGTCGCCCGCTCGCTGCAGCGGCAGAAGCGCCTGAGCGAAGCGCGCGCGGAAATCGAGAAGGTGGTCGCCGGTACGCCGCATTACTTCGACGCCGCCGACGTCAAGGCCAGCATCTGCCTGGACCAGGGCGAGCCGGAGGAAGCGCAGAAGACGCTCGACGCCGTGGCCAAAAAGACGCCGCGCAACTACCAGCGCAAACGCCTGCTGGCCGAAGCGGCAATCCTCAACGGCGATGCCGAAACGGCGCGCAACGCGCTGGCCGACGTCGTCGCCAATGACAGCATGCCCGGTGCGGTCGCACCGGAAGACCGGCTGGCCCTGGCGCGCGGCCATGTCGCGGCGAAGGACAACATTTCGGCGGAAAAGGTGCTGGTCAGCCTGCGCGACACCGAAGTGCAGAACCTCAATCTGGCCGCCCAGGCCAGCTACGTCGCGCTGCTGGCGATCAGTTCGCCGGAGCGGGGCAAGCCGCGTTTCGCCGGGCTACGACCGGCGCTGCTGGCCACCGAGCTGGAATCGACGCCGCGCCTCGACGTGCTGCGCGCGGCGCTGGTGCTGGCCGACCACGAACTGGCCGACCGCCAGTGCGAACGCCTGATGGCCGGCAGCGACGCCAAGAAGCTGTTCGGCACCATGCGCGGCCTGTATGCGCTGCACGGACGCGAGGTCGATTTCCGCGACATCCAGCGCGAAGTGGCGCTGCGCCGCATTCACCACGACGACGCTGCTTAGGCCGGCGCGCCCGGCAACCAGGGCGCCAGCTTGGCCCAGTCGAGCGCCGCCTCGACCGAATCGGCCAGCCGGTCGAGATCGGCTTCGCGGCGGGCAGCGAAATCGACCGGCGCCGTCTCGCTCATGCCGGCCCAGGCGAGCAATGCGGTCAGCGCCTGCGGGTGATCGAACAGGCCGTGGCAATAGGTGGCGAACACCTGGCCGTCGGCCGAAATGGCGCCATCGCGCCGGCCGTCGGCCAGTTCGACGGCCGCCTCGACCAGCCCGGCGCCGCCGGTGACGCCAAGGTGGATCTCGTAGCCGGTCATCGCCGGCCGGCCCGGCAGCGCCAAGTGACCACTTACATTGCGCAACTGCTTGTCGCTTTCCAGCGTCGTCTCGACATCGAGCACGGCGAGGCCCGGCGTGCTGCCCGGCCGGCCTTCCAGACCCTGCGGATCGTGGATCATCGCCCCGAGCATCTGGTAGCCGCCGCACAAGCCGACCACCTTGCCGCCGTAGCGCAGGTGCTTGCGGATCGCGGCATCCCAACCTTTATCGCGCAGCCAGTCGAGATCGGCGCGCACCGCCTTGGAGCCGGGCAGCACGATCAAATCGGCGGCCGGCGGCGTCTCGCCCGGCCCGATCCAGCGGAAATCGACTTCCGGATGCAGGCGCAGCGGATCGAGGTCGTTGTGGTTGGAGACACGCGGATAGGCCGGCGCGACCACCGTCAGCTTGGTCGTGCCCTTGGCCAATGCAACGGTGGCGATGGCGTCCTCGGCATCGAGCAGCAGGCCGTGCAGGTAGGGCAGCACGCCAAGCACCGGCTTGCCGGTGCGCTCCTCCAGCCAGCGCAGGCCGGGTTCGAGCAGGCCGATATCGCCGCGGAAGCGGTTGATGACAAAGCCCTTGACCCGGTTCTGCTCGGATGCCGACAGCAGTTCCAGAGTGCCGACCAGATGGGCGAAGACGCCGCCGCGGTCGATGTCGGCGACGATGATTACCGGGCAGTCGACAGCCTCGGCGAAGCCCATGTTGGCGATGTCACGGTCGCGCAGATTGATCTCGGCCGGCGAGCCGGCGCCCTCGACCAGCACGCAGTCGTAGGCGGCGGTCAGGCGCGCCCACGACTGCAGCACCGCCTCCATCGCCCGCGGCTTGTAGGCGTGATAGGCCTTGGCGTCGAGATCGGTCGCCACCTGGCCATGAATGATCACCTGCGCTTTCTTGTCGGTTGTCGGCTTCAATAGCACCGGGTTGAAATCGGTATGTGGCGCCAGACCGCAAGCCAGCGCCTGCAACGCCTGCGCCCGCCCGATCTCACCGCCATCGACGGTGACCGCCGAATTGAGCGCCATGTTCTGCGGCTTGAACGGCGCCACGCGCACGCCGCGACGCTTGAGAATGCGGCACAGCGCAGCGACCAGCGTCGATTTGCCGGCATCGGAGGTGGTGCCTTGGACCATCAGAGAACAGCAGGTCATGGAATGGCGCTCTGCAGAAAACGGCGGATTATCGCCGATTAGCCGGCAGCAATTTCAGGCAAAATTCGCCATCTCCATTCCATTTTCATAGGCCATCGGTACGAGCATGTTGACCGCCCCATTCCAATCTCTGATCGGTAGCCGCATTCTTGTACTGCGCGATCAGCATGTCATGCTCGATGCCGATCTGGCGGAACTCTATGGCACCCAGACGCGAATACTGGTTCAGGCCATCAAGCGCAACTTGGAGCGCTTCCCGCAAGACTTCATGTTTCAGCTGGAAAATCATGATCTTGTGGCTTTGCGATCACAAATTGTGACCGCAAAGACTGGGCGTGGCGGACGCCGGACGGCACCTTACGTCTTCACCGAGCAAGGCGTCGCCATGCTCTCCTCGGTACTCAACAGCCCTCGCGCCATCGCCGTCAATATCGAGATTATGCGCACCTTCGTACAGGTGCGCGCGATGGCGGCTACGCACGGCGATCTGGCCAAGCGACTTGATGAGCTTGAAGAGCGAAGTGCCGCACTCGCTCTTCAGCAGGACACATTTGCCCAGAACACCCGTAGCCAGTTGAAACAGGTCTTCGAAGCGATACGCCAGTTGATGACACCACCCGACCCACCCAAGCGCCCGATTGGATTCGTCGCGCCAGATCCCGAGGATCGATAACACCCTTTCCTTAGCCGAGCGCTTTCGGACGATTCAATCCCCCTTGCCACCCCGCCCCCCGCTCGCTTAGGATCGCCCCCGCCCGAGTCGAATCGGGCAAGTGTCTTTCGGTGCCGCTTGGCTTCGGCTAAGCGGAGAATCGGGAAGGCGGTGCGATTCCGCCACGTGCCCAACGCTGTGAGGAGGACGTTCGCCGCAGGTCGCCACTGGTGCCAACCGGGAAGGCGCGGCAACGGGTGAATCCGAGTCAGAAGACCGGCCGAAGGACAAAACCGGGCTGCATGGTCAGGCAGCCACCGTACCATTTCCAGAAGGGGAATCCATGGAAAACCAGGCTGCACATTCCTTTGCCGAGGCCGAACGGGCCGCCGTCTACCGCACCATCTTCAACCGCCGCGACGTGCGCGGCCAGTTCCTGCCGACGCCGATACCGGACGAGATCCTCGGCCGAGTGCTGATGGCGGCGCACCATGCGCCTTCGGTCGGCTTCATGCAGCCGTGGAACTTCCTGCTGGTGCGTTCGCCGGAGGTCAAGCAGCGGGTGCGCGACGCCTTCGCCAAGGCGCACGCCGAGGCGGCGCTGATGTTCCCGGAGGGCAAACGCGAAATCTACAGCCAGTTGAAGCTCGAAGGCATCGTCGAAGCGCCGCTCGGCCTGTGCATCACCTGCGACCGCGAGCGCACCGGCCCGGTGGTGGTCGGCCGCACCCATATCAAGACCATGGATCTCTATTCCAGCGTCTGTGCCGTGCAGAACCTGTGGCTGGCGGCCCGCGCCGAAGGCCTTGGCGTCGGCTGGGTCAGCATCTTCAACCAGCCCGAGTTGCAGCAGGCGCTGGGCATCCCGCCGGAAATCGTGCCGATCGCCTACTTGTGCATCGGCTACGTCAGTCATTTCCACGACAAGCCGGAACTGGAAAAGGCCGGCTGGCTGCCGCGCCTGCCGATCGCTGATCTGCTCTATTACGACCAGTGGGGCCAGGGCGATCCGGAGCACCAGGACACGCTGACCGCCACCGTGGCGGCAATGCAGGACGATATCCAGCAGCGGGGCGTGTTCCCAAAATGATGCTGGACGGCGCCCTCGCCCTGCCGCTGGCGGCCCTGACTGCCGTGCTGCTGGACCGCCTGCTCGGCGAGCCGCGCCGTCTGCATCCGCTGGTCGGCTTCGGCCGACTGGCAGCCTGGCTGGAAAGCAAACTCAACAACCGCACGATCCCGGCCGGCCTGCTGGCCTGGCTGCTGGCGGTCGGCCCATGGGTGGCGCTGGCCTTCTGGTTGCGGCCGCTGGCGCCGTTCGCCGTCGATGTCGTGCTGCTTTATTTTGCCCTCGGTGCGCAAAGCCTGTGCGAGCACGCCGAGGCCGTCGCCCGGCCGCTGCAGGACGGCCGGCTGGATGAAGCGCGGCAGCGCGTCGGCTGGATTGTTTCCCGTGAGACTTCGACGCTGGACACCACCGGCGTCGCCAAAGCCGGCGTCGAATCGGTGCTGGAAAACGGCAACGACGCGGTGTTCGGCGCGCTGTTCTGGTTCGCGCTGCTCGGTGGCCCGGGCGCCCTGCTGTTTCGCCTGGCCAACACCCTCGATGCGATGTGGGGCTACCGCACCGAGCGCTACAACTCGTTCGGCCGCTGTGCCGCGCGTTTCGACGATGCGCTGAACTGGCTGCCGGCACGACTCACCGCGCTGACCTACGCGCTGCTCGGCCAGACCCGCAACGCGCTGGCCTGCTGGAAGGCGCAAGCGCCGACCTGGGACAGCCCGAACGCCGGACCGGTGATGGCCGCCGGGGCCGGCAGCCTGGGCGTCGAACTGGGCGGCGCGGCGATTTATCACGGCGCCAGCGAAAACCGCCCGCCGCTCGGCGCCGGCCGTGCGCCGCAAGCCGGCGACCTCGGCCGCGCCGTGGCCCTGGTTCGCCACGGCCTGTGGCTGTGGCTGGCCGCCCTTTTCCTGATCGGATTCCTGCATGCTTGACCACGGCGGACGGCTGCGCGACGCGGCCACCCAGTACGACATTCCGCTGGCCGACTGGCTCGACCTGTCGACCGGCATCAATCCGCAGGGCTGGCCGGTGCCGGCGCTGCCGCCGGCCGTCTGGCAACGCCTGCCGGAAGCCGACGACGGCCTGGAAACGGCGGCCGCCGCCTATTACGGCAACGCCAGCCTACTGCCGGTGGCCGGCTCGCAGGCCGCCATCCAGCTGCTGCCAACCCTGTTGCCGCGGGCCGCGGTGGCCTGCATCAGCCCGCTGTACAGCGAGCACCCACAGGCCTGGCAGCGCGCCGGGCACAAGGTGCGCTTCCTGCAGAACGCGCTGCTGCCGCGCGCCCTGGCGGCGGCGACGCCCTACGTGCTGCTGTGCAACCCGAACAACCCGACCGCCGACCGCCACCCGCGCGAACTGGTGCTCGACGCCGCCGCCCAGTTGCACAAGCGCGGCGGCCACCTGATCGTCGACGAGGCCTTCATCGACCCGACACCGGAGCAAAGCGTGACGCCGCTGGCCGGCACCGACGCGGCACCAAACCTGATCGTGCTGCGCTCGCTGGGCAAGTTCTTCGGCCTGGCCGGGGCGCGTGTCGGTTTCCTGTTCGCCGGCCGCGAACTGCTCGGCCGGCTGGCCGAGAGCCTCGGCCCGTGGAGCGTCAGCGGCCCGGGCCGGGAAGCCGCCCGGCTGGCGCTGCAGGATACCGCCTGGCAGGCGGCCACCCGGCAGCGCCTGAACGCCGACAGCGAACGCCTGCGCCAGCTGCTGGCACCGCTCGGCGAAGTCAAGGCGACGGCGCTGTTCGCCACACTGAGCTCGGCGCAGACCGGCGAGCTGCATAAACACCTGGCCCGCAGCGCCATCCTGACCCGCCGTTTCGAGCAGCAGCCGCTGCTGCGCTGCGGCCTGCCCGGCGACGAAGCCGGCTGGCGGCGGTTGACGGCCGCCCTCACCGACTGGAAATCCGCATGAAACTGCACCACTGCGCCGCGCTGCTCGCCGGCCTCGCGCTGCTCCCGGCCGCCCGCGCCGAGCTGGTCGTCAAGGACGACACCGGTTTCGAAGTCCGCCTGAAGAGCCCGGCCCAGCGCATCGTCACCCTCGCCCCGCATGCCGCCGAAAGTCTGTTCGCGGCCGGCGCCGGCAGCAAGCTGGTCGGCACCGTCGACTACAGCGACTACCCGCCGGAAGCCAAGAAGGTGCCGCGCGTCGGCGGCTATTCACGCATCGACCTGGAAGCCATCGCGGCACTGAAGCCGGACCTGATCCTGGCCTGGGAAAGCGGCAACAGCATGAAGCAGGTGGACAAGCTGCGCGCCCTCGGCCTGACCGTCTATGTTTCACAGCCGAACAAGATGGAGAACGTCGCCGACCAGCTCGAACGCATGGGCCAGCTGGCCGGCACGGAAGCCGTGGCCAATGCCGCGGCACGGAGCTTCCGCCAGCGCCTGGAGGGCTTGCGCGCGGCCCATGCCGGCAAGCCGAAAGTGCGCGTCTTCTACCAGATCTGGAAGACGCCGCTGACCACGGTCGGCGGCCCACAGATCATCAGCGATGCGATCACGTTGTGCGGCGGCAGCAACATCTTCGGCCACCTCGGCAAGATGGCGCCGACGGTCAGCGTCGAGGCGGTGCTCGAAGCCGACCCGGAAGCCATCGTCGCCACCGGCATGGGCGATGCCAAGCCGGAATGGCTGCACGACTGGGACAAATGGACGCAGATGACGGCGGTCAAGCGCGACAACCTGTTCCACATCAATCCGGACATCATGCAGCGGCACACGCCGCGCATTCTCGACGGCGCCGAGAAACTCTGCGCCCATCTCGATGTCGCACGCAGCCGTCGTCCCGCCAAGTGAGATCCGCATGAGCCGTCTACCGCAACGCATCGTCTGCCTGACCACCGAAACCGTCGAGGTGCTCTACGCCCTCGGCGAACAAGACCGCATCGTCGGCATTTCCGGCTACACCGTGCGCCCGCCCGAGGCGCGCAAGGAAAAACCGAAAGTCTTCGCCTTCACCAGCGGCGACATCGACAAAATCCTCGCCGTGCAGCCTGATCTGGTGCTGACCTTTTCCGACCTGCAGGGCGACATCGCCCGCGACCTGATCAAGGCCGGCGTGCCGGTCTATGCCTTCAACACGCGCAGCGTCGAGGACATTCTCGGCATGGTCGAGACCCTCGGCCGGCTGGTCGGTGCCAAAGCCAAAGCGCTGGCGCTGGTCGCCGAACTGGAAGAACAGATCGCCGCCGCCCGCGCCACCGCCGCCGAACGCCTGGCCCGCACCGGCCATCGGCCGCGCGTCTATTTCGAGGAATGGGACGAACCGCTGATCAGCGGCATCCGCTGGGCTTCGGAACTGATCGAGATCGCCGGCGGCGAGGACGTCTTCGCCGCACAGGCGCGTTCGCCGCTGGCCAAGGATCGCCGGCCGGCGCCGGAGGCGGTGATCGCCGCGGCGCCGGAGATCATCATCGGCTCGTGGTGCGGCAAGCACTTCCGCCCCGAGCGCATCGCCGCCCGGCCGGGCTGGGCGGCGGTGCCGGCGGTGCGCGACGGCCGGCTGCACGAAATCAAGTCGGCGATCATCCTGACCCCGGGGCCGGTGGCGATCAGCGAAGGCCTGCCGCAATTGCAGGCCATTTTTGATCTGTAAGAAGGCCGGCCAGCGGGCGCTGCCTATAATCGGGAGCCCAACCGGAGGAAATCGCCCATGAAGCTCGCCGCCCCCACCCTGCTGCTCATTCTGGCCATGCTCGGCGCCCCTGCCCTGGCCGCCGACGCCGGCCCCGCCGCCATCGCCAGCCTCGGCCAGATCAACGGCATCGCCCTGGCCTGCCAGCAGCCGGCGCTCGCCAGCCGGGCGCGCAATGCCGTGCAGACCACGGCGCCGAAGACCCGCGCCAGCGGCGAAGCCTTCGAGCAGGCGACCAATGACGCCTTCCTCGCCCAGGGCAAGGGCGCCGCCTGCCCCGACGTGGCCACCCTGGCGGGTCGGCTGAAGGAGGCGGAAAGCCAGCTGCAGGAAGCCTACAAGACGGCCCGATGAAGCTTCCGGCCGCTGCCCTGCTCGCCCTCTGCTGCCTGCTCGCCGGCCCGGCCGCCGGGCAGTCGGCGCAGGAATTGCTGCAGGCCGAACGCGATGAGACGATCATCCCGCGCTACCTGCTGCAGGACCCGAACGGCCGTTCGGTGACCAGCGAGGATTTCCGCGGCCGCTTCCAGCTGATTGCCTTCGGCTACACCTACTGCCCAGACATCTGCCCGACGACGCTGGTCGAGATGGCCGCCGTTATCCAGCATCTCGGCGCGCGAGCCGACCGCCTGCAGGCGATATTCGTCACCGTGGACCCGGAGCGCGACAGCGGTCAGATGCTGAAGAAATACACGGAATTTTTCGACCCGCGCATTCTCGGCCTGACCGGTTCGCCGGCCCTGATCCGGCGCGCCGCCGACAATTTCCGCATCCGCTACGCCAAGGTTGGCGAGCCGGGTGCCGATCCGGCCCACTACGCGGTCGATCACTCGGCCGGCATGATCCTGCTCGGCCCCGACGGCCAGTTCGTGCGCAAGTTTGCCTTCGCCACGCCGATCGACGAATTACGCGCCCGTATCGGGGAACTGCTCGGCAGCCGCTAAACCGCCGCACGCCCGCATTGCGTCGGCATAGTCCCCTGAGGCAATATCAGGCCATGCGCCGCCTCGCCCTGTCCGCCTTCATCCTGCTTCTCGCCATCGCGCCGGCCGCCTGGGCAGGCAGCATCGCGCTGGCACTGAGCGACGACAGCGGCCCCTATGCCGAATTTTCGGCAACGCTGAGCGATGCGCTGCAGGGCAGCAACTGGAGCGTCAAGCGCAGCGGCCGGCCGGAAGCCGTCGGCCTGCCGGCCCCCCGTGCCGACCTGATCGTCACTGCCGGCAGCGAGGCCCTGCGCAAGGTGCTGGCCAGCGGCACGACGTTGCCGGTAATCGCCACCCTGCTGCCCCGCCAGAGCTACGAGCGCATCATGGCCGAAGCCGGCCGGCCGCGCAGCCGCGTCACCGCCATCACCCTCGACCAGCCGGCCAGCCGCCAGGCCAGTTTCCTGCGCCACTTGCTGCCCGGCCAGAAGCGCATCGGGCTGCTGCTCAGCGAGGAGACTCAGAGCGCGGTGGGGCAGTTTCGCCAGTCCTTCTCCGCCGTCGGCCTGATGCTCGACAGCGAGAACAGCGAAGACAACACCGCCAGCCTGCTGGCCGCCCTCAACGGCCTGCTGCCACGCATCAACGTCCTGCTCGCCATCCCCGACAGCACGATCTACAAGCGCGACAACATTAAGGCCATTCTGGTCACCTCCTATCGCCATCAACGGCCGGTGGTCGCCTACTCCGCCGCCTTCGTCAAGGCCGGGGCGCTGGCCGCGCTGTATTCGACACCGGCGCAGATCGCCTCCCAGACCGCCGAACTGGTCGTCGGCCCGGCACCGCTACCGGCCGGTGCCATCGCCCCGGCGCTGTTCGCCATCTCGGTCAACCAGAATGTCGCCCAGGCGCTTGGCCTGGCGATCCCCGATGAAATCACCATTCGGCAAGGCATGCTCGCCGAAAGGGAGTCACGATGAACCAGTTCACGCTACGCCACCGCCTGTTGCTGCTGACGTTGCTGCCGAGCACCCTGATCGCCATCGCCCTGGTCACCTATTTCACGATCAGCGGCATGCGCACCCTGGAAGGCGAACTGCGCGCCAAGGGCCAGGCCACGGTCCGCTACCTGGCGCCGATCAGCGAATACGGCATCATCGCCGGCCAGATCGAGAGCCTCTACGGATTGGCCCAGGCGACGGTCCAGGAGTCGGGCGTCAAGGCGGCCATCATCGTCAACCAGAAAGGGCGGGCGATCGCCGTCAGCGGCCGGGTTTCGCTGGCCAGCGAAAGCCTCCGCTCGAACCTGCAGGACCCCGGCGTCGTCGCCGAGACCGAGCAGTGGATCGCTTTCGGCGCCCCGGTGCGGCGCTCGCTGCAGGAATCCGATGCGCTGTTCGAGTCGGCGCCGGTCAATGTCAATGCCCCGCCGGAAACCATCGGCCACGTCTTCGTCGAATTTGACAAGAGCGAACTGACCAGCCGCCAGCAAGAGCTGCTGGTCCGCGGCCTGCTGATCGTCCTCATCGGCCTGCTGGTTCTCGCCGTGCTCGCCATCGCCATGGCCGACAACCTGGCCCGTCCGGTGATGCGCCTGGTCAAGGCCGTCCGCGACATGTCCTCCGGCCATCTCGATACCCGCGTCGAGACCAGTTCCAGCGGCGAACTGGGGTTTCTCGAACAGGGCTTCAACGACATGGCCAACCACATCGAGGAAGCTCATCAGTCGCTGCACGTGCGCATCGAGGAAGCCACCGCCCAGCTGGCCTATCAGGCCCGTCACGACGCCCTGACCGGGCTGTTCAACCGGCGCGAGTTCGAACATCGGCTGGAGCAGGCTCTGGAGGCGGCGCAAGCCGGGGGTGACGAAGGAACGGCGCTGTTCATCGACCTCGACCGCTTCAAACCGGTCAACGACATCTGCGGCCACCTGGCCGGCGACGAACTGCTGCGGCAGATCGCCCTGCTTTTCCAGGGGCGCCTGCGCGAGGAGGACACGCTGGCCCGGCTGGGTGGCGACGAATTCGGCGTCATCCTGGCCAACTGCAGCGGCAACCGCGCCCGCCAGGTGGCGGAGGATCTGTGCGGGCTGGCCGGTGCCTTCCGCTTCATCTGGCAGGACAAGGTCTTCGCCATCGGCGCCAGCATCGGCCTGACGCCGCTCAACCGGCGCGTGCGCACCATCAACGAGGTCATGGCAGCCGGCGACGCCGCCTGCTACCGGGCCAAGGACAGCGGCCGCAACCAGGTCTGCGAGCAGGAAGCGCTGAATACGCCGGAACGTCGCCAGGAAGGCAATGGCTGGGCCAGCCGCATCGGCGAGGCCCTGGCGGCCGGTCACCTGCAAATCGAAGCCATGCCCTTGACCGGCCTGCAACGGGAATGCCTGCCCGGGGCCTGCGTCGAACTGACTGCCCGCCTGCTCGAGCCGGGCCAGCCACCGATCGCCCTCTCGGCGCTGATCGATGCCGCCGAACGCTACGACTTGGCGCCCCTGATCGATGTGCGCTTCGTCGAAGTGGCCATCAAGGCGCTGGCCGAGGCCAAGCGGCGCAACAAGCTGCTGAATTGCCTGGTCCCGCTGTCGAGCGCGTCGCTCGCTCAGCGTACCGTCATCGAAGCGATCGCCCACGAGCTGCAGGCACAGAACATCGAAGGTACCGGCTTGTGCCTGCTGTTCTCCGAAGAAGTCTCCAGCCAGCAGACCAGCCAGGCCATCGAGTTCTCGCGTCAGGCACGCGCCCTGGGCTGCCAGGTCGGGCTCAACGATTTCGGTGGCGGCTTGTCGTCATTTAGCCATCTGCGCAGCATCGCCCCAAGCTGCGTCAAGCTGAGCCGCAGCCTGACCCGCGACCTCGGCGGCAATCGCGCGTCGACTGCCCTGTTGCGCGCCATTCAGGAAATCACCGCCGACCAGCACATTTTCTCGATCGCCGACGGCATCGAAGACGGCCAGAGCATCGATCAGTTGAAGGAACTCGGCATCAGCTACGCGCTGGGCAGCGCGGTGGCCCCTTGCGAGCCGTTCGATGTCTGGTTGCACGGGGCCGTGCTGCGGCAGCTGTGAAGCGACTCCCGACGGCGGGCAGAACAGCCGTCAGCCAGCGCTGACCCCGGGCACCGCCTGGGCGAGATTCCAGGCCTTGGCGAAGCATTCCGACTGGGCCCCGATCACCACCCCGTGGCGGCCGGTGGCGACCAGACAAAGCGCCAGCCCGGCCTGATCGACGGCCGTCACCGCCTTGAGATCCATTTCATCGACGCCGACACGGGTCAGGGCATGCATCAGGTCATTGCGCAGCGAACCGTTCAGACCGCCGGTAATGCGCATGACCTTGCGGCCGCCGAGTTCATTCACAGAGAGGATGGAAGCGTTGCCGGCAGCCAGGGCCGCCTCGATGGCATCCTCGATGACGATTTGATTGATCGGTCCGGTCTGGAAGCGCCCGCCGAAGACGTCGCCGATGCGGCTAACGACCGTCAACGGCACATCGATCACCGGCGAACCGAACAGCGAGAACTCGCACCCGGCAGTACGGCCGACCTCGAGAACCAGCGGCGTACGCACCATCAGGCCCGAGAGCGAGAGATTCTCGATGCCGCCATAGCCGATGGCGCCGCCATAGCCGATCCGCACCTTGGGCGGGGAGGAAAAGCGAATGCGCTGATGCCTTCGTTGGTCCAGCATGGGTCGGCGGCTTCCCTAAAGGAAATGGGCTGAGAACGGCAGTTTAGCAAAATCGACCGGCCCGGCGGCAAGATCGTCGCCGGCGCTTCATTGACTTTTGCCGGGGTGCTCGGTATCGTCGCCAAATCGCTGGCGCCTCGCCGGCCGCGCCGATTTGAGCTCTGATTGCGGGCGCGCGACAAATGCCGCTAAAACGGGAACCGCCCAGTTCGCGTTTTCGGCCAACTGGGTTTTTTGTTTTCGGGAATCGCATGCCAGGACAATCCGTCGGCGCCGTTCAGTCACAGCGCGCCCATTTCGATCAGCCACTGCAATTGCGCAGCGGCGCTGTTCTGCCGGCCTACGATCTGGTCTATGAGACCTATGGCACGCTCAACGCCGCCAAGTCGAACGCCATCCTCGTCTGCCACGCACTCTCCGGCCACCACCACGTCGCCGGCCACTACGCCGACCAGCCGGACAACCTCGGCTGGTGGGACAACATCATCGGCCCGGGCCGGCCGCTCGACACCGACCGCTACTTCATCGTCGGCGTGAACAACCTCGGCGGCTGCCACGGCTCGACCGGACCGTCGACGCTCAATCCGGCCACCGGCAAGCCGTGGGGCGCCGATTTTCCGATCGTCGCGGTGATCGACTGGGTGCATGCCCAGGCGCGTCTCGCCGATTTGCTCGGCATCGACAGCTGGGCCGCGGTCATGGGCGGCAGCCTGGGCGGTATGCAGGCGCTGCGCTGGAGCATCACCTACCCGGAACGGGTGCGCAATTCGATCGTCATCGCCGCGGCGCCGAAGCTGTCGGCACAGAACATCGCCTTCAACGACGTCGCCCGCCAGGCCATCCTGACCGATCCGGACTTCCACGGCGGCCACTATTACGAACACAACACGCGACCGACGCGCGGCCTGCGCCTGGCGCGCATGCTCGGCCACATCACCTACCTGTCCGACGACCAGATGGGCGAGAAATTCGGCCGCGAACTGCGCAACGGCTCCTTCGCCTTCGATTTCGACGTCGAATTCGAAGTCGAGTCCTACCTGCGCTATCAGGGCGACAAGTTCGCCGGCTATTTCGACGCCAACACCTATCTGCTGATGACCAAGGCGCTCGACTACTTCGATCCGTCGCGCGAGGACGACGGCGACCTGATCAAGACCATGGCGCGCAGCAAGGCCAATTTCCTGATTGCCTCGTTCACCACCGACTGGCGCTTCACGCCGGCCCGCTCCAAGGAAATCGTCGCGGCGCTGCTGGCCAACGGCCGCAATGTCTCCTACGCCGAGATCGACCTCAACTTCGGCCACGATTCCTTCCTGATGGAAGACGCCCACTATCACGGCGTAGTCGATGCCTACCTGCGGAACATCAAGCTATGACGCCTATCCTGAAGCGCCCGGATTTCGACGTCATCGCCGGCTGGGTCGAGCCGGGCCATCGCGTGCTCGACCTCGGCTGCGGCGACGGCACCTTGTTGAAGCACCTGATCGACAGCCGTGGCGTCAGCGGTGTCGGCGTCGAAATCGACGACGCCAACATCCTGGCCGCGATCAAGAACGGCATCAACATCATCCAGGGCAACCTGGAAAAGGGCCTCGACGAATTCGCCGATCAGGCCTTCGACCATGTCGTGCTGTCGCGCACGCTGCAGACGGTGCGCCACACCGAGGGCATTTTGCGCGAAATGCTGCGCGTCGGCCGCGAGGCGGTGGTTTCCTTCCCTAATTTCGCCTACTGGAAAAATCTGCGTTCGGTGCTCGATGGCCGCATGCCGGTGTCCGAGGACCTGCCCTACCAGTGGTACGACTCGCCCAACGTGCGCTTCTTCACGCTGCTCGACTTCGAAGCCTTGTGCACGCAGATGGGCCTGATCATCCGCGAGCGCAGCGTTCTCGACGAACAGGGCAAGCCGGTCAACAACGATGACGAACGCGAACTCAACTTCCTCGGCAGCCTGGCGGTCTATCGCCTGACGCAGCAGCGCTGATGCCGGCCTGGCTCACGGCGCTGTGGAACCGGCGGATGCTGATCTGCATCTTCACCGGGTTCGCCTCCGGCCTGCCGCTCTACCTGCTGCTCAACCTGCTGCCGGCCTGGCTGAAGACCGAAGGCCTGTCGCTACGCGCCATCGGCGCCTTCGCCCTGATCCAGTTCCCCTACACCTGGAAGTTCCTCTGGGCGCCGCTGCTCGACCGCTACGGCATCCTG
>PHCU01000091.1 GCA_002842345.1 Betaproteobacteria bacterium HGW-Betaproteobacteria-12 | reverse complement strand
TCGAGGCCGAGCTCGGCGAGGAGCTGACCCTGTTCGCCATGATCGACGAAGCGATCCGGCAGGCCGAGACGCAGCACGGCCACGTTCAACCCGCGTTCGGCCAGCAGCCGCTCGATTTCCGAGCCAGCGCCGCCGATCACGGCATTCTCTTCGATGCTGACCAGCAGCGAATGGTTCCCGGACAGTTCGACAATCAGCTCGACGTCGAGCGGTTTGACGAAGCGCATGTTGGCGACTGTTGCATCGAGTTCCTCACCGGCGGCGACGGCGGCACCAACCAGGCTGCCAAAGGCGAGCAGGGCCACGTCCTGGCCGCGGCGGCGGATTTCGCCCTGGCCGAGCGGCAGCGTGTCGAGTTGCATTGACGGGACGGTGCCGGTACCGCTGCCGCGCGGGTAGCGCACCAGACTCGGGCCGTCGTGCGCGTAGGCGGTGGACAGCATGCGCCGGCATTCGGCTTCGTCGGCCGGTGCCATCACCAGCATGTTCGGAATGCAGGTGGCGAACGACAGGTCGAAAGTGCCGTGATGGGTCGGGCCGTCGGCGCCAACCAGGCCGCCACGGTCGACGGCGAAGACGACCGGCAGGTTCTGCAGCGCGACGTCGTGGATCAACTGGTCGTAGGCCCGCTGCAGGAAGGTCGAGTAGATGGCGACGACCGGCTTCAGGCCTTCGCAGGCCATGCCGGCGGCAAAGGTCACAGCGTGCTGCTCGGCGATGCCGACATCGAAGTAGCGGTCCGGGTGTTCGCCGGCGAAGCGGACCATGCCGGAGCCTTCGCGCATCGCCGGGGTGATGCCGACCAGCCGGCTGTCGGCCGTGGCCTGGTCGCACAGCCAGTCGCCGAAGACCTGGGTGTAGGTCAGCTTGCCGCCGCCCTTGGCCGACTGGATGCCTTCGCCGGCGGCGAATTTGCCGACGCCGTGGTAGAGGATGGGGTCCGACTCGGCCAGCTTGTAGCCCTGGCCCTTCTTGGTGATCACATGCAGGAACTTCGGACCCTTCAGCTTCTTCAGGTTTTCCAGCGTCGGGATCAGGGCATCGAGATCGTGGCCGTCGATCGGCCCGTAATAGTGGAAGCCGAATTCCTCAAACAACGTACCCGGGGCGATCATGCCCTTGACGTGCTCTTCGGCGCGCCGCGCCAGCTCGAGCAGCGGCGGGGCGAAGCCGAGCATGTGGCGGCCGGCCTCGCGGGCGGCGTTGTAGGTCTTGCCCGACATCAGGCGGGTCAGGATCTTGTTCAGGGCGCCGACCGGCGGCGAGATCGACATCTCGTTGTCGTTGAGGATGACCAGGATGTCGGTATCGGCGACGCCGGCGTTATTCAGCGCCTCGAAGGCCATGCCGGCCGACATCGCGCCGTCGCCGATGACGGCGACGACTTTGCGCGCCTCGCCCTTGTGCTTGGCCGCCAGGGCCATGCCGAGGGCGGCGGAAATGGACGTTGAGGAGTGGCCGACGCCGAAAGTGTCGTAGGGACTTTCGCACCGCTTGGGGAAGCCGGCGACGCCGCCGCGCATACGCAGTTTCTTCATCCCCTCGCGGCGGCCGGTGAGGATTTTGTGCGGGTAGCACTGATGCCCGACGTCCCAGACCAGGCGGTCTTCCGGCGTGTCGTACACGGCGTGCAGGGCGATGGTCAGTTCGACGGTGCCGAGATTCGACGACAGGTGGCCGCCGGTCTGCGACACCGACTCGATCAGGCAGGCGCGCAGTTCGTCAGCCAGTTGCGCCAGTTCCTTGCGCTCGAGGGCACGCAGGTCGGCTGGGCTGGCAATGGTGTCGAGCAGGGGATAGGGAGACAAGGTGGGCATTGTCAGAATTGCCGGTGGCAGATGAAGTCGGCCAGTTGCGTCAGGCGGCCGGCCTTCTCGCCGAACACAGCCAGGGCGGCGAGGGCGTCGGCGCGCAGTTCCTCGGCATAAGTGCGGGCGGCTTCGAGCCCGAGCAGGGCGACATAGGTCGGCTTGTCGGCGGCTTCGTCCTTGCCTGCCGTCTTGCCCAGCGTGGCGGTACTGGCGGTGCAGTCGAGAATGTCATCGACGACCTGGAAGAGCAGGCCGGCGCGCTTGGCGAAGCGGTCGAGCTGGCTGCGTTGCTCGGTCGTCAGCGGTTGGCCGGCCAGGGCGCCGAGGAGCACGGCGGCGCGGATCAGGGCACCGGTCTTCAGCGCGTGCATCAGTTCCAGTTCGGGCTGTTCCAGCGGTTTGCCGACTGAGGCCAGGTCGATCGCCTGGCCGCCGGCCATGCCGCGCGAACCGCTGGCATGGGCGAGCAGGGCGAGCATTTCGAGCTGCCGTGCCGGTTCACCGAGTTCGGCACCGGCCAGCAGTTCGAAGGCCAGCGTCTGCAGGCTATCGCCGACCAGCAAGGCGGTCGGTTCGTCGTATTCAATATGGCAGGTCGGCCGGCCGCGGCGTAGCACATCATCGTCCATGCACGGCAGGTCGTCATGGACCAGCGAATAGGCGTGGATCAGTTCGACGGCGCAGCCGACGATCACCAGTTTTTCCGGGGCGGCCCCAGTCAATTCGCCGGCGGCGAAGACGAGCAGCGGCCGGACGCGCTTGCCACCGCCCAGGGTGGCGTAGCGCATCGCCTCGTGGAGGCGGCTGGGGATGCAGTCGGCACCCGGTAGGTGGCGCGCCAGGGCGGCTTCGACCAAGCCCTGGACTGCGGGCATCCATTCGGCGAACGGGCTGTTGCTCACTGGCCCTCCAACATCGTTCGATCGACTTCCCGGAGTTCGCCATTTTCGAGCACGCGAATTTGTTCCTCGGCAGCGGACAGTTGCCCCTGGCAGTGTTTCATCAGCTCCATGCCGCGGCGGTAGGCGGCGATCGAAGCTTCGAGCTCGAGCTGGCCGCCTTCCATGGTGGCGACGATGGCCTCAAGTTCGGCCAGCGCCGTTTCGAATTTCATGTCGGCGATTGGGGTCTGATCCATGGTGTCGGGGAGCGGGGAAACACGCGAAAATACTCCATCACGGGGCGGCCGGTCAAATTCTCGGGGTAAAATTCCGCTTTTAAACCCCCGCTGGAGGCTTGGCATGTCCGACTTGGCGACGTTGTCCCGGTTGACGCCCGCAGTTTCCCAACTGCCGGTGGACTGGTACTTCGATGAACGGATCTACGCACTGGAGAAGAAGCTCATCTTCGATGCCGGTCCGGGCTATGTCGGTCACCAGTTGATGGTGCCGGAAGCGGAGGACTATCGCTCGCTGGAATGGAAGGACCACGGCCAAATGCTGCTCAATGGCGGCGATGCCGGGGCGCATGCCGGTATCTGGCAGATGTCCAACGTCTGCCGCCATCGCCAGGCGATCATGCTGCAGGGCAGTGGCAAGCTGAATGGTCCGGTGGTCTGTCCGATCCATCGCTGGACCTACGATCAGGGCGGCGAACTGATCGGCGCCCCGCATTTTCCGCAGAATCCCTGCCTGAATCTCGACAAGTTCAAGCTGGAAAACTGGAACGGCCTGCTGTTCAAGGGGCCGCGCTCGGCCAATGCCGACCTCGGCGGCATGACTGTCGCCCGTGACCTGGATTTCACCGGCTACAAGCTCGACCACGTCGAGATGCACACCTGCAATTACAACTGGAAGACCTTCATCGAGGTCTATCTCGAGGACTACCACGTCGTGCCCTACCACCCGGGCCTGGGCAACTTCGTCACCTGCGACGATCTGTCCTGGCAGTTCGGCGACTGGTACTCGGTGCAGAAAGTCGGCATCACCTCGCTGATGAAGTCCGGCTCGGCGGTGTACGACAAGTGGCAGAAGGTCGTTCGCGAATACTACGGCGACCGCGGCGAGACGCCGCCGCAGGGCGCGATCTGGCTGACCTACTACCCGAACATCATGGTTGAGTGGTATCCGCACGTGTTGGTCGTGTCGACGCTGATCCCGCAGGGACCGGACAAGACGATGAACGTCGTCGAGTTCTACTACCCCGAGGAAATCGTCGATTTCGAGCGCGAATTCATCGAGGCCGAACGGGCTGCCTACATGGAGACGGCGATCGAGGACGACGACATCGGCGAGCGCATGGACCGCGGCCGCAAGGCTTTGTTGGCCGACGGGCGTAACGAGGTCGGCCCGTACCAGAGCCCGATGGAGGACGGCATGCAGCACTTCCACGAGTTCTATCGACGGATCATGCAGAAGGACATCGAAGGCCGCTGATCGGCGGCGATCGACACGGGCGCCGGGGTAGAATCCGGCGCCCTTTTTCATTTTTCCGAGTCCGCCGCCAATGCAATCTCTGTGGATGCTGGTTGCCAGCCTGCTCTTCGCCTGCATGGGGGTCTGCGTCAAGTTCGCGGCGGCGACGCATTCAGCCGTCGAGATCACCTTCTGGCGCAGCTTCATCTCGTTGCTGCTGATGTTCGCCCTGGTCCGCCTGCGCGGCGTGCCACTGCGCACCCCGCACTGGCGCTGGCAGGTGACGCGCGGGGCGGTCGGCTTCGCCGCGCTGTTCTCCTACTTCTATGCCATCACGCTGCTGCCGCTGGCGACCGCAGTGACGCTGAACTACACCTCGGCGATCTTCCTCGCCCTCTATCTGGCGCTGGCCGGCTGGCGTATGCAGCGCGGCATTCTGGTTGCGCTGGCCATCGGCCTGGCCGGCGTCGTGCTGCTGCTGCGCCCGACCTTGCAGGCCGATCAGTTGTTCGGCGGCCTGGTCGGCCTGGCTTCCGGCATTCTTGCCGGCATGGCCTATTTCAGCGTCCGTGAACTGGGGGCGCGGGGCGAAGCGGAAACGCGGACAGTCTTCTACTTCGCGCTGGTGTCCTCGGTCGGCGCCGGCGTCTGGCTGCTGTTCTCCGACTGGCATGCGGTCGATGCCGACAGCGGCCTGCTGCTCTTCGGTGTCGCCGCCTTCGCCACGCTCGCCCAACTGGCGATGACCCGTGCCTACTCGCGCGGCAAGACGATGATGGCGGCAGCGCTGGCCTACAGCACGGTGATCTTCTCCAGCCTGTTCGGCATGCTGTTCTGGGGCGAGGTGCTCGGCGCCTCGGCCTGGGCGGCGATCGGGCTGATCATCCTGTCCGGCATCGCGGCCACGCATTTTTCCCGCGCCAGCCCGGTGGAACAGGATTGAATGGCGTTAAACTGCCAGAAATAACAACGGAGTCCGATCATGATCGTCATCGACCATCAAGCCAGCCGTGTCAATGTTTCGGTGTTTGGCGAATTCACGCTGCCCGACTACAAGGAATTCGAGGAAGTCGTCAATTACAAGGTCCGTTTCGAAGGACCAGTCGATCTCTATTTCGACCTCACCCAGATGGCAGGCCTGACGTTGGATGTGGCCTGGGAAGAAGTGAAGTTCTCGCGCGCCCACGCCAACGACTTCAATCGTGTGGCGGTGGTCACCGACAGCCAGTGGGTGACCTGGAGCGCCTGGTTGTCGCAGACCTTCGTCAATGCCGATGTCGAGGTCTTCGACAGTGCTGAGGCGGCCAAGCTCTGGCTGGAGCAGGAGACGACGGCTTGAGTTACGGCACGCTGGTCGATGCGGCGACGCTCGCCGCACACCTGGCGGATCCGGCCTGGCGCATCGTCGATGTCCGGCACCAGTTGGCGGATGTGGCCTTCGGTGAAAGCGCCTACGCCGCCGGGCACATTCCCGGCGCGCTCTTCATGCACTGCGATCGCGATCTGTCGGGGCAGATGAATGGCCGTAACGGTCGTCATCCCTTGCCCGATCCGGCATCCTTGGCGGACCGCTTCGCCAGCCTCGGCATCGGAGCGCAGACGCAGGTGGTGGTTTATGACGACAGCCAGGGCATGATCGCCGGCCGTCTGTGGTGGCTGTTGCGCTGGCTCGGTCACGACCGCGTCGCCGTCCTCGACGGCGGACTGCAGGCCTGGCAGGCGGCGGGCGGTAGCCTGACGGGCGAGATCACGCTGCCGCCGGCGGCCGACTTCGTCGCCCGTCTGCGCGACACGCTGGTCGATGCCGATCATGTACGCGCCTTCCTGCAGACCTCGCGCCTGCATCTGGTCGATGCGCGCAGTCCGGACCGTTTCCGCGGCGAGAACGAGACCCTCGATCCGGTCGGCGGCCACATCCCGGGGGCAGCGAACCGTTTCTTCCGCGACAACCTGCAGGCCGACGGACGTTTCAAGCCGGCTGCCGAGCTGCGCGCCGAATGGCTGGCCGTGCTGGCCGGCCGGGCGCCGGAACAGGTAGTGCATCAATGCGGTTCCGGTGTTTCCGCCTGCCATAACATCCTGGCCATGGAACTGGCCGGCTTGCCGGGGTCGCGGCTGTATGCCGGTTCGTGGAGCGAATGGTGCGCCGATCCGGCGCGGCCGGTGGCGGTCGGCTGAGCGGCTGACACGATAGCGGCGGGCGCGGCGGTCGGGGGGCGGCGGCGCAGCGGCAGAGGAGGGGGCGGTGGCCATGGATGGTGGTTTCTGTGCGGTTTCTGTCGGGCAGGGTCAATAGCATGGGGCAAGCCGCCGGGGCGGATGGGCCGAGCAGACTTGGGCTTGTCTGCTGCCGCTTGCTGCTTATCCTGGGCTTGCTGTGGCCGGCGCTCGGCGCGCTGGCCGAGGCGCCGCCATCGATCCGCGTCGTCCTTGACGACAACTACCCGCCGTATTCCTTTCGCGCGGCGAACGGTCAGCCACAAGGCATCCTCAACGATCTGTGGAACCTCTGGGCGCAGCGTACCGGCATTGCCGTCGATTTTCAGCCGATGGATTGGGGGCTGGCCCGGGAGACCATGGAAAGCGGCAATGCCGATGTGATCGACACCATCTTCGAGACCGAAGAGCGTCGCAAAATCTATGACTTTTCCCGCCCGTACGCGGCGATCGAGGTGTCGCTGTTCTTCCATGAGAGCATCGGCGGTCTTGGCGATGCCGAATCGGCCCGCGGCTTCACCATCGGCGTCAAGGATGGCGACGCCTGTATCGAGTACCTGAGCGCCAACGGCATCAGCGATTTCAAGCGCTTTCCGAGTTACGAAGCGCAAGTGCGGGGAGCCCTCGCGCAGGAGGTGCGCGTCCTCTGCATCGACAAGCCGCCGGCCTACTATTTTTTCCTGCGCGCCGGCGGCGCTTCCGAATTCCGCCATACCGCGCCGCTCTATGTCGGCGAGTTTCACTGGGCAGTTGCCAAGGGGCACAGCGATCTGAAGGACGTCGTCGAAGGCGGGTTCGCCCGGATCAGCGCCGCCGAGCGCCAGGCCATCGAGCGCCGCTGGCTGGGCGAGCGCCTGGAGGAGAGCACTTGGGCGCGCTATGCCCGGCCGCTGGCCTATGGCCTGCTCGGGCTGAGTCTGCTGATCGCCATCCTCGCCGTTTGGGGCTGGATGTTGCGCCGCACCGTGAGCGAGCGCACCGGCGCACTGACGGCGACGCTCGATTCGCTGCGGCGAACGGAGGAGCGCTTTCATACCCTGTTTGAGCAGGCCAATGACGCCATCTTCATCATGCAGGGCATCACCGTGCTCGACTGCAACCGGCGAGCCGAGGAGCTCTACCAGTTGGCGCGCGATCGGATCGTCGGTACCACGGTGCTCTCCGTCTCGCCGCCGCGGCAGCCGGATGGCCGGCCATCGCTGGAGGTGGTCGAGGAGAAGATCGCCCTGGCTCATTCCGGTCAGCCCGTGCTCTTCGAGTGGCGCAACCTGCATCCGGACGGCTCGCCGCTCGATGTCGAGGTCAGTCTCAAACGCATCGACTACGGCGGCGAGGTCTGTCTGCAGGCGATCGTCCGCGATGTCACGGAACGCAAGCAGAAGGATGACCGGATCAAGGAGTTGCTCGACGAACAGCGGCTGATCTTCGACAACGCCCACGTCGGCATCCTGCTCCTGCGCAAGCGGCGGATACTGAAGTGCAACCAGCGCATCGCCGAAATTTTCGGCTTTGCCAGCGCAGCCGAGCTGGAGGGGCAGAAGACCGAGATTTTCTACGGTTCCCGCGAGGGCTTCGAAGCCGCCGGCCAGGTCGGTTATCGGCAGTTGTCGGAACAAGGCAGCGCCAGTTTCGAGACGGAAATGCGCCATCAGGACGGTTCGCGCCTGTGGATCATCCAGACCGGCCGGCCGCTCGACCGCAATGCCGTGCTCGAAGGCGCCTCGATCTGGGTCTATACCGACATCACCGAGCGCAAGCTGGCCGATCTCGCCCTGCGCCAGTCGCGGCAGATGTTCTCGGCGGCCTTCGAGTCCTGTCCCATCGCCGCCTCGATCGCCACCCTGGCTGAAGGTCGTTTCATCGAGGCCAATGCCAATTACGAGCGCGATTTCGGTTGGACCAAGGCCGAGTTGATCGGCCGGACGTCGCTGGAGGTGGGCTTCTGGCCGAGCGCCTCCCTGCGTCAGGCCTGGGTCGATGAACTGCGCGAGAAGGGCCGTCTGGTCGATTACGAAACGGTCTGGCTCGATCGGGCCGGATCGCCGATCCATGTCAGCCTGTCCAGCGAAATTACCGAACTCGACGGCCAGTCGTGCATTCTCGCCTACGTCACCGACATCTCCGCCCGCAAGCGCGCCGAAGCCGATCTGCGCATCGCCGCCGCCGCCTTCGAGTCGCAGGAAGGCACGGTGATTACCGACGCCAATGGGGTGATCCTGCGCGTCAATCAGGCGTTCACGGCAACTACCGGTTACCGCGCCGACGAGGTGGTCGACCAGACGCCGCGCTTGTTCAAGTCGGGACGCCATGATGATGCCTTCTACCGCGGCATGTGGGCGGCGCTGCTCAGCCACGGCGCCTGGCAGGGGGAAATCTGGGATCGCCGCAAGAACGGCGAGATCTATCCGAAGTGGCTGACCATCTCGGCGGTCAAGGACGAGGCCGGGGTGGTCACACACTACGTCGGCACGCATTTCGACATCACCGAGCGCAAGAAGGCCGAGGAAAAGATCCAGGCGCTGGCCTTCAGCGACCAGCTGACCGGCCTGGCCAACCGCACCAGCCTGCATGAGCGGCTGGCCCAGGCGCTCGGCATGGCCGCCCGCAATGGCAAGCAGGTGGCGCTGATGATGATCGATCTCGACAACTTCAAGACCATCAACGATACGCTTGGCCACCAGGTCGGCGACCTGCTGCTCAAGGAGGTTGCCCACCGGCTCGGCAGCTCGATCCGCCAGACCGATCTGGTCGCCCGCCTGGGCGGCGACGAGTTCGTCATCATCCTCGCCAATATCGACGAACCGGCCGATGCCGCCCATGTCGCCGACAAGATACTGAACGTCGTCGCCGCGCCGTACCTGCTCGAGCATAATGAATTGCGCACCAGCGCCAGTGTCGGCATCTGCCTTTATCCGGACGACGCCGGCGAGAGCCAGGACTTGCTGAAAAAGGCCGATGCGGCGATGTATCACGCCAAGGCCAATGGCCGTGGCAACTACCAGTTCTTCAAGGAAGAAATCCAGCAGGCGGCGGTCAAGCGGCTGGCGCTCGAATCCGACCTGCGCCGGGCGATCGATCAGCGCCAGTTCCTGCTCCACTATCAGCCGCAACTCGACCTGCGGACTGGTCGCGTGGTCGGCGTCGAGGCGCTGATCCGCTGGCAGCACCCGGAACGCGGCCTGGTCTCGCCGCTGGAATTTATCCCGATTGCCGAGGAAACCGGCCTGATTCTGCCGATCGGCGACTGGGTGCTGGAGCAGGCCTGCCGGCAGCTGGTGCTCTGGCGCCAGCGCGGCATCGGCCATATCCGCATGTCGGTCAATCTGACTGCCAGCCAGTTCCTCAACCGCTCGCTGCCCGACCGCATCCAGGCCATGCTGCGGCAGTACGGCGTATCGACCGAGATGATGGTGCTCGAAGTCACCGAGTCGATGTCGATGGCCAACCCCGACCAGACCATCGCCTCGATGAACGAGCTGACCGGCTGCGGCCTGTCGCTGTCGATCGACGACTTCGGTACCGGCTACTCCTCGCTGTCCTACCTCAAGCTTTTTCCGGTCAGCACGCTGAAGATCGACCGCTCCTTCGTCAAGGACATCGAAACCGACCAGAACTACGCCGACATCTGCGACGTTACCGTGCTGCTCGCCCACAAGCTCGGCCTGGACGTGGTCGCCGAGGGAGTGGAGACCGAGGCGCAGCTGAAATACCTGCTCTCCATCGGCTGCGAGAAAATTCAGGGCTACCTGATCAGCAAGCCGCTGCCGGCCGACGAAGTCGAGTCCTTCATCCGCGCCAATCCGCAGATCACCGGCCTCGGCACCGCCGACCTGTGGGTTGCTTCAGAACCCGAAACCTAGCCGCTCCAGAGCCCAGGCAACATGTTCGCGGACCAGCGCAGAAGGATGGTCGGCGCGGGTCTGCAGCGCCGCCTGGGCTTCGCTCGTCGCCGGACCGTTGCCGAGGGCGACCGCGATGTTGCGCAGCCAGCGTTCGTGGCCGATGCGGCGGATCGGATTGCCGGCCAGACGTTGCGTAAACTCTTCTTCCGTCCAGGCAAACAAGGCGATCAGCGAGGCGGAGTCAAGGCCATGGCGCGGCGCGAATTCGCCGTCGCCGAGCTGGGCGAAGCGGTTCCATGGGCAGCACAGCTGGCAGTCGTCGCAGCCGTAGATGCGGTTGCCGAGCAGCGGCCGGAACTCCTCGGGTATCGCGCCGGCCAGCTCGATGGTCAGGTAGCTGATGCAGCGCCGCGCATCGACCTGGTACGGGGCGACGATGGCGCCGGTCGGGCAGGCCGCTAGGCAGGCGCTGCAGGTACCGCAGTGCTCCTCGATCGGGGCGTCGGGCGGTAGCGGCAGATCGGTGTAGATATCGCCGAGAAAGCGCCAGGAACCCTGTTTTGACAGCAGCAGCGTGTGCTTGCCGCGCCAGCCGAGGCCGGCTTGGCGGGCGAATTCGACTTCCATCACCGGTGCCGAATCGGAAAAGACGCGGTAGCCGAAGGGGCCGGCGATGGCGGCAATGGCATCGGCCAGTTTCTGCAGCCGGCTGCGCACCACCTTGTGATAGTCGCGGCCCTGGGCATAGCGCGAGATGGCTGCGTGCTCGGCATCCGGGGCGGGCTGGTCGTGCGGCAGGTAATCGAGGGCCGCCGAGATCACCGTCAGCGTGCCCGGGTGCAGCGCTTGCGGCTGGGCACGCAGTTCGGCATGGCGGGCCATATAATCCATTTCGCCGTGGCAGCCTTCGGCCAGCCAGGCGCGCAGGCCGTCGACCGCCGCCCCCGGATCGGCGCGGGCGACGCCGATGGCGGCGAAGCCGAGTTTCCTGCCGGCGGCGCGGATGTCCTCGCGCAGCGCCGCGTAATCCACCGTGGAGTCCTGATCGTGCATAGCCCCGAGTTTACCGCCGTTTATCACCTGCCCGACGAGGCCGCCACGCAGCGCTTCGGGGAATTGCTGGCGCCGCGCCTGACGGCCGGGCTGGTCGTCTATCTCGAAGGCGACCTCGGGGCCGGCAAGACGACCCTGGTGCGGGCGCTGATTCGCGCCCTCGGCCACCAGGGCCCGGTCAAGAGCCCGACCTATTCCTTGGTTGAAGTTTACGTAGTTTCGAGCTTATACTTATATCACTTTGATTTTTATCGTTTCGAGTCACCAGAGGAGTTTCTCGATGCGGGTTTTGGCGAGTATTTCAATGACAGCGCAATCTGCCTGGTCGAATGGCCGGAACGCGCTGCGGGCTGCGTCCCCACGCCGGATCTCCGCTTGCGTCTGCGCCACGAAGGCGGCGGACGGGTACTCGAAACCCTCGTCGATTCGCCGGAAGGAACGCAATGTCTAGAAGGCCTGGCCTCAGCCTGGGACGCCGGCAACTCCTCCGCTATGCCGGCGCCTCGCTGATCCTCTCGGTCACGCCGCTGGCCGGCGCCGCGGCCAAGCTGCCGGCGGTGCTGGCCGTGCGCATCTGGCCGGCCGCCGACTACACGCGCGTCACGCTCGAATGCGACGCGCCGCTCAAATTCAGCCACTTCCTGGTCGATAGCCCCGACCGTCTGGTCGTCGACATCGAAGGCGTCGAATTCAACAGCGTGCTCGACAGCCTGGCGCGCAAGCTGGCGACCGACGACCCGAACATCAAACTGCTGCGCGCCGGCCGTTTCAAGCCGGGCGTCGTGCGCCTGGTCATGGAATTGAAGGCCAAGGTCAATCCGCAGGTGTTCACGCTGGCGCCGGTCGGCGAATACGGTCATCGTCTGGTCCTCGACGTCTATCCGGTGAATCCGCCCGATCCGTTGATGGCGCTGCTGGAAGGGCGCGAGGAGGCGGTCGAGCCGCTGAAAAACGAGCAGGATTTTCCGACTGCCGAGAAGAAACCGGAGGCACCGGAGGTGCAGACGGCGAAGAAATCCGGCAAGCCGGTGGTCGACCGCCTGGTCACCATCACCCTCGATCCCGGGCATGGCGGCGAGGATCCGGGCGCCGTCGGCAAAGGCGGCACCTACGAGAAAAACGTCACGCTGGAAGTCGCCAAACGACTGAAGCGGCGCATCGATGCCGAGCCCAATATGCGAGCCGTGCTGACCCGCGACTCCGATTATTTCGTACCGCTCAACGTTCGTGTGCAGAAGGCGCGGCGGGTGCAGTCCGACCTCTTCCTGTCGATCCACGCCGACGCCTGGATCAAGCCCGACGCCCGCGGTTCGTCAGTGTTCGTGCTGTCCGAACGCGGCGCCTCGAGCACCCAGGCGCGCCTGCTGGCGCAGCGCGAGAACGATGCCGATCTGGTCGGTGGGGTCAATATCCGCTCGCGCGATCCCTTTCTGGCGCGCACGCTGCTTGATCTGTCACAGACGGCGACGATCAACGACAGCCTGAAACTGGGCAAATACCTGCTCGGCGAACTGGGTTCGATCAATACCTTGCACAAGAATCATGTCGAGCAGGCCGGCTTCGCCGTGCTCAAGGCGCCGGACATCCCCTCGGCACTGATCGAGACGGCTTTCATTTCCAACCCGGAAGAAGAGCGCCGGCTCAATGACGACGCCTATCAGGAGAAACTGGCCGAAGCCATCATTCGCGGCATCCGCCAGTATTTCATCAAGCACCCGCCCGGGCCGAAGGCGCGGCCGTCCGTGATCGGCTAAAACAGCTCGACTTCGCCGCGGGCGACTTCCCGGGCGGTCAGTTGCCGGCTGGCCACCAGTTCCTCATAGCAGTCGATGCGGTTGCGCCCCTGGCGTTTGGCGAAATACAGCGCCTCGTCGGCGCGGTCGATGGCGTCGGCCGGCGTATCGTGCGGCAACAGGCGGCTGAAGCCGATGCTGATGGTGACGTGGCCAATGCGGCTGAAGACCTGCTGGGCGACGTTGCTGCGGAAGCGTTCCAGCGTCGCCAGGGCGCAGTCCGATTCGGTTGGTTGCAGCACGGCGACGAATTCCTCGCCGCCGAAGCGGAACAACTGGTCGTCGAAACGGAAGGACTGGCGCATCACCTGGGCGACCATGATCAGCACTTCGTCGCCGATCAGGTGGCCGAAGTTGTCATTGACCTGCTTGAAGTGATCGATGTCGCAGACGGCCAGCCAGTGGCTGGCTTGGCACGAGCCGCCGCGCCGTCGCCGGGGGCCGCTCGTGCCGAGCAGCTCATCGCTGGCGGCCTGGCCGAGCAGCTCGAACAGGTGCTTGTCGAAGGTCTTGCGGCTGGACAGGCCGGTCAGCGAATCGCCTTCGCCGTAATCGAGCAGGGCGATGTGATTGCCGAAGTATTCGATCAACCCCATCAAGGCCACTCGCTGGTCGGCGGAAAATTCATCGCGCAGGACCAGATCGATCATGTAGCTCGGTTCTTCCCGGCGAATGATCGGGAAAACGATGCGATGCGAGCCGTCGTCGAGCCGTTCGAGTACTGCCGAGGCTTCCTGGCGGCAGCGCTGGAGCAGGGCATCCTGCTCGATGCCGTGGCAATGCTGCCGATCCGGCAGGTAGGCATTGCGCAGGAACGGACCATTCGGCCCGAAACCGGCGCAGGGAAAGAAGACGGCCTTGTTGCGCCCGGTATAGCAGCGGTAGATGGTCACTCGAAGCGGGTGGAACAGCGCGGTGAGCGCATCGACCATGGCCGAATTGATTTCGGTGCGGTCACGGCGGGCCGAAATCTTCACGACATGGTTGATCAGATCGAGCATCTGCAGGCTAGGGACAAATTGAGGGGGCGCTGGATTATAGCGAAACTTGATGTTGCGTTTTCGCTGGCGAGTGTCGGCCGGCCGTGTCAGACAACCGGCGAGGGGCGCCGGCCGTTATAATTCAATGCTTTTTTCGGCTCCCCACTTCATGCGCGTCTTCCGCGGTCACTCGCGTCCCGTTCCCGCTCCGGTCGTTCTCGCCATCGGCAATTTCGATGGCGTGCACCTTGGTCATGCGGCCCTGCTTGGCCAATTGGTCCGGGCGGCGCAGCAATTGCAGTTAGCGCCGACGATCCTGACCTTCGAGCCGCATCCGCGCGAATTTTTCAGTCCGGGCTCGGCCCCGGCCCGCCTGACGACGCTGCGCGAGAAGCTGGAGCTGCTTGGCGACCTGGGCGTGGCACAGGCCATGGTTTGCCCGTTCAATGCCGCCTTCGCCGCTCTCTCCGCCGATGCCTTCATCGAACAGGTGCTGGGCCGCGGCCTGCAGGTCCGGCACCTGATCATCGGCGACGACTTCCGTTTCGGCCACGGCCGCCAGGGCGATTTCGCGCTGCTGCAGGCGGCCGGCCAGCGTCTCGGCTTCGGTGTCGAGGCGATGCAGAGCGTCGTCGTCGATGGCGAACGTGTCTCCAGTTCCGGTGTCCGCCGGGCGCTGGCGTCCGGTGACATGACGCATGCTGGACGTCTGCTCGGCCGGCCTTACGGCATGGACGGCCAGGTCTCGCACGGCGACAAGATCGGCCGCCAGCTCGGTTTCGCCACCGCCAACATCCGCATCAAGCACAATCCGCTGCCGATGACCGGCGTCTTCGCGGTCGAAGTCGGCGGCCTCGGCGACAAGCCGCTGCCCGGCGTCGCCAATCTCGGCATCCGGCCGACCGTCGGCGGCACCCGGCCGCTGCTGGAAGTGCATCTGTTCGATTTCGATCGCGACATCTACGGCGCCCATATTTCGGTGCGTTTCGTGCAGAAGCTGCGCGACGAGCAACGTTTTCCCAATCTCGATGCCCTCAAGGCGCAGATCGCGGCCGATGCCGCGACGGCGCGGGCCTACTTCAAGCTGTGAGCACGCAAAATGGCTGACTACAAAGACACGCTGAATCTTCCCGATACGCCGTTCCCGATGCGCGGCGACCTGCCCAAGCGCGAGCCGCAATGGGTCGCCCAGTGGCAGGAGAAAAAGCTCTACCAGCGCATCCGCGAGATCAGCGCCGGGCGGCCGAAGTTCGTGCTGCACGACGGCCCGCCGTATGCCAATGGCGACATCCACATCGGCCATGCGGTCAACAAGGTGCTGAAGGACATCATCGTCCGCTCGAAGACGCTGTCCGGTTTCGATGCGCCCTACGTGCCGGGCTGGGACTGCCACGGCATGCCGATCGAGATCCAGATCGAGAAGACGCACGGCAAGAGCATCCCGCGCGAGCAAGTGCAGAAGCTGGCCCGCGCCTATGCCGGCGAGCAGATCGAGCGGCAGAAGAAGGATTTCATCCGCCTCGGCGTGTTGGGCGAGTGGGACAACCCGTACCAGACGATGAATTTCAAGACCGAAGCCGACGAGATCCGCGCGCTGGGCGCGATGGTCAAGCGCGGTTTCGTCTATCGCGGCCTGAAGCCGGTGAACTGGTGCTTCGATTGCGGTTCGGCGCTGGCTGAGGCTGAGGTCGAATACCAGGACAAGAAGTCGCCGGCCATCGACGTCGCCTTTGCCGCCGCCGAGCGCGACAAGCTGGCGGCCGCCTTCGGCCTCAAGGAGTTGCCGGCCGGGGAAGCCTACGCGGTGATCTGGACCACGACGCCGTGGACCATCCCCGGCAACCAGGCATTGAACGCCCATCCGGAATTCACCTACCACCTGGTGCAGACCGAGAAGGGCTGCCTGATTCTCGCCGCCGACCTGCAGGAAAGCTGTCTCGCCCGTTATGGCCTGAGCGGCACCACGGTCGCCAGCTGCCAGGGCGCGGCACTCGAGCGCATCGCCTTCCGCCATCCGTTCTACGATCGCCTGTCGCCGGTTTTTCTCGGCGACTACGTGACGCTCGATGCCGGTACCGGCATCGTCCATTCGGCGCCGGCCTACGGCCTGGAAGACTTCCAGTCGTGCAAGAACTACGGCCTGCACAACGAGCAGATCCTGACGCCGGTGCAGGGCGATGGCAGCTTTGCTGCCGACCTGCCGTTTTACGGTGGCCTGAACGTGTGGAAGGCCAACCCGGTGATCGTCGAGAAACTGGCCGAAGTCGGTGCGCTGCTGAAGCACACCACCATCGAGCACAGCTACATGCACTGCTGGCGCCACAAGACGCCGCTGATCTACCGCGCCACCAGCCAGTGGTTCGTGCGCATGGATG
>PHCU01000090.1 GCA_002842345.1 Betaproteobacteria bacterium HGW-Betaproteobacteria-12 | reverse complement strand
GATGGCGGTGTACAAGGAAATCGCGGCGACCGGCAAATTGCTGCCGCAAGCCGATACTTTGAAGGTGGCGTAAATGGCCCTGCAAATCACCGAATCCTGCGTCAATTGCTGGGCTTGCGTCGATATCTGCCCGAACGACGCGATCTACGAGGACAAGCCGCATTTCCTGATCGATGACGGGAAATGCACGGAATGCCTCGGCGATCACGCCGACCCGCAATGCGCTGCGATCTGTCCGATCGAGATGGCCATCGTCAATGAACTGGGCGAGTTCCTGAATCCGCCCGGCTCGCTGACCGGTATCCCGATCGAAAAGCTGAAGCAGTTCGGCCTGTGGAAGGATGCCGCCTGATGGCCGTCGTCACCTTCTACGAGAAGCCCGGCTGCAAGGGCAACCTGCGGCAGAAGACGCTGCTGGCTGCCGCCGGTCACACCGTCCAGGCGAAAAGCCTGAAGGCCGAAGCCTGGACGGCCGACCGGCTGCTCGCCTTTCTCGGCCCGCTGCCGGTGGCCGACTGGTTCAACCGCGCCGCGCCGGCGGTCAAATCGGGCGAGATCGTCCCGGAAGATCTTGGCTTCGAGGATGCACTGCACCTCCTGCTGGAAAACCCGCTGCTGATCCGCCGGCCGCTGATGGAAGTCGGCGAGGAGCGGATGGTCGGCTTCGATACGCCTGCGGTCGACGCCTGGCTGGGGCTGAAAGATGTCGAGCTGCCGGCAGGCAACATCGAAGCCTGCGTGCATGGGCCGGAAGGTCACGGCAGTTGCGGTAGCCATGCGCACGACGAGGAAGAACATGCCGGCTGCGGGACTCACTGACCGGGCTGTCGAAATCGCTCCGGGCGTCCACTGGGTGGGCGCCCTCGACCCGCATCTGCGCAGTTTCGACATCATCCTGAAGACCGCCAACGGCACCAGCTACAACAGCTACGTCGTGCGCGGCGAGAAGGGTGTGGCGGTGATCGACACGGTCAAGGAAAACTTCGCCGACGATTTCTTCCGCCGCCTGGAATCGGTGGCCGGGTACGACGAAATCACCACCATCGTCCTCAACCACCTGGAACCGGACCACAGCGGCGCCCTGCCCGAGCTGCTGAAGCGCGCGCCGCAGGCCAAGGTCTATCTGTCCAGCCGCGCCCAGATGATGTTGAAGGCGCTGTTGAAGCCCTCCGGCGAGAAGCCGCCGGAATACATCCCGGTGACCACCGACGACGAGGTCGATCTCGGCGGCCGGACACTGCGCTTTTTGCACACGCCCTACCTGCACTGGCCGGATACGCAGTGCACCTACCTGGTCGAGGACGGCCTGCTGTTTACCGGCGACGTCTTCGGCTGCCACTTCTGCGACAACCGCCTGTTCAATGACACGGTCGGCGACTTCCGCTTCTCCTTCGAGTACTACTACGCCCACATCATGCGGCCGTTCCGCGAGTACGTGCTCGACGCCATCGCCCTGATCGAGCCGCTGGAGATCAATCTGATCGCCCCGGCGCATGGCCCGGTGCTGCGCCACCAGCCGCGCGACTACGTGCGCCGCTACCGCGAGCTGGCGACGCCGCGCCTGTTCAACGAGGCGCGCAGCGAAAAGACGCTGGTCGTCTTCTACCTCTCGGCCTACGGCAACACCCGGCGCATGGCCGAGGCGCTGGCCGCCGGCGCCGAAAGCCTGGGCGGCGTGCGTGTCTCGCTGTACGACCTGGAAGGCGGCGAAGCCGACATCTTCACCGACCTGGTCGAGGAAGCCGACGGCCTGGCCTTCGGCAGCCCGACGATCAATGCCGATGCGGTCAAGCCGATCTGGGATCTGCTGTCGTCGCTGACCACCGTCAACATCAAGGGCAAGCTCGGCGCCGCCTTCGGCTCCTACGGCTGGAGCGGCGAAGCGGTGCGGCTGATTGAGGACCGCCTGCGCGGCCTGAAGCTGCGCGTGCCGGTCGAAGGCCTGCGCATCAAGCTGGTGCCGGACGCCGGCGAACTGGAGCAATGCCGCCAGCTCGGCGAACAACTGGCCCGTCACCTGACCGGCCGGGTCGAACACCGCAATATCGACATGGCGGCACTCGCCTAACAACCAGGGGAAAAACAATGCCTAAAGCCAAAGTCACCTTCCAGGATATCGGCGTCTCGCTCACCGTACCGGCCGGCACCCGTTTGATCGAGGTCTCCGAGAAAGTCGGCGCCGGCATCACTTACGGCTGCCGCGAAGGCGAATGCTGTACCTGCCTGACCAAGATCATTTCCGGCGGCGAAAACCTCGCCGCCCCGTCGGTGCTCGAGGACCAGGTGCTGAAGGACAACATGGCCCCGCGCGGCCACCGCCTGGCCTGCCAGGCACAGATCATCGGCGGCGAGATCGTCGTCAAACCGGCCTGATCGCCCGCCTCAACGAACAAGATTAAAAGCAGTCACCCAACCCCGACAGAGAAACCCAATACAACCCGCTCAACTGGAGTACGAACAAATGGCCCTCATCACTTTCACCAGCCCCATGCACAAGGACAAGACGGTTTACGCCGTCGCCGGCAGCCACACCCAGACCATCCTTGACCTGGCCAAGGAACATCACATCCCGATCGACTTCGGCTGCCAGGAAGGCAACTGCGGCACCTGTCTGGTCAAGGTTTCGTCGGTCGACGGCAAGCGCCGGCCGATGGGCGGCCCGCTCAACGTCCGCGAAGTCGCCGCGCTGACCGAACTCGGCCACATTACCAAGGCCGAAATCGAGCAAATGTACGTCGATGACATCCCGCCGACGCAGTGGCGCCTGGCCTGCCAGATGATCATCCGCGACGAAGACATCCTCGTCGAATATCCGAGCAAGTAAGCCGGACATGCGGTGATGAACGGCCCCGATCGCCTGCCGCTGCGCCACATGCTGTACGCCGACCTGCTGGCGCGGCCGGCAGGCGGCGCGGCGGCCGACGATCCCAGCCGTTCATTGCTCGCCAGCATGCTCGCCGGCCAGGCCTGCGGCGCCGGCTGCCTGCCGGCCGACCTCGGTCTCGGTGCCGCCCTGCTGGGCGACTTGCTCGCCGAGTATTTTCCCGGGGCGGCGATCGCCGCCACCGCGCGCCCGGCCCTGCCGATCCCGGAACTGGAAGATCTGCAGAAGCTGCTGCTCGACCACCGGGCCGGCCGCCATGTTTCGGAAACCTGGATCGCCACCATTGTCGCCACGGCCTGCGCCGGCAGCGATCATCTGTGGCAGGATCTGGGCTTTACCAGCCGCGCTGAACTGAGCCAGCTGATGCAGGTCAACTTCCCGGAACTCGCCGCCCTCAACAGCGGCGACATGAAGTGGAAGAAATTTCTTTACCGCCAGTTTTGCTCGCGCGAGGGGATCTACGTCTGCCCGGCCCCCTCCTGCGGCGTTTGCACGGATTTTGCCAAATGTTTTGGTCCGGAGAACTGATCGCCCGCACTGCCCCGATCCGCCACCGCCCGGCGGCGGAACGCTCGCCGCTGGCCGACCGCGCTGTCGCCGCCTATGTCGGCCTGGCCATCGGCGATGCCCTGGGCGCCACGGTCGAATTCATGACCCCGCGCGAAATCCGCGCCCAGTACCGTATCCACGCCGACATCACGGGCGGCGGCTGGCTGCGCCTGCGGGCCGGCCAGGTCACCGACGACACGACGATGGCGCTGGCCCTCGGTGAATCCATCCTGCGCCACGGTGCCGTCGACGCGCAGGCCGCCGCCGAGGCCTTCGATGCCTGGATGCGCGCCAAGCCCGTGGACATTGGCAACACCGTGCGCCGCAACCTGATCACCTTCCGCAGCACCGGCCAGCCGGAAGCCCCGGCCTCCGAGCACGACGCCGGCAACGGCGCCGCCATGCGCGTGCTGCCGGTGGCCCTGGCCTGCCATGGCCAGCCAGCGGCAAAGACCATCGCCGCCAGCCGCGCCCAGGCGCACGTCACGCATCACAACGCCATGTCCGACGCGGCCTGCGAAACGCTGATCTTCATGGTCCAGGATTTCCTCGCCGGCCGCGATGCGCTGAGCGTCGAACGCGAACGGGTCATCCCGCTGGTCGAGCGCTTCCCGGTCTTCGCCTGGGATCAGAAACATCGCGACAATCCCAGCGGCTTCGTTGTCGACACCCTACAGGCGGTGTTCCAGTCCTTCTTCGCCACCGAGACCTTCGAGGATTGCCTGATCGACGTCGTCAATCGCGGCGGCGATGCCGACACCACCGGCGCCATCGCCGGCATGCTGGCCGGCGCCCGCTACGGCCTGGCCGAAATTCCCCGGCGCTGGCTGCGCGGCGTGGACGAACTGACCCGGGTGCGCTGCGAGAAGCAGGCTGCCGCGCTGATCGCGCTGGCCGGCGCTTAGGCGCCGTTCAGTTAGCCGTCGTTTCCGCGCCGCCCTGGGCGACCGGTAGCGGCGACGCAAAGACCCGCAGCGTATTGCGGCCGGCGCCCTTGGCCTGATACATCGCCATGTCGGCCTCCTTCAGCACCTGCTCGGCTGACTTGCCGCCGCCGATGAACAGCGTGACGCCGATGCTGGGCGTCGAGGCATGCAGATAGGTGCCGAGCAGGTAGGGCTTGGTCAGCGTCGCCAGCACCTTGTTGCCAATGCGCTCGGCCTGGCGCGTGGCTTCGGCCGGATCGGCGTCGAGCCCTTCGCAGAGCAGCACGAACTCGTCGCCGCCAAAGCGGGCAACCGTGTCGACTTCGCGCAGGCAGCCGGACAGGCGCTCGGCGACCTGCTGCAGCAGTAGATCGCCGATGTCGTGGCCGAGCCGGTCGTTGAGGTTCTTGAAATTATCGAGATCGACGAAGAACAGCGCGCCGGGCAGCGCCGAGCGTTTGCCGTTGGCCAGGGCACGGCTGAGGCGGTCGTTGAGCAGGCGGCGATTGGGCAACTGGGTCAGCGGATCGTAGAAGGCCAGGTGGCGGATCGCCTCTTCGGCGCGGCGGCGCTCGGTGATGTCCTGGAAGACAACGACGGCCCCCTGCCGCACTCCGTTCTCGACGATCGGCGCAACATTCAGGGACACCGGGATTCCGTGGCTATCGTTGTGCCAGAAGTACGCCGAATCGACATAGCGCGGCTCGCCATCGCGCAGCGTTCTGGCAACCGGACACTCGCTCTCCGCACGCCCCTTCCACTCATCTTGTTCGTGATGAAACAGCGTATAGGCGGAGCGGCCGATGACTTCACTCTCGCTAAAGCCCATCAGGTGAAGCGCTTTCGAATTGATAAAGGTGATTCTGCCCGCTTGATCGACACCGTAGATTCCCTCGCCTGCCGATTCCAGCAACAGGGTGTTACGGCGGCTCAGGCTGGCAATCTTCTGCTGGGCCAGCCGCTCGCTCGTCACATCGCGGACGACCCCGAGATAGCCCTCCGGGAAGCTCCCCGGGTCAGCAATGATCGGGCTCAGGAGAGCCACCGAGACAAGTGACTCGCCAGCCACGTCGAGTGTGTATTCGATGCTTCCCGGCCGGCCATCCGTCAGGAGTTCGCCCAGCGTGTCCGCGAACCGATGCGCGACATCATCTGGCAGCATTTCGACGTAATTCCCCCCGCGCGGATCGCCGGGCAGGCGATACGGATGCCGGCTGTCGGGCGGGTAGAAATATTCGATGGGGCTGCCGCCGGCATCGAAAACGATCACCAGATCCTGCATCGACGAAATCAGGTTGGCCAGCCGTGCCTCGCGTGAGCGGATTCTTTCCTCGTTGGCCTTGCGCTCGCTGATATCGAGGTTGGTACCGGTCATGCGCACGGCCCGCCCATTGTCATCCCATTGAACGACGCGGCCGCGACAGAGGATCCAGAGCCAGCGCTCGTCCTTGTGGCGCAACCGGTATTCGGCCTCGTACAGCGGGAGTTCGCCCTTGAAGTGACGGACCAGGGTCTGCCGCACGCCCGGCAGGTCGGCCAGATTGATCAGCGCGGCATAGGAATCGTTGTTCAGGACCAGTTCGTCGCCGGCATAGCCAAGCATCTCCAGCATCCGCCGATTGCAGGTGAACTCGCCGCTGGGAATATGCCAGTCCCACATGCCGAGATCGGCCCCGGCCAGCGCCAGATCCATCCGCTGTTCGCTGCGCCCGATGCGGCTCAGCGCCAGCTTCAGCTCGGTGATGTCGACGAAAGCCCACAGCGACTCGCCCGAGTCCCGGTCGAGCATCGCGCCGCTAACGTTCAGCCAGACGCTCCGCCCGGCCTTGTCGCGCTGCTCGAACTGCGCGTGATAGACGCCGCCGGCCGCCAGCACCGGATAGGCGGCGGCGCCGAAGGCGCGATGGGCGTCCGCATCCGGGTAAGTCTGCTGCGTCGGCCTGCCGTTCAGCTCGCCCGGCTGGTAGCCGAGCATTGTTTCGTAAGCCGGATTGGCCCAGACGATGATCCGGTCCCGGACCCGCAGGATACCGACCAGATCGTTCTCGATGATCGCCTTCTGCTCGGCCAGCAGTTGATGCAGGCGCAGCTCGTTCTGCTTGCGCTCGGTCACGTCCTCGATCACCGCCAGACTACGGATGACTTTGCCTTCCCTGTTGCGTTCGCCATAGGCCGAGAGCAGGACGTCGAGCACGCGGCCATCGCGGGCCAGCATCTGGTACGGCACCGCGGTGCAGCGCCCGGTCCGGAAGAACTCCGGCAGCACCTGCTCCAGCGCATGGCGGCGCGACTCCGCGGTGAGGAAATCGGTCGATTTCCGGCCGATGACCTCGTCTCGGCGATAACCCAGCGTCTCGAGCCAGGTCTGGCTGACGCTGACGATATGGCCGTCGCCGTCGATCGAATGCATCATCGCCGGCGTCGCTTCGTACAGCGAGCGGTAGCGCAGCTCGTTGTCGGCCCGCTCCTGGCGGACCCGCCAATACCAGTGCAGGCCGAGACTGGCCAGCAGGGCGACGAGCAGCACGAGCAGGACTTCCGCCGCCAGCCGGTTGGTGTTCAACCAGGTCTGCTCCGGAGCGACACTGAGGAACCAGCGGCCATTGGGAATATCCAGGGCAGTGGTGACCGGTTCGGCGGCCATCGGCCCTGCCGATTGCGCGAAGACCTGCGGCGCGCCGCTATCGGGATGCGGGCGCCAGAGTTGGTAGGCATAACCCTGCTGGCCCAGGCTGTCCAGGTCGATGGCCCGGCGGAAGTCGTCGAGCTGGATCAGCGCAATCGCGAAGCCCCAGAAATCGCCGCCCGCGGCCTCGACGTAGACCGGCAGGCGCCCGAGGATGGCGTCGCCGCCCTGGATCAGCCTGACCGGCCCGGCCACGGTCAGGCGCCGGGTTTCGATGGCCAGCCGCGCTTCCTTGTTGCGCAGCTCGTCGCGCAGCAGATCGTGGCCGATGGCCGCTTCGTGGCCGGCCAGCGGCACGGCCTGGCGGATGACGCCGTCCGGCGCCAGTTGCAGGGCGGAGACGCCGGGGTAATGCGTCAGCAGCTCGCGGGCGACCGCGTCGAAATTCTCGATTTCGCCCTGGCCAAGCCGGATCAGGCCGGCCAGCGCATGGGTGACCGACAGGCCATGATCCAGCTGCCGGTCGATTAAATGGATTTTTTGCCGCGCCGTCTCGGTCGCGCGCGCCCGATCCGCTGCCAGCCAATGCCGCTCAAGGAAATAGGCGGCGCCGGCGCCGCCGAGCAAGAGCAGGACGAAGACCAGGCCGGCGATTCGATGAATCCGCCGGTGCGGGGAAAGCGGCTGGCCAGGGCGCATAGAACTCACATCTCACTCGGTGATGTCTGATTCCTGGCATATCCGCAGTCATGGAGTTTCCTCTTTAGACAGGATCTTTGCGCCTCACGTCTTTCGGCGGGAGTGGCCCTGGGCAGGTCGGATCAATGGGCGGCATATTAGCATCACCGTATTACTTTCGTCATAACGACATTACCTGATTGTCGTTAGCCGCCACCATCTCCGTATCACTTCCGCCACACGCGCCGCCGGCCGCCGCCCCGGCCGGCCCACTGGCCAGCGCCACCGCCAGGGTTTTCAGCGCCGCCAGCGGCGGCGCATCGCGGCGGCTGATCATGCCGGTCGGCACGCGGCCGATGTCGGCCGGCACGGCCTCGACGACCAAGTCGGCGGCATGCGCCGACTGTTCGACGACACGGCGCGGCATCAGCGTCCAGCCGAGGCCGACGGCGATGCAGCCGAGAATGCCTTCGAGGGTGCCGAATTCCATGGCTTCGCCCTGCACATGCCCCTGGCTGCGCTGCCAGGCCAGCGCCCGGGCGCGGTAAGCGCAGCCTTCGCGGAAGAGGATCAGCGGCAGCAGCAGCGGGTTGCTGCCGACGGCATGGACCTGCACCAGTTCCTCGACGATCAGTTCGGCGAACTGCAGTTCGGGATGGATCACCGGGCCGGCGACCAGGGCACAGTCGAGCTTGTGGTGCAGCACCTTGTCGGTCAGCGCCGCGCTGGTGTCGGTGAACACCCGCAGTTCCAGGCCGGGATGGCTGGCGCGGACGGCCTTCAGCGCCCGCGGCAGGTGCAGCGCGGCGAAGGTTTCCATGGCGCCGATGCGCAGTTCGCCGACGCTCTCGCCGACCTGGCGCACGGCGGCCGCCGTCTGCCGTTCGAGCATCAGCAGACGGCGCGTGTAGTCGAGCAGCACGCGCCCCGACGGGGCCAGCTCCAGGCCGCGTCCCTTGCGGAAGAACAGTTCGGTACCGAGTTCCTCTTCCAGCTTCTGGATGCGTCCGGTGACGTTGGACTGCACCGTGTTCAGCTTGCGCGAGGCGGCCAGGATGCCGCCTTCCTCGACCACGGCCTGAAAGGTTCTGAGGGCGATCAGCTCCATACATATCTCCAATACAGAACGTTTAGTTCTTGATAAATCAATTGTTGAGATAGCTTAGCGCGTTTATCGTTGTCTCCACAACGACAACAGGAGACGGCCATGGCCGAACAGCGAGAACGCATCCGGGTGCTCGGCGCCGGTATTTTCAGCCTGCTGCTGGCGCTCGGTGTCGCCCGCTTCAGCTACACGCCGCTGCTGCCGCTGATGCAGCAACAAGCCGGGCTGGGCATCGCCGAGGCCGGCTGGCTGGCCGCCATCAACTACGGCGGCTACCTGTGCGGCGCGCTGCTCGCCGCCTCGATCAGCGACCTGGTGCTGAAGGACCGGCTGTACCGCATCGGCATGGTGGTCGCCGTGCTGAGCACAATCCTGATGGGCCTGTCCACCGACGTCACCGTCTGGGCCATCTCCCGCTTCATCGCCGGCCTGGCCAGCGCCGCGGCGATGCTGTTCGGCACTGGCTTGATCCTCAACTGGCTGATCCGCCACAACCATCGCAGCGAGCTGGGCATCCACTTCGCCGGCATCGGCCTGGGCATCGCCGGCTGCTCGCTGGCGGTGGCGGCGATGAGCCATTGGCTGGACTGGCAGCAGCAGTGGTTCGCCCTTTCCGCCCTCGGCTGCCTGCTGCTGGTTCCGGCCCTGCGCTGGCTGCCGGCGCCGGACACCAGCGGCCTGACCAAGAGCGGCCTGAAACTCGAAGACAACCCGCCGTCGCCGCTGTTCATGCGCCTGTTCATGGCCGCCTATTTCTGCGCCGGGGTCGGCTACGTGATCGGCGCCACCTTCCTGGTCGCCATTGTCGACCGCCTGCCCGGGCTGGCCGGCCACGGCACCCTGGCCTTCCTGGCGGTCGGCCTCGGCGCCGTGCCGGCCTGCATCGTCTGGGACTTCATCGCTCGGCGCACCGGCGACCTCAACGCGCTGATCCTCGCCGCGTTGCTGCAGATCGTCGGCATCGCGCTGCCGGTGGCGGTCGGCGGTCTGGTGGCGACGCTGCTCGGCGCCCTGCTCTTCGGCGGCACCTTCGTCGGCATGGTCAGCCTGGTACTGACCATGGCCGGCCGCTATTACCCGACCCGCCCGGCCAAGATGATGGGCAAGATGACCCTCTCCTACGGCGCCGCGCAGATCCTCGCCCCGGCGGTGACCGGCTGGCTGGCGGCCGGCCGCGCCGGCGACTACGCGGCCGGGCTGTGGCTGGCGGCCGGCGTCATGGTTGTCGGCAGCGCCCTACTGTTCGTGCTGAAAGTGGTGCAGCAGCGGGATGCCGCCGACCTGCAGCCGGTGACCTGCCCGCAGGCGTGAACGGGCCGTGCCGGATAGCGGGGCCGGCCTTCGTGCGAAGGCCGGCCCCGTTCTCGTTTACGGCTGGCCGGACAGGCTGGCGGCGCGCTTCAGGCAGCCCGCCAGCGCCGCGTCCATGGTCGCCAGGTGGGTGGCGAACCAGGCCGGCAGGTTCTGCGCGTACTGACGGGCAGCGACCAGCCGGCCGGCGCTGACGCCACTGGCGAAATGCGCCAGTTCGCCGAGCACCCGCAGGTGTTCGCCATTGTGCTCGCCGATGGCCGGAAAGCGGCAGGCCTTCATCAGCTTGCCCTCGTTCTCGAAGTGCTCCCGGGTGTGCTCGCGCAACTCGGCGAACAGTGCCGGAAAGGCTGCGTCATCGGCGGCCAGCAGGGCATCGGCGAGGTCGACGAAGGCCTGATGGGTGGCGTCCATCTCGGCCACCCCCAGCGCATAGCGCGGATCCCAGGGCATCAGATGGCGCCGTGGTTTTCGCGCTTGTTGGCGTTGGTCTTGGTCAACGCCACCTCGATCGGCACTTCCGGATACTTGAACTTGTTGTCCTTGAGCGACTTGTACAGCGTCAGCACCTTGTCGGCAGCGCTCAGGCCCTTGAAGTCGCCCTTGTCCAGCGCGACGATGTCGCACAGTTCGTTCCACACCATGCCCTGGACCATCGGAATGAAGACGACCTGGGCGCCATTGACGGTGGACACGAAGGGGCTGTCGATATTGACCGTGTACAGCACGACGCTGGCACCCGGCTTGATGTCGGCGCTGTATTTCTCGAGCAGCGCCGGGACATACTGCAGTTCGTCGAGCGAGCCGGAGAGCAGCTTCAGTTCATCGCCGGCGGCCAGCAGGATGGCCTGCTTCATGACTTCCTGCGGCGGCTTGCGCCGTCCCTGGGCATCGGCCACTTCGCCTTCCTTGAGCACCAGTTCGCCGCGATAGGCGGCCCAGCCGGCGTCGCTGGCGGCTTCCTTGAAATTGGCGTTGAAGAACAGCGATTCGTAACGATCGAGCAGCATGGTTTTTATACTCCCTGTTTGAAAATCCGTTCAGGCCGCGATGGCGGCCCCGATGAATTCGTGCAGATCGCACTGGAGAATTTCCAGGCCGATCTTCTTGCAGTAGCGCCGTTCCTTGTCGGTCGGCTCGGCGATGAACACCCAGCCGGCCGGCTCGGCGGCCGACCAGATCATGTCGGCCATGACCATGCGCTCGGTGTCGCGGTTGAGGCGCATGCCCATCAGCAGGTACTGCTTGCCCTTGCGCAGTTCCTTGATCTCCGGCGGGATCGAGAAGCCACCCATCAGTTCGGTGATGAAGTCGACGTAGTCGGCATCGGAGGCGATATAGACGCCCTCCGGCCGCGGCGTGCCCATCGGCTTGAAGAGGATGGGAATGGCCGTGTTGATCAGCTCGCTCGGCTGGTAGGCCTGGCCGTCCCAGAAGTAGATCTTGTAGCGGAAGGCGGTGCCGCTGATACGGGCGACGCCGACGATCAGGTTGTGCGGGACGTCGGCGTAGGAATCCTGCAGCTGGGTGTCGCGGTTGATGTCGATGACGTAGTGCGGGGCGATGCCCTTGAGCCAGTCGTGCAGTGCCGCACGCGTCCAGGTCGTCTCGCCGTAGGTGCGGTTGAGGAACTTGGTCACCGTCGTCCGGCCGCGCTTCAGCTCGATGTTCATTGCCGCGCGCGGGAACTCGTACATCAGCTTGGGTGCCATCGGCTTGCCGCCGTTCATGGCGATGATCAGCGAATCGCTGTCGGCGGGGATCGCCTCGCCCGTGGCCGGATTGCGCACATCGGCGAGGACGCCGGGCCCGAGATAGGGAACGATGCTGCCGTCCTTCAGACCGGCGAGCAGTTGCGAGCGGAGTTGTGGAGTCATTTTGGTGCTCTGTGGGGTTGGGTATCCCCTTCGAGCAAATTTCACGCCCGTCGGCAAATCACGCAACGGTGCGCCTTTCCGGCGAGGCGCGCCGGGCCGTTGTCGGGTTTGCGACAGAACTTCGTCGGATCGGCAGCGGCCAGGGCCGGACATCCGCCGGCGAAGATGCTATCTTGCAAAAATACGCGATTCGAATGGAGAAGCCTTGGCGCACGACCGGCAGCCCCCCCTCGTTCCGCCGCAGCCCAGCGGCAAAAGTGTCGGTTCGCTGCAGCCGGAATCGTTCGCCTGGATCGCCTTGATCCTGACGCTGCTGTTCACCACCGGCGCCTGGTTCATCGCCGAGCAGATCGTCGACAACCGGGTCAACGACCGCTTCCTCTATCGTGCTGAGAAGGAGCGCGACATCATCATCCGCCGCATGCAGGCCTACGAGCTGGTCCTGCAGGGCACCGCCGCCTTCATCGAATCGAGTCGAAAGGTCGAGCGCGACGAATGGCAGCGTTACGTCAGCCATCTCGATCTCGCCCACAACCTGCCGGGACTGCAGGCGATGGGCCTGGGCCTGCTGGTGCAACCCGGCGAGCGGGCCCGGCATGTGGCCTCGGTGCGCCGCGAGGGCTTTGCCGATTACGACATCTGGCCGCCGGGCGAGCGCGAGCAGTACGTCAGCATCGTCTTCCTCGAACCGCTGGCCGGCATCAACCGCAAGGCGCTCGGTTTCGACATGTTCTCCGAGCCGGTGCGCCGCGACGCCATGGAGCGGGCCCGCGATACCGGCCGGGTGGCGGTGAGCGGCAAGGTAACGCTGGTCCAGGAAAAGGCCGGTGAGGAACAAGCCGGTTTCCTGATGTACCTGCCGGTCTACCGCAACGACCTGCCGCGCGCCACCATCGCCGAACGTCGCCAGGCCCTGCTCGGCTTCGTCTATAGCGCCTTCCGCGCCGACGACCTGATGCGCCACCTGCTCGGCAGCAATCTGCGCGATGTCGATCTGGTGCTCTACGACGGCAAGGAAAAAGCCGAAAACCTGCTCTTCGATTCCGGCATGAGCACTAATCCCGGCCTGCGCGGGCGCTATATCGCCCATCTGCCGATCGACCTCGGGAGCCATCGCTGGCTGGCGCATTTCCAGAGCAGCCCGGACTTCGACGCGGTGAGCACCAGCCATCTGCCCGGCGGCATCGCTGTCGGCGGCTGGATGCTCGGCCTGCTGATCTTCAGCCTACTGTTCGTCAATGCCCGCCACCAGCGGACCGTCGAGACGATCGCCCGACGCCTGAGCGACAGCGAGCAGTCGCTGCGCAGCATCCTCGACAACGCCCCTGACGCCGTCTTCATCGCCGACAGCCAGCAACGTTTCGCCTATGCCAATCAGCGGGCCTGCGAACTGGTCGGCTACAGCCTGGCGGAAATCCTCAGCATGGACATCAGCGGGCTGGCGCCGGAAGGCACGCTCGACGAGCACCGCCGCATCTTCGGCGAAGTGCTGGCCGGCGGCCAGGTCGTCGCCGAACTGCCGCTGCGGCGCAAGGACACCAGCAGCGCCCTGGTCGAACTGAGTGCCGTGCGCCTGCCCAACGGCCGCGTCCTCGGCAGCTGCCGCGACATCGCCCAACGCAAGTTGGCCGAGCAGGCCCTGCTCGCCGCCGAGCGCAAGTTCCGCGGCCTGATCGAGCAGTCGCTGGTCGGCGTCTACATCATCCAGGATGGCCGCTTCGCCTATGCCAACCCGCGCTTTGCCGAGATGTTCGGCTATGCCGACCCGGCCGAGGTGGTCGGCAGCGTCGCCGTCAGCGACCTGGTGGCGCCGGAGGACCGCGAACTGGTCTCGGGCAACCTGCGCAAGCGCATCCAGGGCGAGGTCGATTCGATCAACTATGCCTTCGTCGGCCGGCGCCGCGACGGTTCCCGCCTCGACGTCGAGGTCTATGGCCGACGCATGGAATACGAAGGCCAGCCAGCGGTGATCGGCGTCATCGTCGACGTCAGCAAGCGCAAGCAGGCCGAGGCCGAACTCGCCCAGTACCGGCACCACCTCGAGGAACTGGTCAAGGCCCGCACCGTCGACCTGTCGGTGGCCAAGGACGCGGCCGAGGCGGCCAACCGGGCAAAGAGCAGCTTCCTCGCCAACATGAGCCACGAACTGCGCACGCCGATGAATGCCATCATCGGCTTCGCCGGCATCCTCCAGCGCCAGGCCAGCGATGCGCAGCAGCGCGACCGCCTGGGCAAGATCAGCGGCGCCGCCAACCACCTGCTGCGCCTGCTCAACGACGTGCTCGACCTGTCCAAGATCGATGCCGAGCGCCTGACGCTGGAACACGTGCCCTTCCGCCTCGGCAGCGTCATCGCCAATGTCGAAAGCCTCATCGCCGACCGGCTGGAAGCCAAGAAACTCAGCCTGCGCCGGGAAATAGACCAGCGCCTGATCGACACCGAGCTGCTCGGCGACCCGCTGCGCCTGCAGCAGATCCTGCTCAACCTGCTGAGCAACGCGGTGAAATTCACCGAGCAGGGCGAAATCTCGATCAGTGCCAGTATCGTTGGCGAAGACGAGCGGCAATTGAGCGTCGCGCTGACCATCGCCGATACCGGCATCGGCATGTCGGCCGAGGCCCAGCAGCGCGTCTTCCGCCCCTTCGAGCAGGCCGACAGCTCGACCACCCGCCAGCACGGCGGCACCGGCCTCGGCCTGGCCATCTGCGAGCGGCTGGTGCGCCTGATGAACGGCCACATCGCCGTGCACAGCGAAGCCGGCCGGGGCAGCACCTTCAGCTTCACGCTGCAGATCGACAAGTGCCTGACCGACAGCTTGCCGGCGCATGCCCAGACGCTGAGCGGTGAAGCCGCCGAGCAATTGCTGCGCACCCGCCATCACGACAAGCGTCTGTTGCTGGCCGAGGACGACCCGATCAACCAGGAAGTTGCCCGCGAACTGCTGCACGACGTCCTCGGCCTGCCCGTCGATATCGCCGCCGATGGCGCCGAGGCGCTGGAACTGGCCGGCAAGAACGCCTACGCCCTGATCCTGATGGATATTCAGATGCCCAATCTCGACGGTCTGGCCGCCACCCAGGCCATCCGCCGGCTGCCCGGCCATGCCGCCACGCCGATCCTGGCGATGACCGCCAATGCCTTCGTCGACGACCGCCAGCGCTGCCTGGCCGCCGGCATGGACGACTTCATCGCCAAGCCGGTCGATCCCGACGCGCTGTTCGTCGTCCTTACCCGCTGGCTGGAGCGGGGCCGCAGCGCCTGAGCCGGTTCAGAGGGGCGACAGGCTGACCTCGGCGACACCGCCGATGGCGAGGAATTCGTCCTCGCCCTGCAGCACGCCGGACAACAGGCCGCAATAAAAGAAGATTTTCACCAGCGGCACCTCGACGGCGAGGATGTAGTCGCCGAATTCGCAGGCCCGCTCGCGGCTGCAGGTAAATGAATTGAGGTTATTGAGCAGGATTACGTGGCGGCCCTTGTCGCCCTGCTCCAGCACCTCGTGATCGCCCAGGCGATTGATGCCGCGGTACAGCGTGACATGCTGCGCCGCCGGATGGCGCAGGGCCAGCTCGTACTGGCAATAGGTGTACACCAGGTCGAGCTGGGCTTCCAGCGCATTGGTGCCGTACAGCCCCTGGGCGCGCATTTCCAGATAGCGCCGATAGGCCTCGCCCGACGGATCGCTCAGCGGCTGGCCGTGCCAGCGCGGCATCAGGCCGAAGCGCGACTCGACCCAGCCCTTGAGCACGGCGCCTTCGCGGCTGTCCGAATCGAAACTCCAGCCGCGGATGGTCTTGCTGTAGTTGGCCTTGGTCCGCCCCTTCTTCTGGCCGGTGAAGCCCATCTGTTCCGGCCATTCGAGCTGGAAATGCACGGTCAGGTAATCGCGGAACACCTCGCCGCGCTCGGCCGGCGAAGACACCGCGGCCAGGCGGCGAAACAGGTCGCGGTGCAGTTCGGCGACGCCATCGAGCAGCAGTGGCGCCGGATGGCGCTGGAAGGTCAGGCTGCCAAGGACGACGGCTGGCAGGTTGCAGCGGTTGATCGGCAGGCGGGCGTCGCGCGGCAGTGTCGCTTTGTAGTCACCCCTACAAAGCGTAGGGGAATTGTCGCATGTCGGGGTGCCGACAAGATCCGGCGAATTTTCTATTTTCATTGTGATTTCAATCGCTTGCGGTCTGCCAGTCGACCTGGCACGCAACGTGCAGAAGGTGAGCTGCGACTCTCAATGATTCCTTCGCAAATCGACTGACAGACTAAGGAGATTACACCATGGCTAAACTGCGTCAATGCGCCATCTACGGCAAAGGCGGGATCGGCAAGTCCACCACCACCCAGAATCTGGTGGCGGCGCTGGCTGAATCCGGCAAGAAAGTAATGATCGTCGGCTGCGATCCGAAAGCCGACTCGACCCGCCTGATCCTGCACAGCAAGGCTCAGACCACCGTCATGCACCTGGCTGCTGAAGCCGGCTCCGTGGAAGACCTCGAACTC
>PHCU01000260.1 GCA_002842345.1 Betaproteobacteria bacterium HGW-Betaproteobacteria-12 | reverse complement strand
AAGTGAAGGATTAGGCCAGTAGCTCAATTGGTAGAGTATCGGTCTCCAAAACCGAGGGTTGGGGGTTCGAGACCCTCCTGGCCTGCCAAGAATTTAATTAAGCGTAAATATGATAAATAAAATAAAGCTGGTTTTCGCACTGTTGCTGGTTGCCGCAGGCGTTGCCGGCTTCTATTTCCTGGCGGAACACGCAATGGTATTGCGTGTTCTTGCCGTATTGGCGGGCGTAGCTGCTGCAGTGGTCGTGTTGTGGACGACGCCGCAGGGGCAGTCGGCTCTCAGCTTTACTCGCGAGGCTGCTGCTGAAACGCGTAAGGTTGTCTGGCCGACACGCAAGGAAACCATACAGACCACATTTGCGGTATTTGTGCTGGTTGTAGTTGTAGCCATCTTCCTCTGGATTGTCGATATCGGCTTTCTCTGGATGGTGGAAAAGCTTTTAGGTCGGAGCGCTTAATGAGTATGCGATGGTATGCGGTTCAGGCCTTCTCTGGCTATGAGAAATCTGTACTGCGCAGTCTGGAAGAGCGAATTTCTCGCGCCAACATGCAGGATCAGTTCGGTCAGATATTGGTGCCGGTTGAAGAGGTTGTCGAGATGAAGGGTGGTCAGAAGGCCATCAGCGAGCGCAAGCTTTATCCCGGATATGTCATGGTGCAGATGGAAATGACCGATGACACCTGGCATCTGGTCAAGAGTACGCCTCGCGTAACCGGCTTCATTGGTGGTACGGCGCAGAAGCCTACCCCGATCAAGGATAAAGAAGTGGATATCATCCTGCAGCGCATGGATGACAGCAAACATAATCCGACGCAGAAGCTTACCTTTGAGAAGGGGGAGTCTGTGCGTGTAATTGATGGTCCGTTCAAGGACTTCTCCGGCAACGTTGAGGATGTCAATTACGAAAAGAGCAAACTGCGTGTGACTGTGACCATTTTTGGTCGCGCTACACCAGTGGAACTGGATTTCAGTCAGGTCGAAAAAGAGGTCTGATGAATAGACCGGCTTGCAGTTGAAGCCGGTCCCAAGCGCGGCGCCCGTGAAATTCATAGTGACTTCATAGTGGCGCTGTATTTAACTGGAATGGGGAGCTTACTGAGTTAAGCGTTTGAACCCACTTGGAGTAAAACATGGCAAAGAAAGTTATCGGCTATATCAAGCTGCAGATTCCTGCAGGTAAAGCCAATCCTAGCCCACCGGTCGGTCCTGCACTTGGCCAGCGTGGTTTGAATATCATGGAATTCTGTAAGGCGTTCAATGCTGCAACTCAGAGCGTTGAGCCGGGCTTGCCAATTCCTGTAGTTATTACAGCTTTTGCAGACAAGAGCTTCACTTTTGTGATGAAGACTCCCCCTGCAACGATTCTGATCAAGAAGGCTGCAAAAATCGACAAGGGTTCCCCCCGTCCACACACCGACAAGGTAGGCAAGATTACTCGTGCGCAAGCCGAAGAAATTGCAACGACCAAGATGCCTGACCTGACGGCAGCTGATATGGATGCTGCGGTTCGCACCATTGCTGGCAGCGCGCGCAGCATGGGTATTGAAGTGGAGGGTGTATAACATGGCTAAAATTTCCAAACGTCTTGCTGCCCTGCAAGGCAAGATTGATCGTAACAAGCTCTACCCGGTGGCTGATGCTTTAACCCTGGTTAAAGAAACTGCCACTGCAAAGTTTGACGAATCCGTTGATGCGGTCGTTAACCTCGGTATTGATGCGCGTAAATCCGATCAACTGGTGCGTGGTGCTCTGGTGTTGCCGCACGGTACAGGTAAGACCAAGCGTGTGGCTGTGTTTGCGCAAGGTGCGCAGGCTGAGGCAGCAAAGGCGGCGGGCGCCGATATCGTCGGTTTTGAAGATCTGGCTGAACAAGTCAAGGGTGGCATGCTGGATTTTGATATCGCCATTGCGACTCCTGATGCGATGCGCATCGTCGGTACCCTGGGTCAAGTTCTGGGCCCGCGCGGTCTGATGCCTAACCCCAAGGTTGGTACTGTGACCCCTAACGTTGCTGAGGCTGTAAAGAACGCCAAGGCTGGTCAGGTTCAGTATCGTACCGACAAGGGTGGTATCGTGCATTGCACCATCGGCCGTGCTTCTTTCAGCGTCGATGCGCTGAAGGATAATCTGGCTGCGTTGCTGGATGCCTTGTCCAAGGCCAAGCCTGCTTCCAGCAAGGGCGTGTATCTGAAGAAAGTTTCGGTCTCCAGCACCATGGGTGCCGGTGTCCGTGTAGATCAGGCAAATATTGCCGGCTAGTTGTTGCGGGCCTGCCTGAGGCGGGCCCGTCGAAGTGCTTTGGGCTCCGTCCTGCAGATCAGTTTGATCATGCTGGGTGGAATCATCAAAGACCGTAGGAGTCCGCAAGGATTTAATTGAAGCAAGAGTGGGATGGGTGAAGGTAAGTTCTGATTCTCCGACCTCTGTTCCGCTTGATGTTGAAACCTACGCAGATGGCGTTCCCGAAAACAGGATTTAGTATTCCTGATAAAAGGTCGCCGTGGGATGGCTTTTACCGGATGTTCGGTTGAAGCTTAATTAACGGAAGGAGAAGACCTTGAGTCTTAATCTTGAAG